>JBHEOS010000001.1:0-29503 GCA_046260695.1 Gammaproteobacteria bacterium
CCCCGGTGACTTTGCTCAATCATCCAGCGGTTGGCGCCGCTACCCCCACGAGGCGGCGTGACGTAACGGAATGGCTGCCGGGGGGCGCCGACCGAGCGATCGCGGACGCAGCCACCAAGTTCCAGATCAGCAGGTTCACAACAGAGTGGGCGCAAGCGGCTTGCGCAGACCGGGCGGTTACCATGGCAAAACTGACGCTGTCGTTCAAAGACAAACGGTTGAAGGTCTTCCCACTGACCGGCCAGGCACTGGTCATCGGGCGCGACCCGGACTGCAACGTGCCTATCGACAGCCTGGCGGTGCAGCCGCGACACGCGCGCATCTACGCTGAGGGCGAGGCCTATCGCATCGAGAATCTGCAAACCGAGACGCCGATCCGACTCAACCAGCAGCCCATCAGCGAGGCCACAGCGCTGCGCGATGGCGACCAGATCCAGGTCGGCAAACACACCTTGAGCTTCAGCCACGAGCCGGCCGCCGAGGGCCCGCCGGCCGAACTCGCGCCGGCACAGCGGCTGCCCGCCGGCGGGTTGCAGATCATGAGCGGCTCCCACCTGGGACGGACCATCCGCCTGGACCGCGCCATGACACGCCTGGGCAAGACCGGGCGGGACACGGCCGTGATCTCACGCCGCGGTGACGGCTATTACATCGCACACCTGGAGGGCGACCTGCCCCCCCAGGTGAACGACCGCAGCATCGCGGAAAACAGTTGCCCGCTGCACGATGGCGACCGCATCCGAATCGGCCGACTGGAGTTACACTTCTACCTGGATGGCGCGGCTCCCGCCGCGACCGAGGGCCAGGACATGCAGGAAAACCAACGGCGGTTCACCCGCATCCCCTTCGACGCCGAGGCCGTACTGCGCAGCGACGCAGACGAATGGCCCTGCGAGGTGATCGACCTCTCGCTCAAAGGGGCGCTGATCCGCGAACCTCACGGCTGGGCGGGTAAGCCCGGCGAACATTACCGTCTCAGCCTGATGCTCGACCAAGATACCCGCATCCAGATGGACGTGAGCGTCGCCCACCGGGAGAATCAACATGTGGGCCTGTTCTGCCAAGACATCGATCTCGACAGCATCACCCACCTGCGGCGTCTGGTGGAACTGAATCTGGGTGATCCGGACCTGTTGGAACGCGAGTTGATGGCCCTGGGGTAACCCAGCGCCGCCGGCGCCACGAGACCGGCCTAAGGACGTTCTGAATAAATCTCCCGTTCGCCCTGAGCTTGTCGAAGGGCAATCGGGAAGTACCGTGATAGTGAAGGCGATGCGTCCGTTCGTGGTTCGACAGGCCTGTCCTGAACATGCCGAAGGGCTCACCACGAACGGACCCTGTTCAGCTTCCCTAACAGGCCTCCAGCGCCTCGCTCAGGCGCTTCACACCGACGATCCGCATGCCCTCCACCCCGCCCTTGGGCACGTTGGCCGTCGGCACGATGGCCTGCTTAAAGCCGTGTTTGGCGGCCTCGCGCAGACGCTCCTGACCGTTGGGCACCGGACGGATCTCACCGGCCAGCCCGATCTCACCGAACATCACCAGATCGGTCGGCAACGGCCGGTTGCGGAAACTCGACAACACGGCCATCACCAGCGCGAGATCAACGGCGGTCTCGGCCACCCGCACCCCGCCGACGACGTTGGCGAACACATCCTGATCGGTCAGCGCGATACCGCCGTGGCGGTGCAGCACGGCGAGCAACATCGACAGACGGTTCTGTTCCAGGCCCAAGGTCACGCGCCGCGGGTTCGACAAATGGCTCTCGGCGACCAGCGCCTGCACCTCGACCAGCAGCGGCCGCGTGCCCTCGCGCGTGACCATGACCACGCTGCCGGGCACTGGCTCCTCGTGACGTGACAGGAAGATCGCCGAGGGATTGCTGACCTCGCGCAGACCCTTGTCGGTCATCGCGAACACGCCGAGTTCGTTGACCGCGCCAAAGCGGTTCTTGATGGCGCGGATCACCCGATAACGGCCGCCGGGGTCACCCTCGAAATACAGCACGGTGTCGACCATGTGTTCCAGCACGCGCGGCCCGGCCAGGGTGCCTTCCTTGGTGACATGCCCGACCAGGAACAGCACCGTACCGCTCTGTTTGGCGAAGCGCACCAGTTGCGCCGCGCCCTCGCGCACCTGGGCCACCGAACCGGGCGCCGACTGCAACAGGCTGGTATAGAGCGTCTGCACCGAATCGATCACCATGACCTGCGGGTGTTCGAGACGCGCCAGTTCCAGGATGCGCTCCACCGAGGTCTCCGCCACCAGCCGGGTGTCGCCGGCAGGCAGACCGAGCCGATGGGCGCGCAGCGAGATCTGTTCGGGCGACTCCTCGCCCGTGACATACAGCGCGCGCAGGCGGCTGGCGAGCGCGCTCAGGGCCTGCAACAGCAGAGTGGATTTGCCGATGCCCGGGTCGCCGCCGATCAACACCACCGAGCCGGGGATCAGCCCGCCACCGAGCACACGGTCGAGTTCGGGCAGACCGGTGGCCGTGCGCGCCGCAACACCGGGCGAGACGTCGGCGAGCGCGCGCACCTCGCCGGCCACGCTGCCTGCGTAGCCGGCCAGGCGCGGGCCGGCCGGAACCGCTGTCACGGTCACGCTCTCGACCAGACTGTTCCAGGCGCCGCAGTCGCCGCACTGTCCGCTCCATTTGGGGAACTGAGCGCCGCACTCACCGCAGCTATAGACGGTTTTGTTCTTGGCCAAATCGGAATCCCGCGGCAATTTCCCAAACACACAACGAATGACGCAGAGCCATCATAGCCCAGACCTCGACTCACGATGAGCTCGGGCCTGCGCGCGCCGCAACGAAGAAGGGGCCTTGAGGCCCCTTCTTCGTTGCCGGCAACAGGCGTGACTTACGCCGTTTCGGTGACCGCCTTCATGCTGAGCCGGATGCGGCCCTGCTTGTCGACCTCCAGCACCTTCACCTTGACGATGTCGCCCTCGCTCAGCTTGTCACTGACGTTCTGCACGCGTTCGTCGCAGATCTGCGAGATATGCACCAAGCCGTCCTTGCCCGGGAGGATGGTCACGAAGGCGCCGAAGTCCATCAACTTGGCGACCTTGCCCTCGTAGATCGTGCCAACGGTGACATCCGCAGTGAGCTGCTCGATGCGGCGCTTGGCCTCTTCCCCGGCATCGTGATCGACCGAGGCGATCTTGACCGTGCCATCGTCGGTGATATCGATGCTGGCGCCGGTCTCCTCGGTGATGGCGCGGATGGTCGCGCCGCCCTTGCCGATCACGTCGCGGATGCGATCCGGGTTGATCTTCATGGTGACGTAACGCGGCGCGAATTTGGACATCTCCTCGCGCGGCTTGTTGATCGCGGCGTTCATCTTGTCCAGGATGTGCAGGCGCGCCTCGTGGGCCTGGGCCAGGGCAACCTCCATGATCTCCTGGGTGATGCCGTCGATCTTGATGTCCATCTGCAAGGCGGTCACGCCGTTGCTGGTGCCGGCCACCTTGAAGTCCATGTCGCCGAGGTGATCCTCGTCGCCCATGATGTCGGTGAGTACGGCAAACTTCTCGCCTTCCTTGATCAGGCCCATGGCCACACCCGCGACCGGCGCCTTCAGCGGCACACCGGCATCCATCAGGGCCAGCGAACTGCCGCAGACCGAGGCCATCGAGCTGGAGCCGTTGGATTCGGTGATCTCCGAGACCACGCGGGTGCTGTAGGGGAAGTCGCTGACCGCCGGCATGACCGCCACTACGCCGCGCTTGGCCAGGCGCCCGTGACCGATCTCGCGGCGTTTCGGGGTGCCGACGCGGCCGGTTTCGCCGACGCAATAGGGCGGAAAATTGTAGTGGAACATGAAGTGGTCTTTGCGCTCGCCCTGCAGGGAATCGATGATCTGCGCATCGCGGGCGGTACCCAGCGTGGCGACCACCAAGGCCTGGGTCTCGCCCCGGGTGAACAGCGCGGAACCGTGCACGCGCGGCAGCACGCCGGTGCGCACAGTGATCGGGCGCACGGTCTTGGTGTCGCGACCGTCGATACGCCGCTCGCCGGCGATGATCCGGCCGCGCACCGTGGTGTATTCCAGGTGTTCGATGGCGGTGCGCACGGCCTCGGGCGCGTAGCAGGGGTTGGCGTCTTCCGCCGTCAGCCGGGTCGCGATCTCGCTGCGGATGGTCTTCAGGCGCGTGTAACGCTGCTGCTTGTCGGCAATCTGGTAGGCCTCTGTGAAGCCGGCCTTGCCGGCGGCGGACACGGCCGCGGCCAGGGCCTCGTCGGGCGCCGGTGCCTGCCATTCCCAGGCCGGCGTTCCGACCTCGGCGGCCAGTTCGCGGATGGTCCGGATCGCCACGCGCATCTGTTCGTGGCCGAACATCACGGCGCCGAGCATCACGGCCTCGGGCAATTCCTTGGCCTCGGATTCCACCATCAACACGGCGTTCTCGGTGCCGGCCACCACCAGATCGAGTTGGGACTCGGCGCGCTGGCTGGCGGTCGGATTCAGGAGGTAGTTGCCGTCGATATAACCGACGCGCGCGGCGCCGATCGGGCCCTGGAAGGGCATCCCGGAGATCGCCAGCGCGGCGGAGGCCCCCAGCAGCGAGGGGATATCCGGATCGATCTCGGGGTCCAGCGACATCACCGTGGCGACGATCTGGACCTCGTTGGTGAAGCCCTCGGGAAACAGTGGGCGGATCGGGCGGTCGATCAGACGACACACCAGCGTCTCGTTCTCGCTGGGCCGGCCCTCGCGGCGGAAGAAGCCGCCGGGGATCTTGCCCGCGGCGTAGGTACGTTCCTGGTAGTCAACCGTCATCGGGAAGAAGTCGCGGCCCGCCACGGCCGTCGTCAGCCCGACGGCGGTGACCAGCACCACGGTGTCGCCCATGCTGACCATGACAGCGCCGCTGGCCTGGCGCGCGATTTCCCCCGTCTCCAGGGTCACGGTCTGAGCACCGTATTGGAACGTCTTCTTGATTGGCTTCACTCTACTGTCCTTACGCTGGAAATGAGGTAAAGAAGGCCGCCGCGCCTGCCGCGTGGACCGCGCTGACGCAGACGCCTAGCGGCGCAGACCGAGACGACCGATCAGATCCTGATAGCGCTGACCATCCTTGCGCTTCAGATAATCGAGCATCTGGCGGCGCTGATTGACCATGCGCAACAGACCCTGACGGGAATGATGGTCCTGCTTGTGGGTGGAGAAGTGACCGGTCAGATGTGAGATCTGCGCCGACAGCAGCGCAACCTGCACCTCCGGCGAGCCGGTATCGTCCGGGGCGCGCTGATAATCTTTTACGATCTGGCCTTTCTGTTCGGCGGTCAAAGATGACATAACTCTGGATACTCCCAATAAATACAGTTCACGAAGCCCGGCTTCGAAGGCCGCATATTGTAGCCGCGGGCAGATATCCGGACAAGGTTGGGCCTCACCCCCCAACCATCAGGCGCTTGGGGGCCACCCGACCGTCGTCCAGGATCTCGCCCATGCCCAGGAACTGGTGGTCGCCGCTGTAGAGGCGGACCCAGCCGTGGGTCGGGGCGTGCGGCACCAGGACCGGCTGGCCCTGGCGCAGGTAGAAGGCAGCATCGGCCGACAGGCGCACGTCCGGCCACTGGGTCAGGGCGCTCTCCACCGGTAACAGGTGCGCATCCAGGGCGGCAAGGTCCCCGTCCTGGTACTGCGCCTTGAGGGTCTCCAGATCCACCATGCCGGTCACGTCGTACGGTCCCACGCCCAGGCGGCGTAAGCCGGCGACATACGCCCCGCAGCCCAGGGCCGCGCCGATGTCCTCGGCCAGGGTCCGGACATAGGTCCCCTTGGTGCAGCGCACATCGATATCGAAAAACGGCAGCTCCAGGCCCAGCAGGGTCAAGGCATGGATCACGATCCGGCGCGGCGTGCGCTCGACCTCCAGCCCCTGGCGGGCCAGTTTGTACAGGCGTTGCCCCTGGTGCTTGACCGCGGAATACATCGGCGGGATCTGCTCGATCTCGCCGCGGAACCGCTGGAACACCGCCTCCAGTGCCGCCGCATCCAGGTCCGGCACCGGCCGGCGCTGGATCACCTCGCCCTCGGCGTCCCCGGTGCTGGTCTGCTCGCCGAGCTTGCACCGCACCCGGTAATACTTGTCCGCGTCAAGCAGGAAACCCGAGGCCTTGGTGGCCTCGCCAAAACAGATGGGCAGCAAACCGCTGGCCAGCGGATCGAGACTGCCGGTGTGGCCCGCCTTACGCGCCTGGTAGAGCCGCTTGACCAGCTGCAGCGCCTCGTTGGAAGACATCCCCACCGGCTTGTCCAGCAGCAGGATGCCATTGACGTTTCTACCCTTGGAACGACGTTGCGACATGCTCTACTCAAAAATCCTGGGCACCAAGGCGCCGAAAAGGGGAAACCGCAACGCGGCAATCTAGGCATGCGCCCTCTATAAACGCTCAATCCTGGCCGTGCTTGTCCGACGCGACCGCCTGGTCGATCAGCGCACTCAGCTGACTGCCGCGTTCGATGGATGCGTCGTAGACGAAGCGGAGCTGGGGGACGGTACGGGTGAGCATGCGCTGACCCAGCTCATGGCGCAGAAACCCCGCGGCATTGTTCAGCGCCGTCAGCGAGGCCGTGCGGACCTCGACGTCACCCAGCACGCTGATAAAGACCTTGGCATGGGCCAGATCACGGCTAACTTCGACGGCCGACACCGTGGCCATGCCCACCCGCGGATCCTTGACCGCATCGCGGATCAGGGCGGCCAGCTCACGCTGTATCTGTTCGCCGACACGGCGGGTACGGGGAAAATCACGGGGCATGGGTTGTGCGCCTGCGGTGATCGGGATGGACCGGATCGGCGCCGCCCGGGCAGGGCGGCGTGACCGGTGTTTCAGATCGTCCGCGCCACCTCGGTCCGCTGGAACACCTCGATCTGATCACCGGGTTGGACGTCATTGTAGTTCTTGACACCGATACCGCACTCGGTGCCGGCGCGGACCTCGCTGACGTCATCCTTGTGCCGGCGCAACGATTCCAGCTCGCCCTCGTAGACCACGACATTGTTGCGCAGCACGCGAATCGGGGCGTTGCGGCGCACCTGGCCGTCGACCACCATGCAACCCGCGATGGCGCCGAGCTTGGAGGAACGGAATACATCGCGGACCTCGGCCAGACCGATGATCTCTTCCTTGATCTCCGGCGACAACATGCCGTTGATGGCCTTCTTGACCTCGTCGATCGCGTTGTAGATCACGCTGTAGTAGTGCAGATCCACGCCCTGGTCCTCGACCAGGCGCCGCGCCGTCGCATCGGCACGCACATTGAAACCGATCATGATGGCCTTGGAGGCCAGGGCCAGATTCACATCGGACTCGTTGATACCGCCCACGCCACCGGCGACCACGTTGACGCGGACATCGCCGCTGGACAGCTTGGTCAGTGACTCGCGCAGCGCCTCCAGGCTGCCCTGCACGTCGGCCTTGACCACCAGGTTGAGATCCGCGGCCGCGCCCTCGCCCAGCTGCGAAAAGACGTCTTCGAGACGGGTCTGACGCTGCTGGGCCAACTTCACGTCGCGGAACTTGCCCTGGCGGAACAACGCAACCTCGCGGGCCTTGCGCTCATCGCTCACCACAACGACATCGTCACCGGCATTGGTCGTGCCGGACAGGCCCAGCACGACCACCGGCATGGCCGGTCCCGCCTGCTGGATCGGCTTGCCGGCCTCGTCGAACATGGCCCGCACACGTCCCCATTCCTGGCCGCTCAGGATCACGTCGCCCTTCTTGAGCACGCCGTTGCGCACCAGCACCGTGGCCACCGGACCGCGGCCGCGGTCCAGGCTGGATTCAATGATCACACCATTGGCCGGGCAATCCTCGACGGCCGTCAGCTCCAACACCTCGGCCTGCAGCAGGATCGACTCCAACAGATGGTCGATACCCTCGCCGGTCTTGGCGGACACGTACGAACTGCGTGTCGCCGCCCCAGTCCTCCGGGATGACCTCGTGCTTGACCAGCTCATGCTTGACCCGGTCGATATCCGCCTCGGGCTTGTCGATCTTGTTGATGGCCACGACGATCGGCACGCCAGCCGCCTTGGCATGCTGGATCGCCTCCTCGGTCTGCGGCATCACACCGTCGTCGGCCGCCACCACCAGGATCACGATATCGGTGGTCTGCGCGCCGCGCGCGCGCATCGCGGTGAACGCGGCATGGCCGGGCGTATCCAGGAAGGTGATGGTGCCGCGGGGCGTGTCGACGTGATAGGCCCCGATGTGCTGGGTGATGCCGCCGGCCTCGCCGGCCGCGACCTTGGCGCGACGGATGTGATCCAGCAGCGAGGTCTTGCCGTGATCGACATGACCCATGATGGTCACCACCGGCGGGCGTGTCACCTTCTCGCCCTCGGTCTCTCCGGCCAGGGCCAACTGGTCTTCGAGTTCGCTTTCCTTGAGCAGTTTGACCTTGTGGCCCATGTCCTCGACGACGATTGCGGCCGTTTCCTGGTCCAGCATCTGATTGATGGTGACCATGGTCCCCATCTTCATCAGGCTCTTGATGAGATCGGTGGCCTTGAGTGACATCTTCTGGGCCAGTTCGGCCACCGAGATGGTCTCTGGGATGGCCACCTCGCGCACGATCGGCGCGGTCGGCTTCTCGAAGCCATGACGGTCGCCGGCCCCGCCACCGATACTGCGGCCGCGCCCCGGCGCCTTCTTCTTTTTGCGCCGGCCGGCCATGTCGGCGGAGACATGCAACTCCTCGCGCCCATAGCGGCCGCGGCGATCATCGGGCTCGGTGCGTTTGGCCTTGCGCCCCGGGGCGGCGGCGGACTTGTCTTTTTCGCCGGCCTCCTGCTTGCGCAGCGCTTCTTCGGCCTTCAGACGCGCCGCCTCCTGGGCGAGATGCCGTTCCAGATCGGATTTGCGCGCGGAATCCTCCTCGGCCTTCAGACGCGCCGCCTCTTCGCGCACCCGCTGCTCTTCCTGCTCGCGCTCGCGGCGCTGTGCATCATCGACACTGCGGAGCTGTTCCTGCTCGGCCCGCGCCGCGGCTTCCGCCTGCTCGACGCGCGCGCGCTCGGCGGCCTCCTCTTCGAGGCGCTTTTGTTCCTCGGCCACCACCGCGCTGCGCTTCACGTAGGTACGCTTGCGGCGCACCTCGACATTCACGGTCTTGGTGGCAGCGGTACGCCCAGTGCCCACCGGAACCTTGAGTTCGCTGTGAGTCTTGCGCCTGAGGGTAATCTTCTTCGGCTCCGCCGCCGTCAGCGGGGTTTCTTCCTGCCTGCCATGACTCTTGCGCAGGAACGACAGCAACTCGAGTTTTTCCTCGTCACTGATGGTCTCGTCAGGGTTCGATTTCCGCAGACCGGCATCGCCCAGTTGCGCCAACAGGCGATCGACCGGCACACCGACGACTTCTGCGAATTGCTTAACCGTAACTTCCGACATTGCGTTTCAACTCCTGGAGGAATCAGCCCTGCTGTTCTTCGGCGAACCAGGGGGCACGCGCGGCCATGATCAGGGCAGCGGCACGTTCCTCGTCCATATCTTCGATGTCTGTCAGCTCGTCGACGGCGAGCTCGGCCAGGTCTTCCTGGGTAATCACGCCGCGGCTGGCCAGGGTATAGGCCAGTGCGCGATCCATGCCTTCCAGGCCGAGCAGATCCTCGGCCGGTTCGCGTCCGGCCACGACCTCTTCACTGACGATGGCGCGGGTCAGCAGGACATCGCGGGCGCGCCCACGCAGCTCCTCGACGATGCCCTCGTCGAATTCCTCGACCTGCAGCAGTTCGGCGGCCGGGACATAGGCGATCTCCTCGATGCTGGAGAAACCCTCCTGCACCAGGATCACGGCGATATCTTCATCAACGTCGAGCTGTTCCATGAACAGCTGCTGCAAGGTCTGGGTCTCGGCCTCGCTCTTTTGCTCGGCCTCCTTTTCGGTCATGACATTGAGCTCCCAGCCGGTCAGCTGGCTGGCCAGCCGCACGTTCTGACCGCCACGGCCGATGGCCTGCGACAGCTGCTCTTCGTCGATCGCCAGGTCCATGCTGTGCTCATCCTCGTCCACGACGATCGAGATCACCTCGGCCGGCGACATGGCGTTGATCACGAACTGGGCCGGATTCTCGTCCCAGAGGATGATATCGACGCGTTCGCCGGCGAGTTCGTTGGAAACGGCCTGCACGCGCGAACCGCGCATGCCGACGCAGGCGCCGACCGGATCGATGCGCTGGTCGTGGGATTTCACCGCGATTTTGGCCCGCATGCCCGGATCGCGCGCCGCGCCCAGGATCGAGATCAAGCCCTGACCGATCTCCGGCACCTCGATCTTGAACAGCTCGATCAGGAACTCCGGCGCCACCCGGCTGATGAACAGCTGCGGGCCGCGCGGCTCGGCGCGGACATCCTTGAGGTACCCGCGCAGGCGGTCGCCGGGACGCACGGACTCGCGCGGGATCACATCCTCGCGGGCGACCAAGGCCTCGGCGTTGCCGCCCAGGTCCAGAAAGACATTGCCGCGCTCGACGCGCTTGACGATGCCCGTCACCAATTCACCCTTGCGATCCTTGTAGGCCTCGACAACCTTCTCACGCTCGGCCTCGCGCACCTTCTGCACGATGACCTGCTTGGCGGCCTGCGCCGCGATCCGGCCAAAGGTTTCGGATTCCATCGGTTCTTCGATGTATTCACCGACAGCGATATCGGGTTGCAGCTGCTGGGCGCGCGCGTGCAGCACCTGGAATTGCGGCGACTCGAAGTTCTCATCCTCGTCATCGACCACCTGCCAACGGCGGAAGGTCTCATAGTCGCCAGTCTGGCGATCGATCGCCACGCGCGTGTCGACCTCGCCACCGTGGCGCTTCTTGGTCGCCGAGGCGAGTGCCGCCTCGATCGCCTGGAAGATAACTTCCTTGTCGACGCCCTTTTCGTTCGATACGGCGTCCACCACGAGAAGAATTTCTTTATTCATGACCACCCGTCTCCCATCTCGGAAGCGCTATAAGTCCGGTACCAGCCGGGCCTGTTCGACCTGATCCAACGGCAGACTCACCTGCCGCCCATCCGGCGCCTCGATTACCACCTCTTGTCCACGCAGCCCCTGCAAGCGGCCGCCAAAGTTGCGTTGCCCTTCGAGCGGAAAACGCAACCGGAGCTTCACCTGTTGCCCGGCAAAGCGCTCGAAATCGCGGGCCTGGAACAGGGGCCGGTCCAGGCCCGGCGAGGACACCTCCAGGGTGTAATGCCCCGGTATGGGATCCTCCACGTCCAACAGGCCGCTGACCTGGTAGCTGACCGCCGAGCAGTCCTCCACCGTGATGCCCTCCGGCCGGTCGATATACACCCGCAGCAGACCCTGCTTGCCGCTGGGCCGGTATTCGACGCCGACCAGTTCGCATCCCAGGGCGGTGACCGCCGGTTCCAACAACGCCTGCAGATCGAAGGGATCCTGGTGCATCTGCCCATCCGAAAACAAAAAATGGGCCCGAGGCCCACTTCACATCCGTACAATCGCCTGACTCACGGCCCCGGGAGTATAGCCCGCAACCCCGGAGGCCTCCAAAACAGACACACGGTCCTGCCCCTGCCCCGTAAACCGCCCGCGACCAATAAAAAACCCCGCTGCCGGGGTTTCTGTGCATCACGCCTGGCGATCACCCGCGTGACGACCCTGCACTGCCCCGCGAAGCCGCGCATTATAGGTGGGCAGCGCCCCTACCGCAACCGCGCGGTCCTGTCGAGCCCCCCTTGTGGGCGATCGGCGTTTCGCTGACCATGTGGCGCCCCCTCCCGGCGACGCCCCCCGAAGACACCCATGCCCATCCTCTCCCCGCAGACACCTGGTACCCGGCGCAGCCCTCCGGCCCGTGGCTGGCTCATCCCCCTGCTGCTGGCGGGGCTGGCCCTGCTGCTGTCACCGGCCGCCGCCCACAGCCGCGAGGCGGAGGAAATCTGGCTGCTGGTCGATACCCAGGCCCTGGAACTCAGGGTGATGCGCGGCCTCCGGGAGGTGCGCGTGTATCGGGACATCGCCATCGGGCGCGCCGGCGCCACGCAGGACAAGCGCCGCCTGGACGGCACGACGCCGCTCGGCGAATACCGCATCAGCGTGATCAAGAATGATTCGAAATTTCACCGCTTCTTCGGCATCGACTATCCCCACCTCCCGCACGCCGAGCGCGCCTTGCAACGCGGTGAGCTGGCCGTCGAGGATTATCTGATCATCCGCAACGCGGTCCGCGCCGGCCGACCCGCGCCGCAGAACACCCCCCTGGGCGGCCACCTGGGGATTCATGGCATCGGCGCCGGAGAACCCGAGGTGCACAGCGACTTCAATTGGACCAACGGCTGCATCGCGCTGACCAACGAGCAAGTCGAGGAATTGGCGCACTGGATACGGCCCGGAACCCGGGTGGTGATCTATTGAACCCGCGTTGACCGTCAGGGTCACGCGGGGTACCGTTACGCCCGCTCCCTTCCGTAACCCTCCCGGTACCCTGCACGTGGCCAAGAAACGCAGCGAAGCCCCCGCCGTCCCCTTCGAGTCCGTCCTCGGCGAACTGGAGGGACTGGTGGAAAAGATGGAACGCGGCGACCTCAGCCTGGAAGAATCCCTGGCCGCCTTCGAGCGCGGCATTCAGCTGACCCGCACCTGCCAGGAGGCCCTGAATCAGGCCGAGCAGAAGGTCGAGCAGCTGCTGACTCAGGACGGCCGGGAGCAGATCGTGCCGTTCGATGCCGGCGATGCCTGAACTGCCGGCGGCGTTCATGCCGGCCGCCCTGCGGCGCATCGAGGCCGCGCTGGAGCGCTGCCTGCCCGGTGCCGACACCCACCCCGCGCGGCTGCACCAGGCAATGCGCTATGCCGTGCTCGGCGGCGGCAAGCGGATACGTCCGTTGCTAGTCTACGCCGCCGGCGCGGCGGTCGATGCCCCCGCCGCGCGCCTGGATATACCAGCCTGCGCGCTGGAATTCATCCATGCCTATTCGCTGGTGCATGACGATCTGCCGGCCATGGACGACGATGATCTGCGCCGCGGCCGGGCGACCTGCCACAAGGCCTTCGATGAGGCCACCGCGATCCTGGCCGGCGATGCGCTGCTGACCTTGGCCTTCCAGATCCTCGCCCAGGCCCCGGAACTCGATCTCGACCCCGCCCGGCGCCTGGCCATGGTCGAGGCCCTGGCCCGGGCCGCCGGCTCGCGCGGGATGGTCGGCGGCCAGGCCATCGACCTGGCCGCGGTCGGCCAGAGCCTGGACATCGCCCAGCTGGAGGACATGCACATCCACAAGACCGGGGCCCTGATCCGCGCCAGTGTGCGGCTCGGGGCCCTCTGCGCGAACTCACCCGACCCGACCCGGCTGGAGCGGCTCGACCACTACGCCAAATGCATCGGCCTGGCCTTCCAGATCCAGGACGACATCCTCGATGTGATCGGCGACACCCGCACCCTCGGCAAGACCGCCGGCGCCGATTCCGCCCGCGACAAACCCACCTATCCCGCCCTGCTTAGCCTGGACGGCGCCCGCCAACGCGCCGCGGAATTGCTCGCCGACGCCCACCAGAGTCTGTCCGGGTTCGGCCCGGAGGCCGATCCGCTGCGCGGGCTGGCCGATTACAGCGTGCGGCGGAAGTCCTGAGACCGGACCGATCCGCCCGCAGACATCCCGTAGCCATCATGGATTGACCTGCCCGACCTCGAACACGCGGGTTATGTTGCGGGGTCGGGAAAACAACCTTCAACACCGCGCCCTAATCGAGAGGCAGGTCATGAATGTGTTTACCCGTGATTACGTGGGATTGTATGTGCATACGGCCAGCAGCGCGGTCGCCGTGGCGGGGCGGGGCCGGCAACGGCGCGGTACGGGGCGTCGCCGGTGCGCGGACAGCGGCCGCTCCTGACAATGGGGTTTGGTCTATTTCGCCGCGGCCTGCAAGGCGCGACGGATGATCTCTTCGACGCCGAGGTCTTTACTGTCGAGCGCGCGCACCATGCGCGAGGCGTCCGGCGGTTTGTAGCCCAGCGCGATCAGGGCGCTGACCGCCTCCTCCACCGGGTTGGCCGGCGCGCCGGTTGCGGCGACCGACATACCCGCCCCGCCAGCCTCGCCCCGGCCGAGTTTATCGCGCAGCTCCACCACCAGGCGCTCGGCGGTCTTCTTCCCGACGCCGGGCACCCGGGTCAGCGCGGCGCTGTCATTGTCGTGGATGCAGCGCACGAAGGCCTCCGCGCTCATGCCCGAGAGGATTCCCAGGGCCATGCGCGGGCCGACGCCGCTGACCTTGATCAAGGTGCGAAACAGCGCCCGGTCGGAGGGTTTGGCGAAACCAAACAGCGTGTGCGCGTCCTCGCGCACCACCAGATGGGTGTACAGGGTGAGCTCTTTACCGAGCTCGGGCAGGTCATAGAAGGTGGTCATCGGCGCCTCGACCTCGTAGCCCACGCCGTTGACGTCGAGGTACAACACCGGCGGCTGCTTGGCGACCAGCTTGCCGCGCAGGAAACCGATCATCGGAAGCGCCCTCCGCGGGCGGCGCGCGCGCCGGGGATTTTACTCAGCGTCTGGCGCAGGTGGCTGTGGCAGAGCGCGATGGCCAGCGCGTCGGCCTGATCTGCCTGCAAGGGCCCGGCGAGTTTCAGCAGCACGCGTACCATGTGTTGGATCTGTTCCTTGGCGGCGCTGCCCTTACCGACGATGGCCTGCTTGACCTCGCGCGGGCTGTACTCGGCGATGGTCGGCACGACGCCAATCGCGCCGCAGATCGCCGCGCCACGCGCCTGACCGAGCTTCAGCGCTGAGTCGGCGTTGCGCGCCATGAACACGCGTTCGATGGCGACCTCCTGCGGCTGCCACTCGACGACCAGGGCCTGCACGCCCGCGAAGATCACGCCGAGCTTCTCCGGCAGGGCCTCGCCATCGACCTTGATATGGCCACTGTGAACGTGCCGATAACGCGGTCCGTCGACGTCGATGATGCCGAAGCCGGTGATCTGGGAGCCGGGGTCAATGCCGAGGATGCGCATGGCGGCCATAGTAGCGGGTTATCGCGTGCGGGTGTAAGCGGCCTTCGACCGCGAACGGTGCAAGGTTCAAAGCTGTGCCAGGATCTCTTCGGCGATCTCCGCGTTGGAATACACCTGCTGCACGTCGTCGAGATCCTCCAGGGCCTCCAGCAGCTTGATCATGGCGGCGGCCTGTTCGGCATCCAGCACCACAGCGGTGCCGGCGCGCAGCGTGACCTCGGCGCCTTCAGGGGCGTGCTTGGCGGCCAGCAGGGCCGCTTTGACCTGGGCGAATTCGGCGGGATCGGTCAGCACGTCGAGGGAGCCGTCGTCGTTGTTGACGAGGTCCCGGGCGCCCGCCTCGAGCGCGGCCTCCAGAATCCGATCCTCGTCGCTGCCGGCCGGGTAGCTCAGCACACCGAGTGGGGTGAACAGGTAGGCCACCGAACCGTCGGTACCGAGGTTGCCACCGTGCTTGGCAAAGGCATGTCGCACATCGCCCGCCGTGCGGTTGCGGTTGTCGGTCATGCAGTCGACGATCACCGCCACGCCGCCGGGGCCGTAGCCTTCGTAGCGGACCTCCTCGTAGTGCTCGTCCTCCAGCGACCCGGCGCCGCGCTTGATCGCGCGGTCAATGGTGTCCTTGGTCATATTGGCGTCCAACGCGCGGTCCACGGCCAGACGCAGGCGTGGGTTGGCGCTGGGATTGGGGTCACCGCTGCGTGCGGCCACGGTGATCTCGCGGATCAGTTTGGTGAAGATCTTGCCGCGCTTGGCATCCTGGGCATTCTTACGGTGCTGGATGTTCGCCCACTTGCTGTGACCCGCCATAGCGACCTCGTCGTCATCCGGAGGGCGAAAAGTCTAGCCTGGATTATTCAGGAACGACTACTGCGCGGCCTGGATCAGCGTCTGGATCGCCGTGCGGTTGGTCTGCGAGCCGACCAGCGCCGCGGCGCTGGGCGCGTCGAGCCAGCGGTATTCCAGATGTTCGGCGGGATCGAGGCGGATGGCAGAGCGCCCGGCGAGGGCGATGCGAAACACATGTTCGAGGTTGTGGCTGACCTCCGGCGCGTAGCGGGCGCGCCAGGCCGGCAGGATCGGGAAACGGTTGCTGATCCGGCAGTCGATCAGCCCGCTGGCGGCAAGGCCGGTCTCTTCGAACAGTTCGCGGCGCGCCGCCTGTGCCGGGTCCTCGTCGGCCTCCAGGCTGCCGGTCACCGATTGCCAGAAATCCTCTTGCCAGAAATCCTCCGGCTGGCGCCGGCGCAACAGCAGCACCTCGCCGGCACCGGTATGGACCAGCACCAGGACGGACTCGGGGCGCTTGTACGCGGTCGTGGTCACGGGCGCTGCGGGCCTCCCCACCGGCGCGGCAGGCCGCTGTTACGCGGAGGCCTCGGCAGCCTTCACACGCAGACGCACACCCAGTTCACGCAGCTGCTTGTCGTCGGCCGGCGACGGGGCGCCGGTCAGCAGGCAGGCGGCGGTCTGGGTCTTGGGGAAGGCCATCACGTCGCGGATGGACGGGGCGCCGGTCATCAGCATCACCAGGCGGTCGAGACCGAAGGCGATGCCACCGTGCGGCGGGCAGCCGTATTTGAGCGCGTCGAGCAGAAAGCCGAATTTCGCGCGCGCCTCGTCGTGGCCGATGCCCAGCAGATCGAACACCGCCGCCTGCATCGCCTCGCGGTGGATGCGCACCGAACCGCCGCCGACCTCGGTGCCGTTGAGCACCATGTCGTAGGCGCGCGACAGGGCCTCACCGGGGTTATCGCCCAGCGCCTGGGTGTCGTCGAGGTTCGGCGCGGTGAAGGGATGGTGCAGCGCGCTCCAGCGTTGCCCCTGATCGTCCCACTCGAACATCGGGAACTCGACCACCCAGAGCGGCGCCCAGGCCCCTTCGACCAGGCCGCGATCGTGGCCGAGCTTGATGCGCAGCGCGCCCAGCGATTCGTTGACGACCTTGGCCTTGTCGGCGCCGAAAAAGATCAGATCGCCGTCGGCCGCCCCGGTCCGCTCCAGGATGCCGGCGATGGCCGCATCGGGCAGGAATTTCAGGATCGGCGCTTGCAGGCCGTCGCGGCCCTTGGCCCGCTCGTTGACCTTGATATAGGCCAGGCCCTTGGCGCCGTAGCGTCCGACGTACTGGGTGTAGTCGTCGATCTCCTTGCGCGACAGACCGCCGCCGGCCGGCAGGCGCAGTGCGGCGACCCGGCCTTGCGGGTCGATGGCCGGGGCGGAGAACACCTTGAAGTCGACGTCGCGCATCAGGTCACCGACATCGACCAGCTCCAACGGGATGCGCAGATCCGGCTTGTCGACGCCGAAGCGGCGCAGGGCCTCGGCATGGGTCATGCGCGGAAACGGCGCGGGCAGCGCGACGCCGAGCACGTCCTTGAACAGCCCCCGCAGCATGTCTTCCATGATGCCCATGATCTCGTCCTCATCGAGGAACGAGGTCTCGATGTCGAGCTGGGTGAATTCGGGCTGACGGTCGGCGCGCAGGTCTTCGTCGCGGAAGCAGCGCACGATCTGGTAGTAGCGGTCCATCCCGCTCATCATCAGCAGCTGCTTGAACAGTTGCGGTGATTGCGGCAGGGCGAAGAACTCGCCGGGGTGGGTCCGGCTGGGCACCAGATAATCGCGCGCGCCTTCCGGCGTGGTCTTGGTCAGGATCGGCGTCTCGATGTCCAGAAAGCCGCGGTCTTCCAGGAAGCGGCGCAGCTGGCGGGTGACCTGCGCGCGCAGGCGGATGCGTTGCTGCATCTCGGGACGCCGCAGGTCGATATAGCGGTAGCGCAGGCGCAGCTCCTCGCCGATGTCGTCCTCGTCGACCTGGAACGGCGGGGTCTCGGCGGTGTTCAGGATCACGAGCGACTGCCCCAGCACCTCGATCTCGCCGGTCGGCATGTTGGGATTCTCGGTCCCGGCCGGACGGCGGCGGACCTTGCCGCGCACCTGCAATACATATTCGCCGCGCACCCGCTCGGCCTCTCGAAAGGATTCCGGGGCGTCCGGATCGAAGACCACCTGCACCAAGCCCTCGCGGTCGCGCAGATCAATGAAGATCACCCCGCCATGGTCGCGCCGGCGGTGTACCCAGCCGCACAGGCTGACGTCCTGATCGATATGGGATGCGCTCAGCTGCCCACAGTAATGGCTACGCAGGGAACTCATGGCCGCCGATGCCTCCGGGCGCGGGTCTTCGAAAGGTGGGGAATGGTACGGGGTCGGGACAGGGCGGGCAACCAACGCCGGTGCGGCCTCTCCGCGTGGGAAGGCCGCACCGGCGTCGGGAAAGGCGCCTAGGCGCCTAGCTCAGGAACACGCCCCGCAACCGCCGGAACCGCAGCTGGGCGGCGTCTCGGACTTGCCGCCCCCGCTGTCCTTCTCGGCCACGTTGCGCTTGGCGCCGGACTTGAAATCGGTCTCGTACCAACCACCGCCCGAGAGGCGGAAGCCGGCCGCGGAGATCTGCTTCTGGAGCGCCGGCTTACTGCATTCGGGGCAATCGATCAGAGGCGGATCGCTGAGCTTCTGCAGGGATTCGAGGCCGTGGCCACAACTGGTGCACTGGTATTCGTAGATCGGCATGACATCACCCCAAGGTTGCAAGGCCTAGCGCCGGAAACTCGACGCCGAGATGGCTTGCAACATGCGGGCCGGACACGGAAAAGTCAAGGCCCGGACCGGACAGGATCTGATTGGATCGGGCTACGCGCCTTTGTGATCGCCTGGCTTTTTGCCACAATGGCGCCCCCTCGATCCCGGCAGTGCCATGCGCAACCACGTCCACAGCCCCGACCCGGCCGCCGCCAGCGACCTCCGCACCCTGCGCGCCCTGGCACCGTTCCTCTGGGAGTACCGCGGCCGGGTGATCCTGGCGCTGGCCTTTCTGGTGATATCCAAGGCCGCCAACGTCGGCATCCCGCTGGTGCTGAAAGACATCGTCGACAGCCTCGACAGCAAGGTCCCTGGCGAACTGGTGCTGCCGCTGGCGCTGCTGCTCGGCTACGGCGCCCTGCGCCTGGGCAGCTCCCTGTTCAACGAGCTGCGCGACGCGATCTTCGCGCGGGTCCGCCACGGTGCGATGCGCCGGGTCTCGGAACGGGTGCTGGAACACCTGCACCGGCTGTCGCTGCGCTACCACCTGGAACGCCGCACCGGCGGGGTCTCGCGCGACATCGACCGCGGCACGCGCAGCGTCAGCTCGCTGCTGAACTTCATGGTGTTCAGCATCCTGCCGACCCTGGTCGAGGTGCTGATGATCGCCGGCATCCTGCTGGCCAAGTACGACGCCTGGTTCGCCATCATCACCTTCGGCGCGGTGGTGCTGTACATCACGTTCACCTTCATCATCACCGAATGGCGCATGAAATACCGCGCCGCCATGAACCGGATGGACTCGCAGGGCAACACCCAGGCGATCGACAGCCTGATCAACTACGAGACCGTGAAATACTTCGGCAACGAGGCCCACGAGCTGCGCCGCTACGGCGAAACCCTGCGCGCCTGGGAAGATGTCGCGGTCAAGAGTCAGACCTCGCTGTCGGCGCTGAACATCGGCCAGTCGACCATTATCGCCCTCGGCGTCACGCTGGTGATGATCCTGGCGGCACAGGGCGTGGTCGACGGCAGCATGACCCTCGGCGACCTGGTGCTGGTCAACGCCTTTCTGTTGCAGCTGTTCATTCCGTTGAACTTCCTCGGGGTGGTCTACAGCCAGCTCAAGCACGCGCTGATCGACATGCAGTTGATGTTCGACGTGCTGGAAAAGCGCCCGGAGGTCGTCGATCGCGCCGACGCGCGGCCGCTGGCAGTCGGGGACGGCGAGGTGCGCTTCGAGCAGGTCGCCTTCGCCTACGAGGCCGAACGCCCGATCCTGCATGAGGTGAGCTTCACGGTGCCGGCCGGCCACAAGGTCGCCGTGGTCGGCCCGAGCGGCGCGGGCAAATCGACCCTGGCGCGGCTGCTGTTTCGTTTCTACGATGTCTGCGGCGGACGCATTCTGATCAACGGCCAGGATATCCGCGCGCTGACCCAGGAAAGCCTGCGCGCGGCCATCGGCATCGTGCCGCAGGACACGGTGCTGTTCAACGACACGCTGTATTACAACATCGCCTACGCGCGCCCCGGCGCCGACCGCGCCGCGGTCGAGCACGCCGCGCGACTGGCCAACATCCACGACTTCATCACCACGCTGCCCAAGGGCTACGAGAGCGTGGTCGGCGAGCGCGGGCTGAAACTTTCCGGCGGTGAGAAGCAGCGCGTGGCCATCGCCCGGGCGATCCTCAAGAATCCACGCATCCTGATCTTCGACGAGGCCACCTCCAGCCTGGACTCGCACTCCGAGCAGGCGATCCTGGAGGCCCTGCGCGAGGTGGCGGCCAATCACACCACGCTGGTGATCGCGCACCGGCTGTCGACGGTGATCGACGCCGACACCATCCTGGTCATGGAGTCCGGCCGCATCGTCGAATCCGGCACCCATCAGCAGCTGCTCGCCGCGGGCGGTAGCTACAGCCGGCTGTGGGCGCTGCAACAGGAGGAGCGCAAACGGGCGGTGGTGGACGACGTGACAATGCCCGTTTGAACACCGCAAGCCAGCCGCGCGGCTGAGGACTCAGCCGCCGTCGGCCGCCTCCAGATCCGCTTCCAGCGCCGCGATCAGCTCGAGCATGTCGGCCGGCAGCGGCGAGTGCCATTCCATGATTTCGCCGCTGCCGGGATGCCGCAGGCTCAGCCGGGTCGCGTGCAACGCCTGGCGGGTGAAGCCCTGCACCACGGCGCGCGTGGCCGCGCCGATCCCGGCCGGGACCCGCGGCCGCCCACCGTACACCGGGTCGCCCAGCAGCGGGTGGCGGATATGCGTCATGTGCACGCGGATCTGGTGGGTGCGTCCGGTCTCCAGGTTCACCCGCACCAGGGTGTGCGCGCGGTAACGCGCCTCGATGCGGTAGTGGGTGATCGCCGGTTTGCCGAGGCGGTTGACCGCCATGCGCTTGCGGTCGACGGCATGGCGGCCGATGGGGGCGTCCACCGTGCCACCGGCAATCAACAGGCCCCAGACCACCGCCAGGTATTCGCGCCGGACGCTGCGTGCCTGCAACTGCGCGACCAGGGACTGATGCGCGGGGAGATTGCGCGCCACCACCAGCAGGCCGCTGGTGTCCTTGTCGAGGCGGTGCACGATGCCGGCGCGCGGCACCGTCGCCAGCTCGGGATCGTAATGCAGCAAGGCGTTCTGCAGGGTGCCGTCGGGATTGCCGGCGGCCGGGTGCACCACCAGCCCGGCCGGTTTGTCGATCACCAGCAGGTCGTGATCGGCATAGACGATTTCTAGCGCGATGTCCTGGGCCGCGACCCGGGTGTCCTCGTCTAGTTCGGCGACGATCTCCACCCGCTCGCCGCCGAGCACGCGGTCCTTGCCCTTGCGCTGCCCGCCATCGACCCGCACCGCGCCAGCCCGAATCCACTGTTGCAGACGGCTGCGCGAATAGTCCGGAAACAGCTCCGCCAACACCTGATCCAGGCGCTGGCCGGTCGCGGCCTCGGGGATGCGGGCGGCCAGTTCCACCGGGCGGCTCATCGGTCAGCGCCCGGCTTTGGGGTATACTCCCCGGGCCCGCGGGGCCGGGGGACGGACCGCATCCCAATCATGGCATCACAAGGTAAACGCATGCGTCTCGCTACAATTCTGTTGCTCGTACTCGGCCTGCTCGGCGGCTGCGCCCTGTTGTCGGGCAAGGTCGACGAAACCAAGGACTGGTCGGCCCAGAAGCTCTATTCCGAGGCCCAGACCGCCATGACCGATGCCAACTGGGAACGCGCCATCGAGCTCTACGAGAAGCTTGAGGCCCGCTACCCCTTCGGTCGCTTCGCCCAGCAGGCGCTGCTGGAATCGGCCTATGTCTATTACAAATCCGACGAACCCGACTCCGCGCTCACGGCCCTCGACCGGTTCATCAAAACCTACCCGCGCCACCCGAGCCTGGACTACGCCTACTACCTGCGCGGGCTGGTGAACTTCGCCCGCGGCGAGAGTTTCATGGACCGCCTCCTGCCGCGCGACCCCGCGGAGCGCGACGCCGGCGCCACCCGCCAGGCGTTCTTCGATTTCGCCGAACTGGTCAAGCGTTTCCCCGAAAGCCGTTATGCCCGGGATGCCGGGCAGCGCATGGTCTTCCTGCGCAATAACCTGGCCGAGTACGAGCTGCACGTCGCGGATTATTACCTGCGTCGCGGCGCCTATATCGCCGCTGCGAACCGTGCCAAGCAGGTGATCGAGAGCTATCAGGGGACGCCTGCGGTACCGGAGGCCCTGGCGACCCTGGCCCGCGCCTACCGCCTGCTGGGACTGGAGGATCTGGCCGCCGACGCCGAGCGGGTGCTGAAGCTCAATTATCCGGAGCGTGCCGCAACCCTGTAATTCCGCCCTGCCCGGATGCAGGTTGTCAGGCCGCAATCCCGGGTGTAACCGCCGTCTTCCCGGATTACGCTTCGCTCCATCCGGACTACGCGACTGCAAACCTGTAATTACACCCTCTTCGAACAAGTCCGGTACAAACCAACCACAATTCGACCCTTGGGACGTCCGCGCCCCGATGGGGGATTGCAAAGGGGGAGCGCCGGAACGCTCCCCCTTTGCAGTCAGCCCGCGCAGGACTTGTCCGAGCAGGGCGGAATCAAGCACTGCGGAATCAGATCGCGTCGTCGTCCTGCTCACCGGTGCGGATACGGATCACCTTGGCGACATCGCTGACGAAGATCTTGCCGTCGCCGATCTTGCCGGTGCGCGCGGCGTTGGTGATCGCCTCGATACAGCGTTCCAGCTGGGCGTCGGCAACCACGATCTCCAGCTTCACCTTGGGCAGAAAATCCACCACGTATTCGGCGCCGCGGTACAACTCGGTGTGGCCCTTCTGCCGGCCAAAACCCTTCACCTCGATGGCGGTCATGCCGGCGATGCCGATCTCCGACAGTGCCTCGCGCACATCGTCGAGCTTGAATGGCTTGATGATGGCTTCGACTTTTTTCATGGTATTTCCTCTGACCCGAGTGGCCGTGACCGGGCATTAAGATAGCGCAACTCTGCGCGTGATGGTAAGCACGTAGATAAACGTCATTCATTATCCGGCAACTGAGTCCCCAGATACCCCGAGGTAATCGGATAGCGACGATCACGGCCGAAGGCGCGCCGGGTGATGCGCACGCCCGGCGGGGCCTGGCGACGCTTGTACTCGTTGCGGTCGACCATCCAGACCACGCGACGCACAATCGCGGGGTCGAAGCCCGCGGCGATCAGCTCCTCGGGCGAATGGTCCCGTTCCACATAGCCTTCGAGGATCGCATCCAGCACCGGGTACGGCGGCAACGAATCCGCGTCTTTCTGATCGGGGCGCAGCTCGGCCGAGGGCGCACGCTCGATTACCCGCCGCGGGATGACCTCGCCCTGCGTGTTGCGGTAGTCCGCCAGCCGGTAGACCAGCGTCTTGGGACAATCCTTGATCGGCGCGAAGCCGCCGGCCATGTCGCCATACAGGGTGGCGTAGCCCACCGCGACCTCGCTCTTGTTGCCGGTGGTCAGCAGGATCTTGCCGAGCTTATTGGAGATGGCCATCAGGATCACCCCGCGCGCACGGGCCTGAATGTTCTCCTCGGTCACGTCCGCGGGCAGACCCTCGAAGGTGTCTTCGAGGGCATCGAGAAAGGCCCGGAACACGCCCTCGATCGGGATATTGCGGTAGCTCACGCCGAGCGCGCGCGCTTGCGTGCGCGCGTCCTCGACGCTGATGTCGGCGGTATACCGCGACGGCATCATGACCGCCTCCACCTGGGCGGCGCCGATGGCGTCCACCGCGATGGCCAGGGTCAGCGCCGAATCGATGCCGCCGGACAGCCCGATCACCGCGCCCTGGAAGCCGTTCTTGCGGATGTAGTCGCGCACGCCCAGCACCAGCACCTGATACACACCCGCCTCCAGACTCGGGCGCGCCGCGCATGCGCCCGGCCGCGGCACCACAGCCGCGCCGATGTCCAGATCGACCGGAAACAGGCCCTCGACACAGGCCGGGGCGCGTTGGGTCACCTGGCCTGCGGCATCCATCACGAAGGACTCGCCGTCGAACACCAGCTCGTCCTGGCCGCCGACCAGGTTCAGGTACAGCAGCGGCAGCCCGGTCTCGCGCACCCGGTCGCGGACCACCGCCTCGCGCTCGTCGCCCTTGCCGGCGTGGAACGGCGAGGCGTTGAGGTTCAGCAGGCAGCGCGCACCCGCGGCCTTGGCCTGCCGCGCCGGACCCGGGTCCCAGATGTCCTCGCACAGGGTCAGGCCGAACGGCACGCCACCGATGTCCACCACGCAGGACTCGCGACCGGCGCTGAAGTAGCGCTTCTCGTCGAACACGCTGTAGTTGGGCAGATGCTGTTTGTGCGCGGTGGCCACGATCTGGCCGTCGCGGATCACCGAGGCGGCGTTGTACAGACCGCCGGTGGCGGTGTGCGGGTGGCCGACGATTACGTGGATGCCCCGCACCTGTTGCTTGATGCGTTCCAGCGCCGCCAGCACGTGCATCTGCAGACCGGGGCGCAGCAACAGGTCCTCCGGCGGATAACCGGTCAGCGCCAGCTCGGGAAACAGCACGGCGTGCGCGTGCAGTTCATCGCGGGCGCGTATGGCTGCAGCGATGACCTGCTGCATATTGCCGCGCACATCGCCGACCAGCAGGTCGATCTGGGCCATGACGAAGCGGAGGTGGTTGGAAGTCGGCATGCGGCGGGAATCCACAGTCAAGTTCAAAAGCTTTTAACACGAAGGCGC
The DNA here is from genome assembly GCA_046260695.1 of Gammaproteobacteria bacterium. GTDB lineage: Bacteria > Pseudomonadota > Gammaproteobacteria > Thiohalobacterales > Thiohalobacteraceae > JAHJQQ01. Next base: position 24,794 of record JBHEOS010000001.1, read on the forward strand.
ACGAAGGAAACCCATAATGAAGGTGATAAAGATGCTCCCTCCCCCTTGATGGGGCAGGATCACGGAGCGGGAGCTTGCAGTTTTACATTGATTGAGCTTTGCCTTTGTGCGCCTTCTGCGCCTTCGTGTTTCAGGCTTTTTGCTGCCCCTAATCAACCGTCAACCGCTCGGCCAGGCGCGCGCCCATGTCGGCGGGCGAGCGCGCCACGCTGACCCCGGCGGCCTCGAGCGCGGCGATCTTGGCGGCGGCCGTGCCCTGGCCGCCGCTGATGATCGCGCCGGCATGGCCCATGCGCTTGCCCTTGGGCGCGGTCACGCCGGCGATGTAGGCGACCACCGGCTTGCTGACCTGGGCGCGGATGTAGTCGGCGGCGTCCTCCTCGGCGCGGCCACCGATCTCGCCGACCAGGATGATGCCGTGGGTGGCCGGGTCGGCCTGGAACAACGCCAGGCAGTCGACGAAGCTCAGACCGTGGATCGGATCGCCGCCGATGCCAACGCAGGTGCTCTGGCCCAGGCCCGCGCGGCTGGTCTGGAACACCGCCTCATAGGTCAGCGTGCCGGAACGCGAGACGATGCCGATCCGGCCGGGCGTGTGGATCGCGCCGGGCATGATGCCGATCTTGCAGGCGCCGGGGGTGATGATGCCGGGACAGTTCGGGCCGATCAGCCGCGCGTCGGAACCGGCCAGCGCGGCGCGTACCTTGAGCATGTCCAGCACCGGAATGCCCTCAGTGATGCAGACGATCACCTTGATGCCGGCATCGGCCGCTTCGAGGATCGCGTCGGCCGCAAACGCCGCGGGGACGTAGATCATGGTCGCGTCGGCGCCGGTCTCGCGCACCGCGTCGGCGACGGTGTCGAACACCGGGCGGTCCAGGTGCATCTGCCCGCCCTTGCCCGGCGTCACGCCGCCGACCAGCTTCGTGCCGTAGGCGATCGCCTGCTCGGAATGGAAGCTGCCCTGCTTGCCGGTAAAGCCCTGACAGATCACCCGGGTCGTGCTGTCGATGAGGATACTCATGCGTTGTTCACCGCGGCCACCGCCTTTTGCGCCGCGTCGGTCAGGTCGTCCGCGGCGATGATGCTCAAGCCCGATTCGGCCAGCAGCTCGCGGCCGCGCTCGACGTTGGTGCCCTGCAGGCGCACCACCACCGGCAGGCGCACGTCCACCTCGCGGACCGCCTGGATGATGCCCTCGGCGATCAGGTCGCAGCGCACGATGCCGCCGAAGATATTCACCAGGATGGCCCGCACGTTCGCGTCGGACAGGATCAGCTTGAAGGCCTCGGCGACCTTGTCGGCGGTGGCGCCGCCACCGACATCGAGAAAGTTCGCCGGCTCGCCGCCGTGCAGTTTGATCAGGTCCATGGTCGCCATCGCCAGCCCCGCGCCGTTGACCATGCAGGCGATGTTGCCATCGAGGGTGATGTAGCTCAGGCCGTGCTCGTGCGCGGCGCGCTCCTTGGCCTCTTCCTGATTCGGGTCGCGCCAGTCGGCCAACGGCCTCTGCCGGTACAGCGCGTTGTCGTCCAGGTTGATCTTGCAATCGAGCGCCAGCAGCCGGCCCTCGGGGGTGACCACCAGCGGATTGATCTCGATCAGGCTCAGGTCCTTGTCCTGGAACAGCCGCGCGAGCTGGAGCACGATGCGGGTGAACTGGCCGATCTGCTCGCCGCTCAGGCCCAGGCCGAAGGCCAGTTTGCGGCACTGATAGGCCTGCAGGCCGGCGGCCGGGTCGGCGACTTCGCTCAGGATCGCCCCGGGCTCGCGCGCGGCCACCGCCTCGATATCCATGCCGCCGGAACGCGAGGCCATCACCACCACGCGGCGGCGCACCCGATCAACCAGCGCGCCCAGATACAGCTCGCGGGCGATGGCCAGCGGTTCCTCGATCAGCAGCGCCTCGACGGGCAGACCGTCGGCGGCACTCTGCCCGGTGACCAGCCGCGAACCCAGCATCTGATCGGCCTGCTGCTCGACCGCCGCGAGCGCATCGACCAGGCGGATGCCGCCGGCCTTGCCGCGCCCACCGGCATGCACCTGCGCCTTCAACACCCAGTGCGTGCCGCCCAATTCGCGCGCGGCCTCCAGCGCCTCCGGCGCGCTGCGCGCCACCGCGCCGCGCGGCACCGGGATGCCGTAATCGGTCAACAGGCGCTTGGCCTGGTATTCATGGAGATTCATGGGGGGGCGGTTCCGTCTGGCCGGCGCTTGATGCCGGCGCATTTTGAAGCAATCCCCGCGCGCAGGCAAAAGACCTTTGCTTGCGGACCCGGAGCCGAACCCGGAAACTAGCCGCATGGGATTCCTGCGACTGATCTTGCTGCTCCTGCTGGCGGCGCTGCTCTACCGTTGGCTGCGGCGCTGGTGGGAACGCAAGGCCGCACGCAAGCGGACGCTCGCCCAGGATCAGGGCCGGATGCTCGCCTGCGCGCACTGCGGGGTGTACTTCCCAGAGCGGGAGGCGGTGCGCGAGGGTGATCAGGTCTTCTGCTCGCCGGCGCATCGGCTCGCGCACCGGCGCGACTAGGCGCCCTGCCCCGCGATGAATCTCGCCCCGCGCGACCTCGATGCCGACCGCCAGGAGTCCCTGACCTGGCAGCCGTTGCGTTTCCTGACCCTCTACCGCCTGACCCTGGCTGGCCTGTTGGCGGCGATCTTTTTCATGCTGCCGACCAGCAAGGGCCTCGGCGCCCAGACCCCCTGGCTGTTCGGCGCGGTCAGCCTGAGCTACCTCGGCGTCGCCCTGGTCGCCGGCTTCACGGCGCGCCTGCGCCGGCCGCGCTATGCGATCCAGGTGTTCGTGCAGGTGCTGGTCGACATCCTCGCCATCGTGCTGCTGATGCACGCCGGCGGCGGACTGGAAAGCGGGCTGGGCATCCTGCTGATCCTGGCGGTCGCCGTCGGCGGGCTGCTGCTGCCGGGTCGGCTGGCCTATTTCTTCGCGGCGATCGCCACCCTGGCGGTCCTGGCCGAGTTCAGCCTGTCCGCGCTGACCGGGCGCGGCGGCGAGGACTTTACCCGCGCCGGCCTGCTCGGCGGCGTGCTGTTCACCACCGCCGTGGTCGCCCACCTGCTCGCCCGACGCATCCGTGAGACCGAGGCCCTGGCCGAACAACGCGGCGTGGACCTGGCCAACCTGGCGCGCCTGAATCAGCATGTGATCCAGCGCCTGCAGTCGGGCATCCTGGTGGTCGACGAGCAGGACCGGGTCCATCTGCTGAACGACACCGCGCGGCAGCTGCTGAATGCCCCGCAGGCGCAGCCCGGTACGCCGCTGCCGCAGGTCTCCCTGGCCCTGTCCGAGCAGCGGCGGCGCTGGCGCATCGACCCGGATGCAGGATCGGAGATCTTCAGCCCGCCGGCCTCGCCGGTCAGCCTGGTGCCGCGCTTCACCGCGCTGGGCCGGAGCCGCGACTCGGCCACGCTGATCTTTCTGGAAGACGCCGCCGCCCTGGCCCAGCAGGCCCAGCAGATGAAGCTCGCCGCCCTGGGCCGGCTCACCGCCAGCATCGCCCACGAGATCCGCAATCCGCTCGGGGCACTGAGCCACGCCGGCCAACTGCTGGCCGAGTCGCCGCACCTCGACGCCGGCGAGCGGCGCCTGACCGAGATCATCCATAGCAACAGCCAGCGCATGAACCACATCATCGAGGACGTGCTGCAACTGTCCCGGCGCGGACAGACCCGGCCCAAGGACCTGGTGCTGGGCGACTGGCTGCGGGAGTTCGTCGACGAACAGATCCGCTGCGGGCACTTCGCGCCCGGCACGGTGAGTCTGGCGCTCCCGGACCAGACCGCGCAGCAGGTCAGCTTCGACCCCGGCCATCTGCACCAGGTCATCTGGAACCTCCTGCACAACGCCCTGACCCACGGCGGCGGCCAAGCGGAGTTGCAACTGTGCGGCACGGCCGCGGGGCAGACCTGTCTGGAGGTGCTGGACCGCGGACCCGGTGTCGCAGCCGAGGCAACAGAACAGATCTTCGAACCCTTCTTCACCACCGCCGCCAGCGGCAGCGGCCTGGGGCTGTATCTGGCCCGGGAACTCTGCGAGCTGAATCGCGCCCGGCTCAGCTACGAGGCGCGCGACGGCGGTGGCAGCCGCTTCCGTATCACCTTTCTAATGTAAATGCGTGGGGCCTTCGGCCGGTGCGCGGGCAGAGCCCGCTCCGACAAGCGAGGGCGCATACGGTAAGATGCCTGGCATGACCCGACACACCGCCCTGGTCGTCGATGACGAACCCGACATCCGAGAGCTCCTGGAGATCACCCTCGGGCGCATGGATATCGAGACCCACGCTGCGGCGGATCTCGCCGGCGCGCGCCGGCTGTTGGCGCAACACCGCTTCGATCTGTGCCTGACCGACATGCGCCTGCCCGACGGCAACGGCATCGAACTGGTGGAGTTGATCCAACTCCAGCGCCCGGACCTGCCGGTCGCCGTGATCACCGCCCACGGCAGCATGGAGGCGGCAGTGCAGGCGCTCAAGGCCGGCGCCTTCGACTTCGTGTCCAAACCGGTCGATCTGGCGATGCTGCGCAACCTGGTCACCACCGCGCTGAAACTGTCCGATACCAAGGCCTTTCCGGAACGCGACCGCCGCTCGCGCGACGAACTGATCGGCGACGCGCCGGCGATGCAGGCGATCCGCGCCACCATCGCCAAGCTCGCGCGCAGCCAGGCGCCGGTGTACATCGGCGGCGAAT
>JBHEOS010000001.1:29585-30213 GCA_046260695.1 Gammaproteobacteria bacterium
CCGTGCGACCGATCGGCGCGCAGCACGAGCTCAGTGTGGACGTCCGCGTGCTCTCGGCCACCCACAAGAACCTCGCCGACCTGGTGCAGGCAGGGACGTTCCGCCAGGACCTGTACTACCGTCTCAATGTAATCGAGCTGAAGGTGCCGCCGCTGCGCGAGCGCGGCGAGGACATCGCCCGGCTGGCCGCGCATTTCCTGCGCGAGCTGGCGCGCTCGGGCCAGGAGATCCGCCTGGGCGACGATGCCGTGGACGCGCTCAACCGATATACATTCCCGGGCAACGTGCGCGAGCTGGAGAACATCCTGGAACGCGCGCTGACGTTGTGCGAGGGCGATGTGATCCATGCCGACGATCTGCACCTGCCCGGCCCGGTCGGATCAGTGGGGTCAGACTCTATTGATCACGATCAATGGGATAAATCGAGTCTGACCCCATGATCCACGAGGGCATCCCGCTGGAGACCTACATGGACCAGGTCGAGCGCGCGGCCATCCTCAAGGCGCTGGAAAAGACCCAGAACAACAAGACCGCGGCGGCCAAGCTGCTAGGGATCACCTTCCGGGCGTTGCGGTATCGGCTGAAGAGATTAGGGCTGGAATAGTCGCGTAGCCTGGATGGAGCAAAG
>JBHEOS010000001.1:30223-86978 GCA_046260695.1 Gammaproteobacteria bacterium
GACAGGCAGAGTTCGAATCCGCAGCGTATTGCGTGTGATAGTAATCATTGCGCCGCCGTCGATGGCATGTTCGAACTTGGGCCAAGCCTTCGTCAGAAGCTCTGCCAGCGCCGCTCCCTGCAAACCTTCAATCCGAATACGGACCACCGAGGGACCAGTAGCGCCAGACAAAGCCAGATATGTATGAAAATCCGCGTCCAGGGTGACAATGACGCGATCATCATTGGCAGCGAATTCGAGGATAGCGCGATCAGTCGCCCGACTCATGCCGATATCGCCCACATGCAGCACATCCCAATCCGATTGCGGCAGAGCAGCACATGTCGATCGCGGCAGGCCTTGATCCAGAAGCAGCCGGATCACGCCACGCCCAGGGCAATGATCTCGTTATCGAGACTACTGGCGGCGAACTCCAGTGCCTGGCGGATATCTTCATCCTCGAGTTCCGGATATTCCATCTTCAATTCGGCGCGATCAGGGTATATGGCAACCGCCTCGACCACGCGTTTGACCGTCAAGCGCATACTACGGATACAGGGTTGACCATTCATGGTCCCTGGGTCGACTGTGATGCGGTCGAATCTGGCGATCATATTCGCGGTACTCGTAATTGTGATCGTTGAAACCGGGATGAACTCCACGCTAGCCCATGGTGGAGATGGAGTCAATTATGCCCACAAAACCGACGCTGCGCGGATCAATGGTTAAAGGGCATACACGGCATCGGCCAATCGCGCGGTATAGATGATCCGGTAGGTGCCGGCCTCGTCCCAGAGCCTGACTTCCTCCACACCCTTGCCGATGGATGGCATGGGCTTGAAGTCATCGGGTTGTTCGCCGCGCTGTACGCTGTCTAGTCGCGTAGCCTGGATGGAGCGAAGCGCAATCCGGGAAAACAGTTGAATCCCGGATTTCGTCCTGACGGCCTGCATCCGGGCTACGGTCTACCAGATCCCACCGATCAAAGCATCCGCATACCTACACTACCCGACTTGCGATCAAAGCTGACCGTTTCAACGCAACCCTGAGCGTGTGCCAACTCGACGATCAGTGCATCACTGAAATCCGCCGGAGTATCTTCAAAGCGCCGCAGAGTGCGCACCACCAGATCCGGCCGTTCAAGCCACAGCTGCCGTGTTTCAAGCAGGGCGCGGAATGTACGGATGAGAGTTTCACGATCGATGCCATAGCAGCTACGCAATACCCAGGCGATCTCCACCAATACGACCAGAGAAATAAACCCCCTATTTTCGGGAGAGAGCTGCTGTTCGATGAAGGCCGTTGCCCGCGCCGCCTGATGCGGGTCGTCCTGCATCAGAAAACGCACCACAATGTTGGTGTCCAATCCGATCATGGCGCCTCCCTGCGCTGCGTGATTATTTTGTGGAACGCCCGTAGCGGCCCATTACGCCCTCAGCGACCGCCTTCTCCATATCCTCGGTCGTCACCGTGGCCGTGGCAGGAGCCAACATCCCGCGTAATTCCCTCACATCGCGGGTAACGGCGATCAGCTCAAAGCGGCCGTTGCCCAAATCGACGAACTCCACCCGATCACCCGCAGAGAGTCTGAGCACATCCCGCACCTGTTTCGGAATGGTGACCTGGCCTTTGGTCGTCACGGTTGCGATACTCATCGCGATCACCTCTTGTCCTTACGATTACGATTTCTCCTTACCCTAAACCTGTCTGCGGATGCGTGCAAACTGCGCAAACTGACGCTACGCGTCACCCATTGACCTTCTGGATCACCCGTACAGCTGACGCATTGCGTCACACCGCACCACGGCCTGCAACGTAATACCCCGATCGAACTTCGACCGGCATCACAAACCCGGTAAGTCCGGATAAAGAAATCAGCCGCTTGGACGTCAACCACGCTGCCCGGCGGATAGCAGCGGTCGGCAGAGCGGTTCTGGCATGGCTCCTGCTTCAGCTCCCGGCAAGATCGGCACGAGCCAGGGGCGGAACCCAACCCGGCAATCTGGGCACTACACCCGATCGAAAGACTTCTCGTCCATTACCAGGAGACACACCATGAACAAAGTCCAGCAGGGTTTTACCCTTATCGAACTGATGATCGTCGTCGCGATCATCGGCATCCTGGCGGCCATCGCGCTGCCGGCTTACAGTGACTACACGAACAGAGCGAAAGTGAGCGAAATTATTGTTGCCGCCTCAGCCTGCAAAAACTCGGTTTCAGAGTATTTTGAATCCCAGGGCGCTCTGCCTGCCACTCTTGCTGCTGCTGGCTGCGCCAGCAATCCGACCACCCATGCTGGCGCATTGACGCTGTCAGCGACCGGTCAGATCACTATCGCGTCTTCAATTGCTGCGGCACCGGGTAACTTCGTATTGGAACCGGCTGCGGTCCCTGTTGCCGGCACCCCCATCACCTGGTTGTGCACCAACTCCACTATTGCTGACAAATACCTGCCCGCAAACTGTCGCTAATTGATCAATGGGGTCAGACTCGATGACCCTCCCCGGGTAACAACATAGCCACCCAAGAGACCGCTTCGGCGGTCTCTTTTTTTGTGCGGTGTCAGGCCGAGGCACCTCTGAATCGCTCCGATTTCCGATCTCCGCCACGGCGTTTGGGTGCGGCCTATCGTTCCACCAACGCCCCGATTCTCTCCCGAAACCGGTCGTTGCCCATGGCGCAGGCCTTGTTGGACGACTCGCGGATCGCCACCAGCGTCTCCGCCGACAGAGGCTTGGCAAACAGCGCACGCTAGGCGGCGTGGCGCTCATCGGCACTCATGCCCAGGCCCTGGTACAGGGCGTGCGGCGTGACCAGCGGATCGGGGTGGCCACCTGCGTTGCAGGCATAGCTCGACCAGGGATATTCCTCCGGGCGGTCGACCATGTCCGCACGCATCGGATTCATCGATGTAGCGATGGCGGGTCAACAGATAGCGGTCTGCATACCGAACGGTAAAGTTCCCCCGCAATCAGACGCCATATACTGGTGTGACCGGGGCTTGCCCGTGCAGGGCATTCGACCGACAATCGTTCCCGGTCAACGGCTTGGACATTCGCCCACGGCGTCGCCGGCGACGCACAGGGCAATGCCCTGAGAAATGGAAAATTTTCCGCCTGAGGGTAGTGCATGGCAACCGCCAATCCCCGCATTCAACTGACTGGTCTGGCCCGCCGCCTGGTCACTGACGGCGTCCTCGATGAGGCCGCCGCACTCGGCGCCATCGAGGCCGCGCTGAAGAAGCGTCAGCCCCTGACCAGTTACCTGGTCGAGCACAAGCTCGCCAGCGGTTCGGTGATCGCCAATGCCGCCTGTCAGGAGTTCGGGGTGCCGGTGTTCGATCTGGCGGTGATGGACCTGGAAGCGGCGCCGATCAAGCTGGTCAACGAAAAGCTGATCCGCCAGCACCGCGCCCTGCCGCTGTTCAAGCGCGGCAACCGGCTGTTCGTGGCGGTGTCCGACCCGACCAATCTGGCCGCGCTGGACGAAATCAAGTTCCACACCGGCGTGACCACCGAGCCGATCCTGGTCGAGGACGACAAGCTCGCCAAGATCATCGATCAGGCGCTGGAGAAGGCCGGCGCCAGCATGATGGATGACGGGCTGCTCGACGCCGATCTGGAGAACCTCGACATCATCGCCGGCGGTGAGTCGGAGACCGAGGACAAAGACACCTCAGATATCGACGACACCCCGGTGGTGCGCTTCGTCAACAAGATCCTGCTGGATGCGATCAACCGCGGTGCCTCGGATATTCACGTCGAGCCCTATGAAAAAACCTTCCGCGTGCGCTACCGTCAGGACGGTGTGCTGCACGAGGTCTCCGCGCCGCCGCTGGCGCTGGCGCCGCGCATCTCCGCGCGGCTGAAGGTGATGAGCCGCATGGACATCGCCGAGCGCCGCTTGCCGCAGGACGGCCGCATCAAGATGCACCTGTCCAAGACCCGCGCCATCGATTTTCGTGTGAACTCCTGCCCGACGCTGTTCGGCGAAAAGATCGTGCTGCGTATCCTGGACCCGAGCAGCGCGAAATTGGGCATCGATGCACTGGGCTATGAGGAGGACCAGAAAAAGCTGTATCTGGAAAACCTCAGCAAGCCCTACGGCATGATCCTGGTCACCGGCCCGACCGGTTCCGGCAAGACCGTATCGCTATACACCGGCCTGAATATCCTGAACACGCCGGACCGCAACATCTCGACCTGCGAAGACCCGGTGGAAATCAACCTCTCCGGCATCAACCAGTGCAACATGAACCCCAAGGCCGGGTTCAATTTCGCCGACGCCTTGCGCGCCTTCCTGCGCCAGGACCCGGACATCATCATGGTCGGCGAAATACGTGATCTGGAAACCGCTGAGATCGCCATCAAGGCGGCCCAGACCGGTCATATGGTGATGTCGACCCTGCACACCAACGATGCGCCGCAGACCCTGGCGCGCCTGGCCAACATGGGTGTGCCGCCCTACAACATCGCCTCGGCGGTGAACCTGATCATCGCCCAGCGCCTGGCGCGGCGGTTGTGCAACAACTGCAAGAAGCAGGTCGATGTCCCGGCCAAGGCCCTGCTGGCCGAGGGTTTCACCGAGGAAGACGTCGCCGCCGGCATGAAACTCTACGCCCACCATCCCGAAGGCTGTGACCAATGCACGGGCGGTTACAAGGGCCGCGTGGGAATATACCAAGTGATGCCGATCTCCGATGAGATGTCGCGCATCATCATGGACGGCGGCAACGCCATCCAACTGGCCGACCAGTCGCGCGAGGAGGGCATCGCCGACCTGCGTATCTCCGGCCTGCGCAAGGTCAAACAGGGCGTCACCAGCCTCGAAGAAGTCAATCGCGTGACCAAGGACTAAGCCATGGCGGAAAAAGCACTCAAACTGGATGTCTTCGCCTGGGAAGGCACGGACAAAAAGGGCAATCGCATCAAGGGCGAGAGCCGCGGCAACAACCCGAACCTGATCAAGGCGGACCTGCGCCGGCAGGGCATCACCCCGCTCAAGGTGAAGAAGCGCTCCGCGCTGATGCAGGCCGGCAAGGGCAAGGCGATCACCCCGAAGGACATCGCCATCTTCAGCCGCCAGCTCGCGACCATGATGTCCGCCGGCGTGCCGCTGGTGCAGGCCTTCGACATCATCGGCAAGGGGCATGATAACCCCCGGATGTCGCAACTGGTGATGACGGTGAAGGGCGATGTGGAGGGCGGCAGCAATCTGGCCGATTCCTTGCGCAAGCACCCGCTGTATTTCGATGATCTGGTCTGCAATCTGGTCGAGGCCGGCGAGGCGGCCGGTGTGCTCGACACCCTGCTGGACAAGATCGCCACCTACAAGGAAAAGACCGAGGCGCTCAAATCCAAGATCAAGAAGGCGCTGTTCTATCCGGCGGCAGTGGTCGTAGTCGCCTTCATCGTCACCGCGATCCTGCTGATCTTCGTGGTGCCGCAATTTGAGAGTCTGTTCGCCAATTTTGGCGCCGACCTGCCGGCCTTCACGCAGATGGTGGTCAGCCTCTCCCGCTTCATGCAGGACTACTGGTATCTGGTGTTCGGCGGCATCGGTGGCATCGTCTATGGCCTGCTCGAAGCCAAGAGGCGTTCGCGTAAATTCAACCAGGGTCTGGACCGCCTGGTGCTGAAGCTCCCCGTGGTCGGCGCCATCATGACCAAGGCCGCCATCGCCCGCTATGCGCGCACCCTGGCGACCATGTTCGCCGCCGGCGTACCGCTGGTCGAGGCCCTGGAATCCGTCTCCGGCGCCACCGGCAATATCGTCTATACCGACGCCGTGCTGCGCATGCGCGATCAGGTCGCTACCGGCCAGCAGTTGCAGCTGGCCATGGCTCAGACCGGCCTGTTCCCCAACATGGTGGTGCAGATGGTCGCCATCGGCGAGGAATCCGGCTCGCTGGATGCGATGCTCAGCAAGGTCGCGGACTTCTTCGAGCAAGAGGTCGACGACGCGGTCGACGGCCTGAGCAGCCTGCTGGAGCCGCTGATCATGGCCGTCCTCGGCGTGCTGGTCGGTGGCCTGGTGATTGCCATGTACCTGCCGATCTTCAAGATGGGTTCGGCGATCTGAGCGCTGGATAGCGCTTGCACTGGAACCCACGCCCCCGCCCGGGGGCGTGTCGTTAGGACATCATGGAATTGATCTCACTGCTTGCCCAACACCCCCCGCTGCTGATGCTCGCCGTGTTCCTGCTCGGCCTGCTGGTCGGCAGTTTCCTGAATGTGGTCGCCTACCGCCTGCCGATGATGCTGGAGCGCGACTGGAAACAGCAGTGCCTGGAGTATCTGCATCCGGAGCAGACGCCGGAGACCGGCGAGCGCTTCGATCTGATCGTGCCGCGCTCGCGCTGCCCGGCCTGTGGCCATCGGATCACCGCGCTGGAGAACATCCCGGTCTTGAGTTACCTGGTGCTGCGCGGCAAATGCTCGGCCTGCGCCACGCGCATCTCGCCACGCTATCCGCTGGTCGAACTGGTGACCGCGCTGCTGTCGGCCGTGGTCGCCTGGCAACTCGGCTGGGGCTGGCCGCTGGCCGCCGGCCTGGTGTTTACCTGGGCGCTGATCGCGCTGAGCCTGATCGACTTCGACCATCAGTTGTTGCCGGACGCCATCACCCTGCCCTTGCTGTGGCTGGGCCTGCTGCTGAGTCTCGGCGCGGTATTCACCGACATGCGCGCGAGCATCCTTGGCGCGGCTGCGGGCTACCTGTCGTTGTGGATGGTCTATCAGCTGTTCCGCCTGGTCACCGGCAAGGAGGGCATGGGCTATGGCGATTTCAAGCTGCTGGCGGCGATCGGCGCCTGGTTGGGCTGGCAGGCGTTGCCGGTGACCATCCTGCTGTCGTCACTGGTCGGCGCGGTGGTCGGGATCACGCTGATCCTGGTGCGCGGCCGCGACCGCAACATCCCGATCCCCTTCGGCCCGTATATCGCCGCCGCCGGCTGGCTGGCGATGTTCTGGGGCAAAGACCTGACCGATTCCTATCTGCGTTTCGCTGGGCTGGCCTGACGGCACTCGGCCGCGGTGCCTGCCGCGCAGGGGGGCTTGCGCCATGCGGCACCCGATTAAGGCATCTCTGAATAAGTCCGTTCGTGGTGAGCCTGTCGAACCACGAACGGACGAATTGCCTTACATATCACGGCATTTCCCGTTTACCCTTCGACAGGCTCAGGGCGAACGGGAAACTTGTTCAGAGTTCTCTTAAGCTAGCCGCATGCTGCGCGTCGGTCTCACAGGCGGTATCGGTTCCGGGAAATCCACGGTCGCCGCGCTGTTCGCGGCGCTCGGCGCGCCGGTGATCGACACCGATCTGATCGCGCGCGAGCTGGTCGAGCCCGGACAGCCGGCACTGGCCGAGATCCTCAGCCGGTTCGGCGCGGATCTGCTCGACGCTGCGGGCCGTCTCGACCGCGCGCGGCTGGGTGCGCACGTGTTCGCGGACGCGGGCCGGCGTCAGGCGCTGGAGGCAATCCTGCACCCGCGCATCCAGGCCGAGGCGCAACGGCGGCTGGCAGACCTGGATGCGCCTTATGCGCTGCTGGTCGTGCCGTTGTTGTTCGAGGCGGGCTGGCAGGGACAGATCGACCGGATACTGGTGGTCGATGTGCCGGAGCCGGTGCAGCGTACGCGCGTGGCCGCACGCGACGGCCTCGCCGCCGCGCAAATCGAGGCCATCCTCGCCGCCCAGGCCAGCCGCGAGCGGCGTCGCGCCGGCGCCGACGATCTGATCGACAACAGCGGCGATCCCGCCGCGCTGGCGCCGCAGGTGGCGGCCTTGCATCAGCACTACCTGCGCCTGGCGTCGCTCGGGTAGAAACGGCCGCGCCCCGAAATCTCTGCGGCCTAAGGCGGCTACACGGCCCGCATTGCATTTGCCAGCGCCGCCGACCCCGTGGAACAATAGCGGCCCAATCCTGCGGACCCTCGCAACCGGCGCCCCCGTGTCTCAGAAAGTCATCTACGAACAACCGCTGAACGAACGAATCCGCGCCTTTCTGCGCCTCGAATTCCTGTTCCAGCAGGTGCGCCACCACCTCGGCGGTACCAGCCCCTGGGACAGCCGCGCCACGCTGTCGAACCTGCTCGACATCATGAGCATCTTCGGTCGCAGCGATCTGAAGTCCGAGGTGATGAAGGAACTGGACCGGCACACCGCCACGCTGGCCCGGCTGGATCAGAACCCGGAGGTCGACCGGCAACAGCTCAGCGGACTGCTCGACGAGATGGATCTGCTGATCGACCAGTTGCACGCCCACAGCGGCCCGGTCGGCGCACACCTCAAATGCAATGAATTCCTGAGCGCCATCCAGCAGCGCAGTGCGATCCCCGGCGGGCTGTGCGACTTCGACCTGCCGGCCTTCCATTTCTGGCTGGAGCGGCCACCGGCCGAGCGCCTGCGCGACCTGGGCGAATGGCTGGACAGTTTCGATGCCATCGGCCGCGGCATCGCGCTGATCATGCGCCTGACCCGCGGCAGCAATCTGTTCCGCACCCACACCGCCGAGGGTGGCTTCTTTCAGCGCACCTTGGACCCGAACGTGCCCTGCCAGATGGTCCGGGTGGCGCTCCCCACGGGCAGTCCTTACTACGCCGAGATCAGCGGCGGGCGCCACCGTTTCTCGATCCGCTTCATGCAGCAACCTTCGACCCGCGAACGTGCCGTGCAGGCCTCGGTGGATGTGCCCTTCGAACTGGCCTGCTGCGTGATCTGAGCCCGCCGCAGGGCTCCCTGCAATAACCTCTGAACCGATCGATCGATACCTTCGCCATGCCCCGACACGAGACCGCCACACCGAATCCGCCCAAGGTCGCCTGCCCGACCTGTGGCCGCAGGATCCCCTGGTCGACGGACAATCCCTGGCGCCCGTTCTGTTCGGAGCGTTGTCGGCTGATCGACCTCGGCGAGTGGCTGGGCGAGGGTCACCGCATCCCCGGCGAGACGCTGCCGGCGGAAAATGACGGGGAACCCCCGACGGAGTGAGCCCCGCGCCGGCCGGGCGAAGTCAGGGTGGGCACACTGCGATCCAGTATCACGGCGGACCGACCACAAAGGGCAACGCCGCGGCCCCGCGCCGCCCGTCCTGCTCGACCCCGATCACCGCCCGCCCATCGCTGCGCCCCCAGCCACCACAGCACCGCCAGGCCGACCACCCAACCACCCCGGGCCCGGTCCACGCGGCAGGTTCAGAGCTCCGGCCACAGGGCGCGGATCGCGGCGATACCTTGGGCACCGGCCTGCCAGGCCGCTTCGAGATCCGCCGGGTGCAGGCCGCCGAGCGCATAGACCGGCAGCGCCGCATGCTCGGTCAGCGTGCGCAGCGCCTCCCAGCCCAGGGGCGGCGCGCCCGGATGGCTGGCGGTCGCCTGCACCGGGCCGAGCACGGCGAAATCGCAGCCGATACGCGCGGCCTGCGCGAGCTCATCCGCCGTGTGGCAGGAGGCCGCCAGCCACAGGTCCGCAGGCAGCGGGCGGCGCTCAAGCGTGCGCAGCCGCGCCGCCGAGAGGTGCACGCCGGCGGCGCCGACCTCGGCGATCTGGACAATCAGGGCGGCCTGGGCAGGATCGGCATTCAGCAGCACCTCGGCGCCGTGCCGGCGCGCCTGCGCACAGACCGACCGCGCCAGCTGGAGATAATCCGCCTCGGGTAGCGTCCTCGCCCGCAGTTGCACCAGGCGGATACCCGCCGCGAAGGCGCGTTCCAGCCGCGCGGAGAAATCCGCGCCGGGCTCGGGCGTAATCAGATAGCGGTCCGGCAGGCGCGCCGCGACGACGACGGGTCGGTTGGCCGCCGGGAAGGCGAACTCCCGCAACCGCGTCGGCGCCAGCCACTGCACGGGCTGCCCCTCGCGCCCGTGCGCCTCACCCCTGAAGGCGCTCACGCGCCAGACCTCCAGCAGCACGGCCTGATCGGGATACTGATGGGGGATGCGGATCAGCGGGCGGGCCGCGCGCAGCTCGATGCCAAGTTCCTCGTGCAGCTCGCGCCGCAGGGCCTGGAGCGCCGTCTCATGCGCCTCGACCTTGCCGCCGGGGAACTCCCACAACCCGCCCTGGTGCGCGTTCGCGTGACGCCGGCTGACGAGCACTTCGCCGTGCGCGTTCACGATCACAGCGGCGACCACGTGGCACACGTTGCGGGGCTGTCCGGTCGGTGAGTTCATGGCGTCAGAACCCCGGGTGGGGCATGAGCGTAATGCCGCGCCGAGATCAGGTCCGGTATTCGGCGTTGATCTTGACGTAGTCGTAGGAAAGATCCGTGGTCCAGATGTGTTCGCAGGCCGCGCCGCGACCGAGCAGGACGCGGATCAGGATCTCGTCCCGGCGCATCGCCGCCTGTCCCGCGGCCTCGGTATAGGCCGGGTCGCGGCCGCCGTCGCTGACCAGACAGACCTCGCCGAGATACACGCGCACACGCTCCAGCGCGAGTTGCTCCAGGCCGGCGCGACCCACCGCGGCGAGGATGCGGCCCCAGTTCGGATCGCTGGCAAACAGCGCGGTCTTGACCAGCGGCGAATGCGCGATGGTGTAGGCCACCTGCAGGCATTCCCGGGCATCGCGCCCCTCTGCGACCTCGACGGTCACGAACTTGGTGGCCCCCTCGCCATCGCGCACGATCGCCTGGGCGAGTTCGATGCACAGGTCGGTCAGCACGGCGACGAATTCGGCGAAGGCCGGCGCATCCACCGCCAGCTGCACGCCGGCGGCGCCGGTGGCGACCAGCACGCAACTGTCGTTGGTGGAGGTATCCCCATCGACGGTGATGCGGTTGAAGGAGGCGTTCACCGCCTGCACCAGGGCGCGTTGCAGCAACGGCTGCGGCAGGTCGGCGTCGGTGGCGATGAAACACAGCATGGTCGCCATGTCCGGGCGGATCATGCCCGCGCCCTTGGCGATGCCGGTCAGCGTGACGTTCGCGCCCTCGATCCGGAGCTGCCGCGACGCACCCTTGGGCAGGGTGTCGGTGGTCATGATGCCGTGCGCGGCCTCGCCCCAGGCATCCGCGCGCAACGCGCCCAGGACGGTGGGCAGCGCGGCCTCGATCTTGGCCACCGGCAACGGTTCGCCGATCACCCCGGTAGAGAACGGCAGCACCGCGGCCGGCGCGCAGCCGACCGCCCGCGCCAGACTCGCGCAACTGCGGCGCGCGTCGGCCAACCCCGGCCGGCCGGTGCCGGCGTTGGCATTGCCGGTGTTGATCAGCAGATAACGCGGCGCCTGCGCATCGAGGTGTTCACGGGCCACGATCACCGGCGCCGCGCAGAAGGCGTTGCGGGTAAACACCGCGGCACAGGTCGCGCCCGCGGCGAGCTCCATCACCACCAGGTCGCGGCGGTTCGGCTTCTTGATGCCGGCGCAGGCGACCCCCAGACGCACGCCGGCGACTGGCGACAGATCAGTGGGGGCGGAGAGGCCGACAGACATGGTTCGGGATCGTCATTCCAGTTTGCCGTGGCACTGTTTGTATTTCTTGCCCGAGCCGCACGGGCACGGCTCGTTGCGACCGACCTTGCGGCCCCGCACCAACGGGGCCGGCTTGTCGTCCCCAGCCGCGCCCGCGGTCGCGTCAGCGGTCTCACCCAGGGCGCTGGCCTCGGCGTGCTGAAACTGCATGGGCGCGGTCTGGCGGCGCTGTTCCTCGACGGCGGCCACGTCGGACTCGGTGCGCACCTGAACCTTGCAGACGATGCCCACCACATCATGTTTGAGGCGTTCGAGCATCGCATTGAACATCTCGAAGGCCTCGCGCTTGTATTCCTGCTTGGGATTCTTCTGGGCATAGCCGCGCAGATGGATACCCTGGCGCAGGTAGTCCATGGCCGCGAGGTGCTCCTTCCAGGCCTGGTCGAGTACCTGGAGCATGACCGACTTCTCGAAATGCCGCAGCACCCCGGCGCCGGCTTGCAGCTCCTTGGCCTGGTAGGCCGCGGCAATCTCCCCGTGGATGCGTTTGCGCAGGGTCTCCTCGTGCAGTTCCGGCTCGTGCGCCAGCCACTCGCGGATCGCCAAGCGCTGGCCGAACTCCTGTTCCAGGGCGGCCTCCAGTCCGGCCACGTCCCACTGCTCCTCCAGGGTATTGGGCGGAATGTAGGTATCGATCACCTCGCCGACCACATCGCCGCGGATATTGGCGATGGTCTCGGAGATGTCGTCCTCGGCCATCAGCTCGTTGCGTTGCTGGTAGACCACCTTGCGCTGATCATTGGCGACGTCGTCGTATTCGAGCAGCTGTTTGCGGATGTTGAAGTTGTGCGCCTCGACCTTGCGCTGGGCGTTCTCGATGGCCTTGCTGACCCAAGGGTGCTCGATGGCCTCGCCCTCCTGCATGCCGAGCTTCTGCATCAGCGCAGAGACGCGATCTGAGGCGAAGATCCGCATCAGGTTGTCTTCCAGCGACAGGTAGAAGCGCGTAGAACCCGGGTCGCCCTGGCGGCCGGAACGCCCGCGCAGCTGGTTGTCGATGCGCCGCGACTCATGGCGTTCGGTGCCGATGATGTGCAACCCGCCGGCCGCCAGCACCTGATCGTGACGCGCCTGCCAGGCCTCGTGCGCGCGCGCGCGTTCGGCCTCATCCGCCACCTCGCCCAGGTCGCGCAACGCGGCCTCCAGGCTGCCGCCGAGCACGATGTCGGTACCGCGCCCGGCCATATTGGTGGCGATGGTCACCGCCCCGGCCACGCCGGCCTGCTCGACGATGTGCGCCTCGCGCTCGTGCTGCTTGGCATTCAGCACCTCGTGGGTGATGCCGGCCTTCTTGAGCACCCCCGACAGGTGTTCCGAGGTCTCCACCGAGGTGGTGCCGACCAGCACCGGCTGAATGCGCGTCTGGCAGTCGCGGATATCCTCGATGATGGCATCGAACTTCTCGCGCTTGGTCAGGAACACCAGATCGCCCATATCCTTGCGCACCATCGGCCGGTGCGTTGGGATGACCGTGACCTCCAGGCCGTAGATCTGCTGGAACTCATAAGCCTCGGTGTCGGCGGTGCCGGTCATGCCGGACAGCTTTTCATAGAGGCGGAAATAGTTCTGGAAGGTAATCGAGGCGAGGGTCTGGTTTTCGTTCTGGATGCGCACGCCCTCCTTGGCCTCGATGGCCTGGTGCAGGCCTTCCGACCAGCGCCGGCCCGGCATGGTGCGGCCGGTGAACTCGTCGACGATCACGATCTCGTCGTCCTTGACGATGTAATCCACATCGCGCTGGTACAGCGCGTTGGCGCGCAAGGCCGCATTGAGGTGATGCATCAGGCTGAGGTTGGCGGCGTCGTACAGGCTTTCGCCCTCACGCAACAGCCCCTCACCGGTCAGCAGCTCCTCGACCCGGGCGTGACCGTCTTCGGTCAGATGGATCTGCTTGTTCTTCTCATCGACCGAGTAGTCGCCGGGGCCGTCCTCATCCTGCTGACGGGTCAGTTCCGGGATCAGCCGGTTGACCCGGGTATACAGCTCGCTGTTGTCGTCGGTGGGACCGGAGATGATCAGCGGCGTGCGCGCCTCGTCGATCAGGATCGAATCGACCTCGTCGACCACGGCGAAGTGCAGGTCGCGCTGAACCTTGTCCTCGCGGCGGAAGGCCATGTTGTCGCGCAGGTAGTCGAAGCCGTATTCGTTGTTGGTGCCGTAGGTGATATCACAGGCATAGGCCGCGCGCTTCTCGTCCGCCGGCATGCCGGCCACGGCCACGCCGGTGGTCAATCCCAGGAAGCTGTAGAGCTGGCCCATCCAGCCGGCGTCGCGCCGGGCCAGGTAGTCGTTCACGGTGATCACGTGCACGCCCTTGCCGGGCAGGGCGTTGAGGTAGACGGCCAGGGTCGCCACCAGGGTCTTGCCTTCGCCGGTGCGCATCTCGGCGATGCGGCCCTGGTGCAGCACCATGCCGCCGATCAACTGGACATCGAAGTGGCGCATACCGAGCACGCGCTTGCCGGCCTCGCGCACCACCGCAAAGGCCTCCGGCAGCAGCTCGTCGAGGCTCGCGCCCTCAGCGAGACGCCGGCGGAATTCAATGGTGCGCCCGCGCAGTGCTTCATCGCTCAGCCCGGCGATCTCCGGCTCCAGCGCGTTGATCTGCGCCACCGTCTTGAACATGCGTTTGACTTGGCGTTCGTTGCGGCTGCCAAAGACCTTGTGAAGCAGTGTGGCTAACATGGGATGCCGTCGTTTTCTGCTGTGCGGCGCAGGTGCGCGAAGTGCCGCATGATACCGCAACTGCCTGGGGATTAGCAGACGGACAGGACCCGCCGGCGGCATCGCGCCCGCGGGTATCGGGAAGGGGTCACCGCGCGACCAAGCCGCGCGGGGCGTGCGCTCAGCGCGCGGCGGTCAGATAGCGGGCGGGGTTGACGGGTTTGCCGTCGCGGTGCACTTCGAAGTGGACATGCGGCCCGGTGGAGCGGCCGCTGCTGCCCATCAGGGCGATGCGTTGACCCTTCTTGACGGACTGGCCCACGCCGACCAGATTGCGCTGGTTGTGGGCATAGCGGGTCACATAACCGTTGCCGTGGTTGATCTCGACCAGCATCCCGTAGCCGCTGCGCTGCGACGACCAGGTCACCACGCCGGCGGCGACGGCGACAATGTCGGAGCCGGCCTTGCCGGCGAAATCGACGCCCGCGTGCAGGGCCGGACGCCCCGTGAACGGATCGGTGCGCCGACCGAACGGCGAGGACAGCCAACCGTCGGCGACGGGCCGCCCGGAGGGCCGTCCCAGCGCGTTCAGCTGCCGGTCCTGGAGCAGATCCTCCAGAACGATGAGCTGCCGCTCACGGTCTTTGAGCTGGGCAGAGAGCAGCTCCAACTCCTGCATGAAATCCGGTTCTGCGTAGTGCAGGTCCTGCTCGCTGGCCTCGACCGGGCCACCCTGGGCCGGGACCTCACTGAAGTTGAACTCGCCGACATCCAGATCGGTCAGGTCCACCAGGCGCTGCCCAAGTCCGTCGATGCGCATGGCCTGGGCCTGGATCTGGGCCACCCGCAAGGCCAGGGCGTCGAGGTGATCCTGACTGCTGCGCCGGGCCTGCTCCAGGGCGCGCTGCTGCTGCTCCATCTCGGCACGCCACTCGTGCAGACTGGTCGCTGCAACCCCGGTCTGTCCCCCGGGGCCGGCGAGGTGATAGCCGCCGTACACCAGCAGCCCGCAGAACACCAGGATCGCCAACAGCAGCGGGATATAGCAGCGCGGCCGGCTGAGATTGAGGCTGCCGGGACGCCCGTGTACAGTGGTGAACAGGATGATGTTCATAGCTCGCGCCGCCCCTGACTGTCTGGCGGGATTCTGATTCTGATCCTGAAATGCAATATCCACGCCCGTTACCTTCATATGTCGACCCAGCGCCCCAGATCTATAGCCCGGATTCTTGAACAAGTCGGCACTTCCGGACGCCTGCCGATCGCCCTCAAGGCGCGCCAACTGGCCGATTTAACCCAGCAAGTGCAGGCCTGTCTGCCTGCGGACCTGAGCGGCCACTGGCACGTCGCCGGTCTTGGCGAGGGCTGCCTGCGGCTGACCACCGAGGCCCCGGCCTGGGCCGCCCGGTTGCGTTTCCAGGCGCCACAGCTGGTCCAGCGGTTGCGGCGCCATGGCGCCGTGACCCTGCACAGCGTCTCGGTTCGCATTTCGCCGCCGGCCACGCCGCGGGAATTGCCCGCCCGTAAGGCCCGGATGACGGCGGAAAGTGCCCGGCTGCTGGAACAGACCGCCCGGGCGGTCACAGACCCCGGGCTGGCCCAGGCCCTGGCCCGGCTGGCCAGGCGCGGGGCCAGCCCGCGGCGCTAGGGGCCTGTCGGATTTGGGACTGGCGGCGTCAGGACGCGGGAACCGGTTGCAGGAACGAGATGGGCGCGGTGGCCGCGTCTTCGAAGGTTACTTCTTCCCAGGCCGTCGCGTCGGCCAACAGGGCACGCAGCAGCCGGTTGTTGATGGCATGCCCGGACTTGTGGCCGTGGAAGGCGCCGATCAGGCTGTGCCCCAGCAGATACAGGTCGCCGATGGCATCGAGAATCTTGTGCTTGACGAACTCGTCCTCGTAACGCAACCCATCTTCATTCAACACCCGGTAATCATCGACCACCACGGCGTTGTCCAGGCTGCCGCCCAGCGCCAGCTTGCGCTCGCGCAGGCGTTCGATGTCGCGCATGAACCCGAAGGTGCGCGCACGGCTGACCTCACGCACGAAGGAGGTCGTGGAGAAATCCACCTCGGAGCGCTGGACGTGGTCGCGAAACGCGGGATGGTCGAATTCGATGGTGAAACCAACCTTGAAGCCGTCGAAGGGCTCGAAACAGGCCCAGATATCGCCGTCCTCGACCCGTACCGGGCGTTTGATGCGGATAAAGCGCTTGGCGGTGTTCTGCTCCTCGATGCCGGCCGACTGCACCAGGAACACGAATGGACCCGCGCTGCCGTCCATGATCGGCACCTCCGGCGCGCTGAGATCCACATAGGCGTTGTCGATGCCGAGGCCCGCCAGGGCCGACAGCAGGTGCTCGACGGTGGAGATGCGCACATCGCCCTTCACCAGGGTGGTAGAAAGCTGGGTGTCGCCGACGTTCTCGGGACTGGCCTTGATCTCCACCGGCTCGGGCAGATCGACACGCCGGAAAATGATCCCGGTATCCACTGCGGCTGGACGCAGTGTGAGGTACACCTTCTCGCCGGTATGCAGGCCGACCCCGGTCGCCCGGATGACATTCTTGAGCGTGCGCTGACGAATCATTAGTCCATGGATTCCTTCGGAAACAGCCGCGCCCGACGGGGATGCCGGGCGTGAATGACCGGGGATGCTACCACAACCCCCACCCCGGCGTACTGCAAACTGGCTCGCAATTTCCGGGCCAACCGCGACGCGCGCGCGGGTCGGCCGGCCCGACCCGAGGAGACGGGAGGTCGGGACCGGCAACGCTGCGGGACGGCGGCGCGAGACGCCCCCTCAGCCCGTCTCAATCTGCCTCAATCTGCTTGGCGACGCAGAAAGGCCGGGATATCCAGGTATTCCAGGTCGGTATCATAGTTGGGTGCCGTCGCGAAATCGGCACCGACCGCGCGCTTGCTGTTGCGCATGGCCGTCGGGCGCTCGAGCTCGCGGTAGTTCGGCTCGCCGTCGGCCGCCGCCTTGTCGACCAGCTTGACCTTGGGCTGTTCCGGGATCACCGGGGCCTGCCTGGCCTGCGGATTGCCCAGGCCGGTCGCCACCACGGTGACCCGCAACTCGTCGCGCATGTCCGGATCGATCACAGTGCCCACCACCACGGTCGCGTTGTCGGAGGCGAACTCCTTGACCACATTGCCGACCTCCTCGAACTCGCCGATCGACAGGTTCATGCCGGCGGTGACGTTGACCAGGATGCCGGCGGCGCCCATCAGGTTCACGTCTTCCAGCAGCGGGCTGGCGATGGCGGCCTCGGCGGCCTCGCGGGCGCGGTCCTCACCGACGGCGCGGCCAGACCCCATCATGGCCATGCCCATTTCCGACATCACCGTGCGCACATCGGCGAAGTCGACGTTGATCAGCCCCGGACGGGTGATCAACTCGGCGATGCCCTGCACCGCGCCGAGCAGCACGTCGTTGGCCGACTTGAAGGCATCCAGCAGGCTGACGTTCTTGCCCAGCACCGCCATCAGTTTCTCGTTGGGGATGGTGATCAGCGAGTCGACATACTGACCCAATTCCTGAATGCCCTTTTCCGCGATGGCCATGCGCTTGCGGCCCTCGAAGGGGAACGGCTTGGTGACCACGGCCACCGTCAGGATGCCCATCTCGCGGGCGATCTGGGCGACGATCGGCGCGGCGCCGGTACCGGTGCCGCCGCCCATGCCGGCGGTGATGAACAGCATGTCGGCGCCTTCGATCACCTCCATGATGCGCTCGCGGTCCTCCAGCGCGGCCTGCCGGCCGATATCCGGATTCGCGCCCGCGCCCAGGCCCTTGGTCATGCCGGAACCGAGCTGCAGGGCCACCCGGGCGCTGAGGTTCTGCAACGCCTGGGCATCGGTGTTGGCGCAGATAAAATCCACGCCATCGATATTGGCCTCGACCATGTGCTGCACGGCGTTACCGCCGCCGCCCCCGACACCCATGACCTTGATCACGGCGTTCTGACTGTAGGCATCCATTAGTTCAAACATTGTCTCGTCTCCTCTGGTGAAACTACCGGGTCACAGCACTGCTGTGGTTCGCGCTCTAAACACTTCACATACTTCTGACTCTGTTTACCGCACGCCAGGATCGCGGCGTTTGGCATCAAAAATTGCCTTGGAACCAGCTCTTCATCCGCCCTAGCACCCCGCGCATACCGCGGCCGAACTGGGCCTCCATCGTGCGTTGGCTGCGGTTCTGATTGCCAAACAGCAACAGCCCGACACCGGTCGCATAGATCGGGTTGCGCACCACATCGACCAGACCGGCGACGTACTGCGGGCTGCCCAGACGCACCGGCATGTGGAACACCTCCTCGGCCAGATCGATCAGGCCCTCCATCTTGGAGCTGCCGCCGGTCAGCACGATCCCGGCGGCGGCCAGATCTTCGAAGCCGCTGCGACGCAGTTCGGACTGCACCAGCGAGAGCAGCTCCTCGTAGCGCGGCTCGACCACCTCGGCCAGGGTATGGCGGGCCAGTCGCCGCGGCGGGCGATCACCGACGCTCGGCACCTCGATGGTCTCGTCGGCGCTGGCGAGCTGGGCCAGCGCGCAGGCGTATTTGATCTTGATCTCCTCGGCATGCTGGGTCGGGGTGCGCAGGGCCACGGCGATGTCGTTGGTCACCTGATCGCCGGCGATCGGGATCACCGCCGTATGCCGGATGGAGCCCTCGGTGAACACCGCGATGTCGGTGGTGCCGCCGCCGATGTCGACCAGGCACACGCCCAGCTCCTTCTCGTCCTCGGTCAGCACCGAGTAACTGGAGGCGAGCTGCTCCAGGATGATGTCGTCGACCTCCAGCCCGCAGCGGCGCACACACTTGATGATGTTCTGCGCCGCACTGACCGCGCCGGTCACCAGATGCACCTTGGCCTCCAGGCGCACGCCGGACATGCCGACCGGTTCGCGGATGCCCTCTTGCTTATCGATGATGTATTCCTGGGGCAGGATGTGCAGGATCTTCTGATCGGCCGGGATCGCCACCGCACGCGCCGCGTCGATCACCCGCTCCACATCGCCCGCCGTGACCTCCTTGTCGCGGATGGCGACGATGCCGTGCGAATTCAGGCTGCGGATGTGGCTGCCGGCGATGCCGGCGTACACCGAATGGATCTGACAGCCGGCCATCAGCTCCGCCTCCTCGATGGCGCGCTGGATCGAATGCACCGTGGACTCGATATTGACCACCACGCCCTTCTTCATCCCGCGCGAGGGATGGGAACCGATGCCGATGATCTCGACGCCGCCCTCGGCGGTGACCTCGCCGACGATGGCAACCACCTTGGACGTGCCGATATCCAGGCCGACGATCATGTTCTTCTCAGACTTCTTGGCCATGCCTATTCAGCCCTCTTGCTGTTGGCCGGACGTGTCAGACGCCCGGTCCCAGCGCACTGCAAGTCCGTTGCTGTAGCGCAGATCGACCCTGCTCAATTCGGCCTGGCGCGCCGCGAAGGCCGTGGGGTACACCCGCACGAAGCGCTCCAGCTGCGCGAGCTCGTCGCGCCTCCCCAGGCGCACCTCCACCCCGCTGTCCAACCGCAGCAGCCAGGATCGGCGCGCATCCAGGTGCAACTCGGCAACGTGCCGACCCAACGGCGCGAGCAACGCGGTCATGGCGACGTAGGTCTGCATCACGCGCTGGCGCTGCGCCTCGGGTCCGCTCAGGTGCGGCAACCGCGGCGGCAGGCTCGCGGCGTCCGGCATGAACAACTGGCCGCTCGGGTTCAGCAGCCCGGCCTCGCCCCAGCGCGCCGCGGCACGCTGCTCGACCACCTGCAGGTGCAGCGTATCGGGCCACACCCGCCGCACCCTGGCCGAGGCCACCCAGGGCAGTGACTCGGCGGCGCGGCGCACCGCCTCGACGTTCACGGTAAAGAAGCTGCCGCGCGCGGCCCCGGCCACTGCGGCCCGGACCTGCTCCGCACTCAATGCGCGGAACTCGCCCTCGACCCGCAACGAACGCAACGGCAGATTCTCCGGGTCGCGCACCCAGTGGCTGCCCGCGCTGACCGCAACTCCCAGGGCCAGGATCAACGTCGCCTGCGTGCCCAGGCGCAGCCAGGGCAGCAGCCGCACCCGCCACGGCAGCGACGGCGCATTCGCCCGTGCCTGTCCGCCCGGATGGCGCCTCATGACACCTCCCCGCGCGCCAGAGTGGTTTCCAGGATGCGCCAGACCAAGGTCTCGAAATCGAGACCGGCCGCGCGCGCGGCCATCGGCACCAGGCTGTGATCGGTCATCCCCGGCACGGTGTTCACCTCGATCAGGTAGGGCGCGCCGGCGGCATCGCACAGGAAATCCACGCGTCCCCAGCCGCGCGCGCCGACCGCGCGGAAGGCCCGCAGTGCCAGCGCCTGGAACGCCGTCTCCTGCGCCGCGGGCAGCCCGCAGGGGCAGTGATATCGGGTGTCGTCGGCCTGGTATTTGGCCGCGTAGTCGTAAAACGCATGCGGCGTTTCCAGACGGATCAGCGGCAGCGCCTGAGCGCCGAGGATCGCGGCGGTGTACTCGCGGCCGCTGACCCAGGCCTCGGCCAGCACCGCGCGGTCGTAACGTGCCGCCGCCTGCCAGGCGGCCTCCAGCCCTGCCGGACCATCGACCTTGCTCATGCCAAGACTGGAACCCTCGTGCGCGGGCTTGATCATCACCGGAAACCCCAGCTCGACCTCGACCCGACCCAGTTCGGCCGCATCTTCGAGCAGCACGAACGGCGGTGTCGGCAGACCGGCCGCCTGCCAGATCTGCTTGGTGCGCACCTTGTCCATGCCCAGCGCCGAGCCGAGCACGCCGCTGCCGGTGTAGGGCAGGCCGATCAGCTCCAGCGACCCCTGCATCACCCCATCCTCACCGCCGCGGCCGTGCAGCGCGATGAACGCGCGCGCATAGCCGCCGGTCCGCAGCGTTTCCAGCACCGCGCTATCCACCACGTCGATGCCGTGCGCATCCACAGCGCGCCGCCGCAGCGCCTCCAGGACCGCGCGCCCCGACTTGAGCGACACCTCACGCTCGGCCGAGGTCCCGCCGTACAGCACGGCGACCTTGCCAAACTGTGCGGGATCGTTCATACGCCCACCCCGACGATGCGCACTTCGGTTTCCAGGCGCACACCCTGTTCGCGCGCGACGCTGTCGCGCACATGCGCGATCAGCGCCTCGATGTCCGCGGCGCGGGCGCCACCGGTGTTGATGATGAAGTTGGCGTGCTTGTCCGAGACACAGGCCGCGCCGATGCAGTGGCCCTTCAGTCCGCAGGCCTCGATGAGCCGTGCCGCGTGATCACCGGGCGGATTGCGAAACACCGAACCACAGCTCGGCTGCTGAGTCGGCTGGGTCGCGCCGCGGTGTTCCAGCAGGGCCTTGATGCGCGCCTGCGCCGCGGCGCTGTCGCCCGGCGTGAAACGCAGTTGTGCGGCGACGAACCATTCATCGGCCGGCCCCTGCACCTGGCGATAACCGATCGCGTAGTCCTGCGGCGTGCGCAGCCGCCGTTGTCCGCGCCGATCGAGGCTCTCGACGGCGGCCACGTAGTCCCAGGTTTCGCCGCCGAAGGCGCCGGCATTCATGGCCAGGGCGCCACCCAGACTGCCGGGGATGCCGGCGAGGAATTCGCCGCCGGTCAGCCCGTGACGGGTCATTAAGCGCGCGATCTTGGCGCAGCTCACCCCGGCCTCGGCGCGGACGGTCAACGCGTCGTGCAGGCATAGCGCATTCAGGCCGCCGAAGGTGGCGATAACCGTGCCGGGGATGCCGCCGTCGCGCACCAGCAGGTTGCTGCCCAGACCGAGCCACAGCAGTTCCTCGTCGGCCGGCAGACCGGCGAGGAACGTCGCCAGATCGTCGAGGTCGGCCGGCTGATAGAAACGCCGGGCCGGTCCGCCCACCCGCCAGCTGGTGTGCTGCGCCATCGGCTCGTCGTGGCGCAACACGCCGCGCAGCCCCCTGTCCTGTGCCGCCATCATCCGCGCTGCCGATCCCGCGGGCGCTTGGCCCCGGGCGCTGCGCGCCGAACACCGCCGGCCGGATCGCGCGGCAGCGGGCGCGGGATCCCGAGCAGCAACTGGCTGCGCAGGGACTCGCCGCAGCCCATGTGCAGGCGCACGGGTACTTCGGGCGGATACGCTTTCATCACAGCACCTCCTCGGGGGTCGGCCAACGGGTGGCCAGCTCCGCGGCCACCACGCCGATATCGCCGGCGCCGGCCAACAACAGCACATCGCCCTCGGCCAGCACGCCGGGCAACACCTCGGGCAGTTCGCCGGCCGTGCTCACGAACACCGGATCGACCTGACCGCGCAGGCGCACGGCGCGCGCCAGCGCCCGCCCGTCGGCGCCGGCAATCGGCGACTCGCCGGCCGCATAGACCTCGGCCAGCACCAGCACATCGACTTCGGAGAGCACCTGGGTGAAGTCCTCGAACAGGTCGCGGGTGCGCGTGTAGCGGTGCGGCTGGAAGGCCAGCACCAGGCGCCGCCCGGGCCAACCGTTGCGGATCGCGTCGATCACCGCGGCGAGTTCGCGCGGGTGATGGCCGTAGTCGTCGATCAGCAATACCCGGCCGGCCGGCGTGGCGCATTCGCCGTGCATCTGGAAGCGCCGATCGATGCCGGCGAAGTTCTTCAGCGCGGTCTGGATCGCGGCGTCGGCGACGCCGAGCTCGCCGGCCACGGCGATCGCCGCCAGCGCATTGAGCACGTTGTGGCGGCCCGGCAGGTTCAGGGTGATGGACAGGGCCTCGGCCTGGCCCTTGCGGTGCGCCGCGAAGTGCATCTGCACGCCCTGTTGATGCAGGCCGCTGACCCACAGGTCGGCGCCGCCGTCCGGTTCGAGGGCATAGGTGCGCACCGGCCGGGTGACCTGCGGCAGGATCTCGCGCACGCCCGCGTCGTCGAGGCACAGCACCGCCAGGCCGTAGAACGGCAGGTGGTGCAGGAATTCCACGAAGGTCTGGCGCAGCCGACCAAAGTCGCCCTGATAGGTCGACAGGTGATCGGCGTCGATGTTGGTGACCACCGCCACCATCGGTTGCAGATACAGGAACGAGGCATCGCTCTCGTCGGCCTCGGCGACCAGGTAGCGGCCGGCGCCCAGGCGCGCGTGGCTGGCGGCGCTGTTCAGCCGGCCGCCGATCACGAAGGTCGGATCGAGCCCGCCCTCGGCCAGCAGACTCGCAATCAGGCTGGTGGTGGTGGTCTTGCCGTGGGTGCCGGCCACCGCGATGCCGTAGCGGAAACGCATCAGCTCGGCGAGCATCTCGGCGCGCGGCACGATCGGGATGCGCCGCGCGCGCGCCTCGGCCACCTCGGGGTTGCTCGAGTCCACCGCGCTGGAGACCACCACCACATCGCTGTCTTGCACCTGGTCGGCGCGGTGCCCGAGGAACACGCTCACCCCGAGCGATTCCAGGCGCCGGGTCACCCCGTTGGCGCGCAGATCCGAACCCTGCACCTCGTAGCCCAGATTGCGCAGCACCTCGGCGATGCCGCCCATGCCTGCGCCACCGATGCCGACGAAGTGCACGCGCCGCACCCGGCCCATGCCGCCCGGCTGTACCGCGATGTCGTTGGGCATGCCGTAGCTCATGCGGCCTCCCCGTGTGGGCCCGGTCCGGACCCGGCCCCGGCCAGCGCCAGGCACTGCTGCGCGACCGCGCGGGCGGCGTCCGGACGGGCCAGGGCGCGCGCGGCCTCGGCCATTGCCAGCAGACGCCCGCGGTCGGCACCGAGCTCGCCCAGCACCGCGGCCAGACCGCTCGGCGTCAATTCCGTCTGCGGGATCAGCCGCGCCGCACCGGCCGACACCAGATAGCGCGCGTTGCCGGTCTGATGGTCGTCGACCGCGTGCGGATAGGGCACCAGGATCGCGGCCACGCCCACCGCCGTGAGTTCGGCAATGGTCAGTGCACCGGCGCGGCACACCACCAGATCGGCCCAGGCATAGGCCGCGGCCATATCGTCAACGAAGGCCTCCACCCGCGCCGCGACCCGCGCCTGCGCGTAGGCCGCGCGCGCCGCCTCGACGTGGCGCACACCGGCCTGATGGCGCACCTCGGGCCGCGCCTCGACCGGCAACCGCGCAAGCGCCTGCGGCACGGTCTCGTTCAAGGCCTGGGCACCGAGGCTGCCGCCGAGTACCAGCAGCCGCAACGGACCCGCGCGGCCGGCCAGGCGCTGCGGCGGCGCGGCGACCTCGGTGATCGCCGCGCGCACCGGATTGCCGGTGTGCACGGGCCGGGTGCGCGCTGGCAGGCTGCCAGGGAAGGCCTCCAGCACGCGGGTGGCCAGCGGCGCGAGCAGGCGGTTGGTCAGGCCGGCGACCGCGTTCTGTTCGTGAATCACCAACGGACGGCGCAGCAGCCAGGCCATCAACCCGCCCGGCCCAGTCACGAAGCCGCCCATGCCAAGCACCGCGCGCGGCCGTGCGCGCAGCAGCACGCCTGCGGCCTGCACCAGCGCGATCAGCAACATGAACGGCGCAGCCAGCCGCTGCAGCAGCCCCTTGCCGCGCAGGCCACGCACGCGGAGCCAGGCGATCGGCAGCCCGGCCTCCGGGACCACCCGCGCCTCCAGACCCTCATGGGTACCCAGCCACAACACCGGCTGACCGGCGCGGCGCAGCTCATCGGCCACCGCCAGGGCCGGAAACACATGCCCGCCAGTGCCACCGGCCATGATCAGCACAGCGCCCTGCGGCCAAGCGTTGCGCGGCGCGGCGTTCATACCGGCCTCCCGGCGAGGACGCGCCGCGGCAGCGGACCCGGCGCGGTGCCGGCCGGCAGGGTGTGCAGCGAACAGCGGGTCTCGTAGTCGATGCGCAACAGGATCGCGATGGCCGCGCAGACCACCACCAGGCTGCTGCCGCCGTAACTCAGCAGCGGCAGCGTGAGCCCCTTGGTCGGCAGCGCGCCCATGTTCACGCCGATGTTGATCACGCTCTGCACCCCCAGCCAGGTGCCGATGCCGTAGGCGAGGTATCCGGAGAAGGCGTCACCGGCCCGCTGCGCGACGGCGCCGATGGCGAAGGCGCGCCAGACCAAATAGGCGTACAGCGCAATCAACAGCGCGACCCCGAGCAGGCCGAACTCCTCGGCCCAGACGGCGAATACGAAATCGGTGTGCGCCTCGGGCAGGTAGAACAGCTTCTGCACGCTGCCGCCCAGGCCCACGCCGGACCAGTGGCCGCGGCCGATGGCGATCAGCGATTGGGTCAACTGAAAGCCGCTGTCGTAGGGGTCGGCCCAGGGATTCACGAAGGTGGTCAGGCGCGCCAGACGATACGGCGAGGCGATCGCCAGCAGACCCAGCAGCGCACCACACGCGCCGATCAGTGTCGCGAACTGCCACCAGCGCACGCCGGCCAGGAACAGCATCGCCAGGGCCACCGCCGCCAACACCACGGTCGCGCCAAAATCCGGCTCCGCCAACAGCAGCAGCGCGGCCACGCTCAGCACGGCCATCGGCTTGGCGAACCCGCTGATGCGCCCGCGCAGCTCCTCGCCGTGGCGCACCAGATAGCCCGCCAGGTAGATGAACAGCAGCAGCTTGGCCGGTTCGGAGACTTGCAGGTTGATCGGGCCGAAGGCGATCCAGCGGGTGGCGCCGTTGACCTCGCGACCGATGCCGGGGATCAGCACCGCGACCAGCAGCGCCAGCGCGACCAGCAGCGCGGGCATGCCGGCGCGCGCCCAGTGCGCCATGCGCACCTGGAAGACCAGCGCGCCGAGCCCCAGACCGACGAGCACATAGAGGCCCTGACGCAGACCGTAATAGAAGGGATCACCGAGTTGCCGGTCGGCCAGCGCCATCGAGGCCGAGGTCACCATCACCAGGCCGATCGCCAGCAGGGTCAGGGCCACGCCCAGCAAGGCCGGGTCCAGCCGCAGGCCGCGCAGGCCCGCGGACCGCACACCGCCCGACCGCGCACTGGGCTGCTCGCGCAGGCTCATGCGCCCAGCCTCCGCACGGCATCCATGAAGACCTGGCCGCGCTGGTCATAGCCCGTGAACATATCGAAGCTCGCGCAGGCCGGGGACAACAGCACCGCATCGCCGGGCCGCGCCAGTGCCGCCGCCTGGCGCACCGCGTCCTCCATGTCGCCTGCGCGCGCCAGCGGGGCCACACCGTGCAGGGCCGCCTCGATCAGTGGCGCGTCCTCACCGATCAGCACCACCGCGCGCACCCGTCCCTGCAGGCCCTCCCGCAGCAGGCCGAAATCGGCGCCCTTGCCCCGCCCGCCGGCGATCAGCACCACCGGCCGGTCCAGACCCGCGACCGCGGCCAGCGTGGCGCCGATGTTGGTGCCCTTGGAATCGTTGTACCAGACCACCCCTTCGGTCTCCGCCACCCATTGGGTGCGGTGATCCAGCCCACCGAAGCAGTGCAGGGTCTCGCTCATCGCCGCCACCGGCAGGCCGACCGCATCGCCCAGCGCCAGCGCCGCCAGTGCATTGCCGAGGTTGTGCCGGCCGGGCATGCGCACCGCATCCGCCGGCAACAGCGGCTGCTCGCCGCGCATCAGCCAGAGCCGGCCGTCCCGCTCGCCGAGGCCATAATCGCCCGCGGCCGGCGCACGTAGACCGAAACCGACGCACCGGCGCGCCGGATCGGCCAGGCGCGCGGCCAACGCATCGTCGCGATTCACGACTTGCAGTTCGGCGTTGTGGTAGATGCGCTGTTTGGCCTTGGCGTAGTCATCCAGGCCGTCGTAGCGGTCCAGGTGATCGGGGCTGATGTTCAGGACCACGGCGGCGCGCGGCGCCAGCGTGAAGGTGGATTCGAGCTGGAAACTCGACAGTTCCAGCACGTACAGGTCGGTCGCCGGGTCGGCCGCGGCGAGCAGATCCAATGCCGGGGTGCCGAGGTTACCGCCGACTCGGACGGCGCGTCCGGCGGCGCGCGCCATCTCGCCGACCAGGGTGGTCACCGTGCTCTTGCCGTTGGAACCGGTGATCGCCAGCACCGGCGTGCCGGGCGCGGTGTCCCGCAGCGCGCGCGCGAACAGCTCGATATCGCCGATGACCTCGATCCCGCGGGCGCGGGCCTCGTCGATCAACGGGTGGCGCAGCGACACCCCGGGGCTGACCACGATCTGCTCGGCATGCGCGAAGGCCTCCGGTGCGAGGCGGCCCAGAAACAGCGCCGTATCCGTCAGCTCGGCGGTCAACGCCGCCAGCCCCGGCGGGGCCGCGCTGTCGTCGGTCACCGCCACCTGCTGGCCCAGGCGGGTCAGATGGCGGGCGCAAGACAGGCCGGTCATGCCGAGGCCGACGACCAGCACCTTCTTGGCCGCCTCGACGTGACTGGATGCGGGTTGTTTCGCGTTCATCGTGCCCGGCGTTCTCAATAGACCAGCCAGACCAGGGTCATGGCCAGGAAGGTGAATCCGACGATCTGTATCTGCCTGCGTACATTCATCCCATTCATCCTCTTCAGCGAATCTTCAGCGTGGACAGTCCGATCAGCACCAGGATCACGGTGATGATCCAGAAGCGCACGATCACCCGCGGCTCCGGCCAACCCTTGAGTTCGAAATGGTGGTGCAGCGGCGCCATGCGGAAGATCCGCCGCCCGGTCAGCTTGTAGGAGGCGACCTGCAGGATCACCGACACGGTCTCCATGACGAACACCCCGCCCATCACCAGCAGCACCAGTTCCTGGCGCACCAGCACCGCCACGATGCCAAGCGCGGCGCCGAGCGCGAGCGCGCCCACGTCGCCCATGAACACCTGCGCGGGATAGGCGTTGAACCAGAGGAAGCCCAGGCCGGCGCCGACGATCGTCGCGCAGAACACCACCACCTCGCCGGCCTCGCGGATGAAGGGGATGCCGAGATAGGTGGCGAAGTTGGCGTGTCCGCTGGCGTAGGCGAACACGCCGAGGGCGCCGGCGACCATCACGGTCGGCAGGATCGCCAGGCCGTCCAGACCATCGGTCAGATTGACCGCATTGCTGGAACCGACGATGACGAAATAGCACAACAGCACATAGCCGAGCCCCAGATCGATCGCGACGTCCTTGAAGAACGGCACGATCAACTGGGTCTCGATCGGCGCCTGCGCGGTGTAATACAGGATGCCACCGACTGCCAGGGCGATCAGCGACTGCCAGAGATATTTCCAGCGCGCGCTCAGACCCCTGGAATTGCGCAGCACCAGCTTGCGGTAATCGTCGATCCAGCCGATCAGGCCGAACAGCAGGGTCACGACCAGCGCCACCCACACGTAGCGGTTGCCGAGATCGGACCACAGCACGGTCGCCACAGCGATCGCGACCAGGATCAGCGTGCCGCCCATGGTCGGCGTGCCGGCCTTGCTGAGGTGGGTCTGCGGGCCGTCGGCGCGCACCTGCTGGCCGATCTGGTAACGGCTCAGCCAGCGGATCATGCCCGGCCCGACCAGCAGAGAGATACTCAGCGCC
Source organism: Gammaproteobacteria bacterium (assembly GCA_046260695.1). Classification (GTDB taxonomy): domain Bacteria; phylum Pseudomonadota; class Gammaproteobacteria; order Thiohalobacterales; family Thiohalobacteraceae; genus JAHJQQ01. The sequence goes on from JBHEOS010000001.1 coordinate 58,764, forward strand.
GTGAGCACACCGAGAATCGCGCGCAGGGTCAGGTACTGGAACACGTTGAAGCCGCGGTGGTACTGGCTCAGATAGTCGGCCAACAGGACTAGCATGAGGCCTCCCCCGAAACCGGCGCGGTCAGTGCCCGCACCACGCGCTCCATGCCCATCGCGCGCGAACCCTTCACCAGCAGCGTGACCTCGGCGCGCAGGTGTTTGCGCAGCGCGGCCATCAGCGCGTCGAAATCGACGAACGCCTGCGCCCGTTCGCCGCAGGCGCGGGCCGCGTGGGCGCTGAGCGGGCCGAGTGTATACAGCCGCTCGATCCCGGCGGCACAGGCATCGGCGCCGATCTCGGCGTGCAGGGCCGCGGCATCGCCACCCAGCTCGGCCATGTCGCCCAGCACCAGCCAGCGTTCGCCGGGCAGCGCCGCCAGCACTGCGATGGCCGCGCGCAACGAGGCCGGGTTCGCGTTGTAGGTGTCGTCGATGATCAGGCCGCCGTCGGCGCGCGTCCTGTGCTGCAACCGCCCGCCGACGGCGGCCAGACCCTCGAGGCCGCGCCGCACGTCCTCCAGGCTCGCGCCGGCGGCCAGCGCGGCGGCTGTGGCGCCCAGCGCATTGAGCACGTTGTGCCGGCCCGGCAGCGGCAGGCGCACCGGGAGCTCGCCGTCCGGGGTGCGCAAATTCAGCCGCGTGCCCGACCCGTTCGCCTGCCAGTCCGCGCTCACCTCGGCGCCCGGCTCAAGTCCGAAACCGAGGCAGCGCCGCCCCTGCGCCAGGCCGCGCCACAGCCCCGCGAAACGGTCATCGGCGTTGATCACGGCGACGGCGTCGCTGCTCAGTTCGGCGAACAACTCGCCCTTGGCGTGCGCCACGCCCTCCAGCGAGCCGAAGCCCTCCAGGTGCGCCGGGCCGGCGTTGGTCACGATGCCCACCGTCGGCCGCGCCAGGCGCGTGAGATAGGCGATCTCGCCGGCGTGGTTGGCACCCATCTCCACCACCGCGCTGCGATGGGCCTGATCCAGACGGGCCAGGGTCAGGGGCACGCCGATGTCGTTGTTCAGGTTGCCCTGGGTGGCCAGCACGCTACCGCGTTGGCCGAGGATCGCCGCGACCATCTCCTTGACCGTGGTCTTGCCGTTGCTGCCGGTGATGCCGACCACCGGCAGACTGAACCGGCCGCGCCAATGCCGGGCGAGTTCGCCGAGCGCGCGGCGCGTGTCCGCGACCTGCAGCAGCGGCAGCGGGGTCTGCACCGGCCGGCTGACCACCGCGGCCACCGCGCCGCGCGAGCGCGCGGCGTCGAGGTGATCATGGCCGTCGAAGTGCGGCCCGCTCAGGGCGAAGAACAGGTTGCCCGCGGCCAGGCTGCGGCTGTCGGTGCTGATGCCCGCGAAGCGCGCGTCCGGGCCCGAACGACGCGCCTGCAGCACCCCGGCCGCCTCCGAGAGCTGCATGGCCATCATGGCAGCACCTCGCCGAGCAGCGCGCTGACCTGTTCACGGTCGCTGTAGGGCAGGTGGCGGTCGCCGATCTGCTGATAATCCTCGTGACCCTTGCCGGCGATCAGCACGATGTCGCCCGGGTCGCTGGCGATCAGCGCCTGGGCGACCGCCTCGGCACGGTTGCGCTGCACGTAGACGGCATCTGGACTCTCCATGCCGGCGAGGATGTCCATCACGATCTGGGTGGCGTCCTCGTGGCGCGGGTTGTCGTCGGTCAGCACCACATGGTCGGCCAGACGTTCGGCGATCGCACCCATCAGCGGCCGCTTGCCGATGTCGCGCTCGCCGCCGGCGCCGAACACACACCACAGGTGCCCGTCGCAATGCTCGCGCAGGGCGGTCAGCACCTGTTCGAGCGCGCGCGGCGTGTGCGCGTAATCAACCACCACCCGTGGCTGATCGCCGCTGCCGAAGGCCTCCATGCGTCCGGGTACGGTGCGTGTCTGGGACAGGCGTTGCAGCGCCGCATCCAGGGGGATACCGCGCAGCAACAGCACCGCCAACGCCGCCAGCAGATTGCTGGCGTTGAAGCGTCCCAGCAGACCGCAGCGCAGCAGGCCCTCCCCCCAGCTGCCGTGCACGGCGAGGCTCAGGCCCTGGGCGTCGGCCGTTACCTGCCGGGCGGCGATCCAGCGGGTGTTGGGCCGGGTCGCGGCCTCCAGGTCGTGCGGGCCCTGGGCATAGGCCACCACGGGCAGCGACGCCGGCAGATCGGCAAACAGGGACTGGCCGAAGGCGTCATCGAGATTCAGCACCGCGACCCCCAGCCCGGACTGGGTGAACAGGCGGCGCTTGGCCTGCGCGTACAGCGCCTCGCTGCCGTGGTAATCCAGGTGGTCGCGGCTGAGATTGGTCAGCACCGCGACATCGATCGCGATGCCGGCGGCACGCCCCTGATCCAGACCGTGCGAGGACACCTCCATGGCCACGGCCTGGGCGCCGCCATCGCGCAGCGCGGCCATCTCCTGCTGCAGGCTCAAGGCGTCGGGGGTGGTGTGCGCCCCGGGGCGCAGCGCGCCGTAGACCCCATAGCCCAGCGTGCCGATCAGCCCGCAGGGCGCCTGCGGGGTGTGCAGGGCCTGGGCGATGAAGTGGCTGCACGAGGTCTTGCCATCCGTGCCCGTGATGCCAACCACGAACAGATCCCGCGAGGGGTGCCCGTGGAAGCGGTCCGCGATCAGGCTGAGGTGCTGGCTGAGGCGTTCAACCGCCACCACTGGCACCGCGGCCGCGCGCAGTGGCGCGGCATCCTCGCCGACGTTCTCGCTCGGCTCCCAGACCACGGCGACGGCGCCGGCGGCCAGGGCATCGGCGACGAAATCGACCCCGTGTACCTGCCGTCCGGCCACCGCAAAGAACAGATACCCGGGGCGTACCGCCCGGTTATCCAGGGCCAGGCCGGTGATCGCGACGTCCTGGGCGGGACTCACCCGGGCCAGGCCCTGCAACAGCTGCGACAGCAGCGGCGCCGACGATAGATTCGGCGAGGCCATCATGGCTGGCCTCCCAGTGCCAGCTGCGCCACGGTGCCGGCGCCGGCCTGATTCACGCCCGGGGCGGGCGCCCCGGGGGCATCCGGGGCGATGTTCAGGAACCGCAATGCGCCGGCCATCACCTTGGAGAACACCGGCGCGGCGACCTTGCCGCCGTAGTACTCGCCGCCGCTCGGTTCGTTGATCATCACCACCACGGCCAGACGCGTGCGGGTGGCCGGCGCGACACCGGCGAACACCGACAGGTAGCGGTCCTCGGCATAACCGCCGGCGATGGCCTTGCGCACCGTGCCGGTCTTGCCGCCGACCCGGTAGCCGGCCACCCGCGCGGCCGGCGCAGTACCCTCGGGCCCGACCGCCGCTTCCAGCATGTGCCGGATCTCGGTGACGGTGCGCGCCGACAGCACGCGCTCCGCGCGCGGTGCCTGGGCCTGTCTGAGGAGGCTGGTTGGCTGCAACTCGCCGGTGCCGAACGCGGCGTAGGCCTGGGCCAGTTGCAGCGGCGTGACCGACAGCCCGTAGCCGAATGACAGGGTGGCCTGTTCGATGGGGCGCCAACGCCGGTAGTTCATCAGCAGGCCCGAGGCCTCGCCCGGAAAGCCGCTGGCGCTGACCGTCCCGAAACCGAGTCGGTTGAGCAGCGACCAGTAGGTCTGCTTGTCCAGTGAAAGCGCGATCTTGCTGGAGCCGATGTTGCTGGATTTGCGAATCACGCCGGTCACGTCCAACAGCCCGTAGTTGTGGGTATCGCGCACGGTGTTGACCCCCACCCGGTAATACCCGGGCGTGGTGTCGATCAGCGTGTCGGGCCGGTACTGGCCGGTCTCCAGGCCGCAGGCGACGGCGAACGGCTTGAGGGTCGAGCCGGGCTCGAACAGGTCGGTCACGGCACGGTTGCGGACGACGCCCGCCTGAAACTGCTCGCGGTTGTTGGGATTGAACGAGGGTTGGTTGACCATGGCCAGCACCTCGCCGGTCAAGGTGTCCAGCACCACCACCGAGCCCGAGCGCGCCCGGTGTTGCTGCACGGCGGCCTTGAGCTCCCGATAGGCCAGGTACTGGATGCGCCGGTCGATGCTCAGGGCCAGGTCGCGCCCGGGGCGCGCGGCGCGGAGGCTCTCGACGGTCTCGATGACCGCCTGCTTGCCGTCCTTGACCACGCGCTTGGCGCCCGGTTCGCCGCGCAGCCACGCGTCGTAGGCCAGCTCCAGCCCCTCCTGACCGACGTCGTCGATATCGGTGAAACCCACGACCTGAGCCGCGACCTCGCCGTCGGGGTAATAACGGCGGTATTCGCGCTGCAGGGCCACGCCCGGCGCCTTCAGGGCCTGGATCTGCGCCGCGACGCTCGGATCGACATGGCGCTTGAGGTAGACGAATTCGCGCGCGGCGCGCGCCTCAAGCTGCTGGCGCATCTGCTCCGGATCCAGCCGCAGTATCTTGGCCAGGGCCGGCCAGTATTCACGGGCCCCGGCCAGTTCCTGCGGGTTGGCCCAGACCGAATCCACCGGGGTGCTGACCGCCAGCGGCTCACCGTGGCGATCCGTGATCATGCCGCGGTGCGCGGCCAGCGCGACCACCCGCAAATGCCGCGCGTCGCCCTGGTATTGCAGAAAGTCCTGATTCAGCACCTGCAGGTCGACGCCGCGCCACAACAGCCCGGCAAAGGCGGCGGCGAATACCGCCAGCACCAGGCGCCGGCGCGCGACGAATTCGCCCTTGTCTGCAACGCTGCTCATGGGCGTATCACCACCAACGCCTCGGGCGCGGGCATGGTCATGCCGAGCTGCGCCCGCGCCACATCCTCGACCCGGACATGCGTCGACCAGGTGCTCTGTTCCAGCTGCAACTGCCCCCATTCGATGTTCATCTCGTCCCGCGCGGCCTCCAGGCCCTGCAATTCGACGAACAGCTTGCGGCTCTGATGCTTGGCGTAGACATTGCCCAAGGCGGTCGCGACCAGCCCCAGCAGCATCAACGGCAACAGCAGGTTCCGCGCGTTCATGCCACAGGCTCGGCCGCACGCTCGGCCACACGCAGCACGGCGCTGCGCGCCCGCGGATTGGCTGCCACCTCGTCCGCGCTGGCGCGGACTGCCTTACCGAGCAGACGCATCCGCCCGGGCGGTGGTCCGCCGGTCACCGGTAACCCCAGGGGCAGTTCCTCGCCGCGACTTTCCCGACGCATGAAGCGCTTGACCATGCGGTCTTCCAGCGAATGAAAACTGATCACGGCCAGCCGCCCGCCCGGGGCCAGCACCTCGATAACCTGCTCCAGGGCCGCCGCCAGTTCCGGCAATTCCTGATTCACCTGGATGCGCAGGGCCTGAAAGCTGCGGGTCGCCGGATGCTTGTGGCGCTCGCGCGCGGGCACGGCCGCGGCGATGAGTTCGGACAACTGCCGGGTGGTCGTGATCGCGCACTCGGCGCGCGCGCGCAGGAGCGTCCGGGCGATGCGCCGGGCGAAACGCTCCTCGCCGTATTCCTGCAGCACGCGCACGATCTCCGCCTCGCCGGCCTGCGCCAGCCATTGCGCGGCACTGAGGCCCTGCTCAGGGTCCATGCGCATGTCCAGGGGACCGTCCGTAAGAAAACTGAAACCCCGGCCGGGGTCATCGAGCTGCGGCGAGGACACGCCGAGATCCAACAGCAGTCCGTCGACCCGACCGGCTATGTCCTGCCCCCGCGCCAAATGACCCAGCATGGCAAACGTGCCCCGTTGAATGTGAAAGCGGGTATCCCGGCCGAACCGCTCCAGCGCTACGCGCTCGGCCTCCGGGTCCTTATCTATCGCGTACAGCCGTCCTTCCGGACCCAGGCGTTCGAGGATCGCCGCCGCATGCCCGCCGCGCCCGAAGGTGGCGTCCAGATAAATACCGCCCGGCCGCACGGCCAGTCCGTCCAGCACCTCTCGCAGGAGCACCGGACGATGCACCAGGGCCTGGGTCATCAGAGCGTCAGGCTTTCCAACGATTCCGGCATACTGGACTCGTTACTGTCCGTCGCCATCCAATCGTTGCGGCTCTGCTCCCAGGCCTCCACATTCCATATTTCGAATTTCGTACCCAGCCCGACCAGCTCCACGCGCTTGTCGAGCTTGGCGAATTCACGCAGACGCGGGGGGATCAGGATGCGGCCATTGGCGTCGAGCTCGGTCTCGGTGGCATGCCCGAGGAGCATGCGCTGGAGGCGACGGGTCTGCTTGTTCTGATTGGGCAGACCGACCAGCTTGCGCTCGATCTCTTCCCATTCGGGGGCCGGGTACAGCAGCAGGCAACCGTCGTCGTGCACGGTCAACACCAGCCGGCCGCCACAGCCCTCATCCAGCGACGCGCGATAGCGCGTGGGGAAGGCCAGGCGACCCTTGGCATCGAGATTGATGGTGCTACCACCCAGGAACAAGGAGACCTCCCATCGCGCACATTTCTTCCATTAATTACCACTACTCCCCACTTATCGACACTATAGGAATCGCTCACCCACCCTGTCAAGGGAAATACCGGTCGAGAATGAAAAAATCTCGCTTTGAGTACAGTGACTTAGCCTATCCCGCGCCTCTGTTTTGCTATTTGTCTGGAACATCAGCGCGTTGCCCCAAACAGCTTGCATCGCGCATCAAATGGGATGCACTTCATTCACGTTTAACGGGGGTTCCATGCCGAACACGCGGCGGGTGACTGTCACGCGGGGGTCACAGACACGGGTTAGTCTCGCCGGCGAAACCACCACAGCGAGGATCCGACATGTCAGAGCTCACCCCGACCCGGCCGCATCACCCGGTCCACCCCGGCAACCACGCCAGCGATCCGGAGTTGCAGCTGTTCCAACGCCAGTTGCAGCGCTTTGGGGAAGATGGCGACTGCGCCTACGAGCGGGCACTGGGCACGCTCTACCGCCGCCTGTTCGAACAGCGCCAACGACAACTCGATGCCCTGCGCTGTGCGGGAATGTAAAAAGGCCCCGCTGAGCGGGGCCTTTTTTTTGGGCGCGGTGGTGGACTGTCAGAACGGGATATCGTCGTCGAAGCCTTCCTCGCCACCGACGGGCGCCGCCTGGTCGCGTCCACCGCCTTCATAGGCGGCGCTGCTGCTGCCACCCCCTCCTCCGCCGCCGCCACGGCTGCCGAGCATCTGCATCTCGCTGGCGATAATCTCAGTGGTGTAGCGGTCGTTGCCGCTCTTGTCCTGCCATTTGCGGGTACGCAGACTGCCTTCAACATAGACCTGCGAGCCCTTCTTCAGGTACTCGCCGACGATCTCCGCCAGCCGCTGATAGAACACCACGGTGTGCCACTCGGTGCGGTCCTTCTGCTCGCCGGTCTGCTTGTCCTTCCACGATTCGCTGGTCGCGAGGGTGACATTGGCGACAGCACCGCCGCTCGGCATATAGCGAACTTCGGGGTCCTTGCCCAGATTCCCCACCAGAATAACTTTGTTGATGCCGCGCGCCATAGGCTGCTCTCCCTCACCGGTTAATCTGTCGTCGAGGCCCGCCGTCCACCGTCCGGGGCCGCAGGTGCGTCATCATACGGGGTTCGCCGCCGCGCGCACAAACGCGCGTGGGGCGGGCCCGGATCAGACCGAGGCGGCCTCGGCAAGTGCCTGTTCATCAAGGGCGTGGCTGTCAACCTTCAGGTAGGCCACGCCCTCCTCGCCGATCACCACCGCCTCGGCGACCCCGCGCACCTGGGTCAGGCGCTGGGCCAGGTGGCGGGCCTGCTGGGCGTCCATGCGTCCGACCTGCAGCACGTGGCTGGCCAGGTAACGCGGGCTGCGCATGGACGCCGCCACCGCCAGCCACAGCAGCGCCGCCGCGCCGCAGAACATCAGCACCCCTGTGATGCCGGCCCACCCCTGCAACCAGCCGCCCGCACTGCCACCGAGGAACGCGCCGAAGAATTGCGCGCTGGAATAGAAACCCATGGCCGTGCCCTTGCTGTCAGGCGGCGCCATCTTCGAGACCAGCGATGGCAACGTCGCCTCCAACAGATTGAATCCGACATAGAACAAAAACAGCAGCAGCACAACATTCAGCAGACTCGCATGCCAGAAGGCCAAGCCGGTTTGCGCCAGCGCGATGACCAGGATCGCCGCCAGGAACACCGGCTTCATGCGCCGCCGCCGTTCGGCAAGGATGATGAACGGCACCATCGCAGCCACTGACAACACCAGCACCGGCAGATACACCTGCCAATGCCGCGCCACGGGCAGTTCCAGCGTGTCGCGCAGGATCAGCGGCAATACCATGAAACTGGCGGTCAAGATCATGTGCAGACTGAGGATGCCAAAGTCGAGCCGCAGCAATTCGCGATCGCGCAACACCGACAGGAACTGCGCCGGCACCGGCTCCGCATCCCGGTGCAGCCGGCTGACCACCGGCTGCGGCACGACCAGAAACAAGACGACAATGCCCAGGCAGGACAGGAGCGCGGTCAGCCAAAAGATGCCGGCCAGACCCAACCAATGATCGAGCACCGGCCCGGCCACCAGCGCGACTGAAAACGACATGCCGATGCTGATGCCGATGATGGCCATGGCCTTGGTGCGCTGTTCCTCGCGGGTCAGATCCGCCGCCAGGGCCATCACCGCCGCCGCAATGGCGCCGGACCCCTGCAGGGCGCGCCCGAGGATGATGCCGTAGATGCTGTCCGACAGGGCCGCGACCACGCTGCCGAGCGCGAACAGCAGCATCCCGGCGGCGATCACCGGCTTGCGTCCCCAACGATCGGAGAGCAGGCCGAAAGGGATCTGCAACAGCGCCTGGGTCATGCCGTAGATGCCGATGGCCAGCCCCATCAGTGCCGGCGTGGCGCCCTCGATCACGTCGGCGTACAAGGCAAACACCGGCAGGATCATGAACATCCCGAGCATGCGCAGGGAGAATATCCCCGCCAGCGCAAACGCCGCGCGCCGCTCTCCGGGCAGCATGCTGTGGCGCTCGGGGGATCGGAGATTCACGGCCGGAATTCCTTTTGGTCAAACACAGGCGGGGCCGTATAGTAGCAGGTTACCCGAGGCCCGAAAATCGACATGGATACCCTACGGATACGCGGTGCGCGCACGCACAATCTGAAGAACGTCGACATCGACCTGCCGCGCGACAAACTGATCGTGATCACCGGCCTGTCGGGTTCCGGCAAGTCTTCACTGGCCTTCGACACCCTCTATGCCGAGGGCCAGCGCCGCTATGTCGAATCGCTCTCGGCCTATGCGCGGCAATTCCTGTCCATGATGGAAAAGCCGGACGTCGATCACATCGAGGGCCTGTCCCCGGCCATCTCCATCGAGCAGAAGTCGACCTCGCACAACCCGCGTTCCACCGTCGGCACCATCACCGAGATCTATGACTACCTGCGCCTGCTGTTCGCCCGCGTGGGCACCCCGCAATGTCCCGATCACGGCACGGTGCTGGAGGCGCAGACCGTCAGCCAGATGGTCGACCAGGTCCTGGCCCTGCCGGAAGGCACACGGCTGATGCTGCTGGCGCCGGTGGTGCAGGCGCGCAAAGGGGAACACCTCGGCGTGCTGGAGGAACTGCGCGCTCAGGGCTTCGTGCGCGCGCGGATCGACGGCGAATTGATCGAACTGGATCAGTTGCCCACGCTGGAACTCAAACGCAAGCACAACATCGAGGTGGTGATCGACCGCTTCAAGGTGCGCGCCGATCTCGCGATCCGCCTCGCCGAATCGTTCGAGACCGCCCTGCGACTGGCCGACGGTCTGGCGCGCTGCGCCTTCATGGACGAGCCCCCTGCTGGATATGGGCGAGACGAACTGGTGTTCTCCGCCAAGTTCGCCTGCCCGATCTGCGGCTATTCCCTGAGCGAACTCGAGCCGCGCCTGTTCTCTTTCAACAATCCGGCCGGCGCCTGCCCGACCTGCGACGGTCTGGGCGTCAAACAGTTTTTCGATCCACAGCGCGTAGTCGCGCACCCGTACCTGAGTCTGGCCGGCGGCGCCGTGCGCGGCTGGGATCAACGCAACGCCTATTATTTCCAGTTGATCAGCTCGCTGGCCGATCATTACGGGTTCGAGATCGACACGCCTTTCGAGACGCTGCCGGACAAGATCCGCAAGATCATCCTGTACGGATCCGGCCGCGAGACCATCGAGTTCCAGTACGTGACCGAGCGCAGCGGCTTTGCCCTGCGTCGGCACAGCTTCGAGGGCATCATCCCCAACATGGAACGCCGCTACCGCGAGACTGAATCCAGCGTGGTCCGCGACGAGCTTGCCAAATATCTGAGCACCCAACCGTGCCCGGACTGCCACGGCACACGCCTGAACCGGTCGGCGCGGCATGTGACTGTCGCCGGTCAGACGCTGCCCACGCTGGCCGCCCTGCCGATCGGACGCGCGCAGACATTCTTCGGCACCTTGACCTTGCCGGGACGCCGCGGCGAAATCGCCGCGCGGATCCTCAAGGAGATCGGCGAGCGCCTGAACTTCCTGGTCAATGTCGGCCTGGATTATCTCTCGCTGGAGCGCAGCGCGGACACGCTCTCCGGCGGCGAGGCGCAGCGCATTCGTCTGGCCAGCCAGATCGGTGCCGGCCTGGTCGGCGTAATGTACATCCTCGACGAACCCTCCATCGGCCTGCATCAGCGCGACAATCAGCGCCTGCTGAACACCCTCACCTACCTGCGCGACATCGGCAATACCGTCATCGTGGTGGAGCATGACGAGGATGCCATCCGCAGCGCCGACCACATCGTCGACATGGGGCCCGGTGCCGGCGTGCATGGCGGGCAGATCGTGGCCCAGGGCGTGCTGTCAGACATCCTGGCCAACCCGCACTCGCTGACCGGCCAGTATCTCTCCGGCGCGCGCCGCATCCCGCTGCCGGCACAGCGCCGCCCCTTCGATGCCCAGCGGGTGTTGCGGATCCGCGGCGCGCGCGGCAACAACCTCAAGTCGGTCGATGTCGAGATCCCGGCCGGGCTGATGACCTGCATCACCGGCGTATCCGGCTCCGGGAAATCCACGCTGATCAACGACACGCTGCACCTGCACGCGGCGCGCGCGCTCAACGGCGCGGCCACCGAGCCGGCGCCCTGCGATGCCATCGAGGGACTGGAACTGTTCGACAAGGTGGTGGACATCGATCAGAGCCCGATCGGACGCACGCCGCGTTCCAACCCGGCCACCTACACCGGTCTGTTCACGCCGATCCGCGAGCTGTTCGCCGGCACCCAAGAGGCGCGTTCGCGTGGTTATCAGGTCGGGCGTTTCAGTTTCAACGTCAAGGGCGGTCGCTGCGAGGCCTGCCAGGGCGACGGCGTGATCAAGGTCGAGATGCATTTTCTGCCGGACATCTATGTCCCCTGCGATGTCTGCCACGGTCAGCGCTACAACCGCGAGACCTTGGAGATCCGCTACAAAGGCAAGAACATCCACGAGGTCCTGGAACTGACCGTCGAGGACGCACTGGGGTTTTTTTCGCCCGTACCGGCGATCGCCCGCAAACTCCAGACGCTGATGGATGTCGGCCTGACCTATATCCGCCTCGGTCAGAATGCCACGACGCTGTCCGGCGGCGAGGCCCAGCGGGTCAAGCTGGCGCGCGAACTGTCCAAACGCGACACCGGCAACACCCTATACATCCTCGACGAACCGACCACCGGCCTGCACTTCCACGACATCGCGCAATTGCTCACCGTGCTGCACCGGCTGCGCGATCACGGCAACACCATCGTGGTGATCGAGCACAACCTCGATGTGATCAAGACCGCGGACTGGCTGATCGACCTCGGTCCGGAAGGCGGCGACAAAGGCGGGCAGATCATCGCCACCGGCACCCCCGAGCAGGTGGCGGTCACCGCGGCCTCGCACACCGGGGCGTACCTCGCACCCTTGCTCGACCCGACGCCGGGCGCGCGCGGCAAGGGTCGGGGACGCCGTAACCTCGGCAAGGCCGGGTAAGCACCCCTTCGAACAACACGCAGACATACGGCGCACTGCGCAGACCGCGGCCATCAGCGACCGCTGGCCGACCCCACCCGCACGAACGCCAGCAACACCTGCGCAAGATAGGCCAGCAGGGCGAACATCGCGGGCACCGCCGCGTATGCGGCACCGGCGACGCTCAGCAGCGCGCTCAACCAAAACGCGGCGACCCGCAGGCCGCTGTTGGCGGTCAGTCGGTCACGCATCTGCGCGTGCGCGGCGCTCGCCGCGCCTGGCCAGCGCCAAACCGGCAACAGATAACTGGTCGCGCCCGTGACCAGCGGCAACAGAAACAGGAACAGCAGCAGGGCCAGCACCGTATCCGCGCTCAGCACGTCCAGGCCGTGGGCGACACCGGCAGCCAGCACCAGCAGCCACCCCAGTACCGCCGCGCTCAGGGCCAGGCCAGCGCCCTGCGGCACCGCGCGGCCCGTCGAATCCCGCCGCAACGCCCGCAACAGCGACAGCGACGGCCACGCCCAGGCCAACGCACCCAGCAGCGCCAGCGGCGGCGCATAGGCCGCGCCCACGCCGATGGCCAGGGCGCCGAACGCGGCATAGGGCAACTGCCGGCGCAGGTAGGACAAGGCGGCAGGGTCGTGCACACCCAGCACGGTTGGCAACAGGACCCGCAGGGTGCCGATGGCCGTCAGCCCGAGGAACCCCAGCAAGTTCAAATGCAGGTGCATAAGCCGCGTGGCCGCCCAGTGTTCCGGCCAGATCGCGCGACTGGCGACCAGCGCCAGCGCGAATGTCAGAGCCGCGAGCGCGGCCAGATACCAATCGACACCGGCATGCGCCGGCCCCAGGCTATGCTGTCGCCGCCGCCACATCCAGGCCATTTCCAGTACCACGATCAACACGCCGAGGGCGGCGAGCCCCGGCAGCCAGTGTGGCCGCATGGAGAGGCTGATGACCACGCCAAGCCCGAGGACCAGGGCCGCCAACGGCAACAGCAGCGCGCCACGCACCGCGCGGCTGCGGGTCAGTACCGGCACGAAATACAGCATGGCACCCAGGATCAGCGGCATCACGCCCACCGCGAACAGTAGATGGCGCCAGACCGGGGCCGGCGTAGACGACAGGCTCAGTCCACCCAGCAGCGCCACCAGTGCGCCGAAGATCAGCCCGACCAGCACAGTGCCTGCCCGATCACCAGGCGCCATCACAGCCGTCCATGGAAGTGCACGCGGTCGCCGACAGCGAGCCCCAGCAGCGCGCTCGCGCGACCCTGGTTCACGGCGATCTCCACCAGGCCGTTGGCATTGGCATACCAGAACGCCTCCCCCGGTTGCACAGCGGAGAAGGTGAGCGCGCGTCGCAGCTGCAAGGCGCCGGCCTCCAGGATCGCGTGATCCGGCACGCCTGCGGCACGGATGCCGGTCATCAGATTGCCGTAGTGATCGACGTACACGATCTTGGAAAGCTCCGGCGGCCAGCCCTCCAACAGCCGCGCCGCGGGGGCCACCGCCCGGCCAGGCACCGTGTCGCCGCGGGCGAGGCGTGCCGCCACCGGCGCAAACAGATCACGGCCATGAAAACTGTGTGACATCTGCGGAGGACGCCAGTCGATATCCCACCAACGCAGCTCCATCGCGCGCTGTGCGACGACGTTGAACAAGCCATTGTCCGGACCGACGAGCCAGCGCCCATCGGCGCACACCGCGGCCGCGCGCCGCGCCCCACCCACGCCCGGATCAACGATCCCCAGGAATACCGTGCCCGGTTCGAACACCTCGACATACGCCGCCAGCAGGTAGGCCGCCGCCTGGATCTCGAAGGCCGGGAGGTTCGCAAACAGATCGATCACCGGCACGCCCGGCGCTTCACGCGCCAGCACCGCCTTCATCTGCCCGATGTAGGGCCCCTCACAGCCAAAATCCGTGGCGATGACGATCATGGCACATTCTCCGAGGGCGGGCGTTCAATCCCCAAAACAAATTCTCCGAGGGCGGGCGTTCAATCCCCAAAACAAAAAGGCCGGGCAATGCCCGGCCTTTCGCGACTGTGGTTGCGCTGCTTATTCCGCAGCGGCTTCGACCACCGGCTCCGGGCGGTCGACCAGCTCGACCAGCGCCATCGGCGCGCTGTCGCCGGGGCGGAAACCCATCTTCAGGATGCGCATGTAACCACCCGGGCGCTCCTTGTAACGCGGGCCCAGTTCGTTGAACAGCTTGGTCACCACATCGCGATCACGCAGACGCGCGAAGGCGAGGCGGCGCTTGTGTACGCTGTCGAGTTTCGCCAGGGTGATCAGCGGCTCGGCGACACGACGCAACTCCTTGGCCTTCGGCAGGGTGGTCTTGATCACTTCGTGGTTCAGCAACGACACCGCCAGATTCTGCATCATGGCCTTGCGGTGACTGCTGTTGCGGCTCAACTGCCGCCCGGTGTTGCGATGACGCATGTTAAAACCCTCTTAAAAACCGCAAAGGCCGAGACCGGCCGACAGATCGGGGGGTGTCCCCGCCTCTCGGCCCGACCTCCGGCGCTGAATCAGGCGCTGGCCTTTTCTCTGTCCTTCAGACCCGCCGGCGGCCAGTTATCCAGGCGCATGCCCAGCGACAGGCCGTGGGAGGCCAGGACATCCTTGATCTCGGTGAGCGATTTCTTGCCCAGATTAGGTGCCTTGAGCAGCTCAACCTCGGTGCGCTGAATCAAATCGCCGATGAAATAAATATTTTCAGCCTTCAGACAGTTGGCGGATCGCACGGTCAGTTCCAGATCATCGACAGGCCGCAGCAGGATCGGATCGATATCGACCGCACGCGACTCCACATGCTCGGCCTCTTTACCCTGCAGGTCGACGAACACCGACAGCTGTTCCTGCAGGATCGTTGCCGCCCGGCGCACCGCCTCTTCCGGATCGATGGTGCCGTTGGTTTCGATGTCGATAACCAATTTGTCAAGGTCGGTCCGCTGTTCGACGCGGGCGCGATCGACCGCGTAGGTCACCTTGCTGACGGGGCTGAACGATGCATCCAATAGCAGACTGCCGATCTGACGATCACTGCCCTCGGCGCCATGCCGCTGACTGGCCGGCTGGTAACCCCGCCCCTTGGTGATCTTCAGGCTCATGCTCAGCTCACCCGATTTGGTCAGGTTGGCGATGACATGATCCTTGTTCACGATGTCGACGTCATGATCCAGCGCGATGTCGCCCGCAGTCACGACCCCCGGGCCTTTCTTCTTCAGGATCAGCGTGGCCTCATCGCGGCTGTGCATGCGAATCGCGACCCCTTTGAGGTTGAGCATGATGTCGATGACATCCTCCTGCACACCCTCGATGGTCGAATATTCATGCAGCACACCGTCGATCTCTACGCTGACCACCGCCGCACCCGGCATGGACGACAACAGGATGCGGCGCAGGGCATTACCCAGCGTGTGGCCAAAGCCGCGTTCTAGCGGCTCGATCGTAACCTTAGCATGCCGATCATTGACGGTCTGGATGTCGACGACGCGGGGTTTCAGGAATTCGTTAACCTTGCCCTGCATGGAATACCCTCTCTCCTAAACGCTTATTTGGAGTACAACTCAACGACCAGCTGCTCATTGATTTCCGGCGGGAGTTCACTGCGCTCCGGACGCGACTTGAAGACACCTTCCAATTTCTTGGCATCCACATCGACCCAGTCGGCGATCCCACGCTGCTGTGCGACTTCAGCCGCGCCCTGGATGCGCAACTGTTTGCGCGCATGTTCGGCCACGGCGACGACATCGCTCGGATCCACCTGCGCCGAGGGAATATTCAGCTTCGTACCGTTCACGGTCACCGCGTTGTGGCGCACCAGCTGGCGCGCTTCGGCGCGCGATGAGGCAAAACCCATGCGGTAGACGACATTGTCCAGGCGGCATTCGAGGAGCTGCAGGAGATTCTCGCCAGTAGAGCCTTTGCGGCGCGCCGCCTCAGCATAGTACTTGCGGAATTGCCCCTCCAGCACGCCATAGATGCGGCGCAGCTTCTGCTTCTCGCGCAGCTGCACAGCATAGTCCGACAGCCGGGTACGCCGCTGACCGTGCTGCCCAGGTGGGAAGGCACGGTTCTCAACCGGGCATTTACTCGTGAAACACTTCTCTCCCTTGAGGAAGAGTTTGCCGCCTTCACGACGGCACTGGCGGCATTTGGAACCGGTATACTTAGCCATTTGAGCTCCAGCTAATACTAGACTGCGTTAGACGCGACGCTTCTTGGGCGGACGACATCCATTATGCGGGATCGGCGTCACGTCCTGAATATTGGTAACTTTGAAACCGACATTGTGCAACGCACGCACGGCGGAATCACGACCAGGCCCGGGCCCCTTCACCATCACCTCGACATTCTTCATGCCGAATTCCTGCGCGGCCTTACCCGCACGTTCGGCGGCGACCTGTGCCGCGAACGGCGTGCTCTTGCGAGAGCCGCGAAACCCAGAACCACCCGAAGTTGCCCAGGACAGCGCGTTACCCTGCCGGTCAGTGATGGTGATAATGGTGTTGTTGAAGGAGGCATGAACGTGGACGATGCCATCGACCACGTTCTTCTTGACCTTCTTCTTGGTACGGGGTGCCGGTTTAGCCATAAATTCCAGTTCTCAATCCTGTATGCCGCACGGGTCGGCGTGTTTCAAGACAATGCGTCCAACGATGAGATCGGACCTGCTGCTTATTTGCGAATCGGGCGGCGCGGACCTTTACGGGTACGGGCATTGGTGCGCGTCCGCTGTCCGCGCAACGGCAGGCCGCGGCGATGACGCAACCCACGGTAGCACCCCAGATCCATCAGCCGCTTGATGCTCATGGACACCGTCCGGCGCAGATCACCCTCGACCGTGAACTTGCCCACCTCGGCTCGCAACATCTCGACCTCGCCCTCAGCCAGGTCTTTGATTTTGCGTGTAGGCTCAATACCGGCGGCGGCGCAGATCTGCTTCGCTCGGGTAGGCCCGACGCCATAGATGGACGTCAGCGCGATCACGGCGTGCTTGTTCACCGGGATGTTGATACCAGCAATACGGGCCATTCAGGCTCTCCTAACACAATCTCAACGACAACCCGCGACCGGGAAACGCGAAAGGGTATCCCGCAGGCCGAAAAAAATCAATTACCAGATTATCAGCCCGTGCCGTACCGCCAAGATTCCCGCGGCCGGACACGGGAAGATCACCCCTGCCGCTGCTTGTGGCGGCCATCCGCACAGATCACCCGCACCACACCCTTGCGGCGAACGATTTTACAGTTCCGGCAAATTTTTTTGACGGAGGCTCGAACTTTCATGACATCACCTAACGTGTTGGCAAAATTTCCAGGTTACGCCATCGGCGTCGCCCCGGGGCTATCAACGCAGCAGGCCGGTCTTGCCCTGACTCTTCAGATTGGCCTTCTTCATCAGTCCTTCGTACTGATGGGACATCAGATGGGCCTGCACCTGAGCCATGAAGTCCATGACCACCACCACAATAATCAGCAGCGAGGTGCCACCAAAATAAAACGGCACATTCCAGTACAGGATCAAAAACTCCGGCATCAGGCACACAGCCGTGATGTAGATCGCACCCACCAAAGTAAGTCGGGTCATCACGCCGTCGACGTAACGAGCCGTCTGTTCACCCGGCCGAATACCCGGAATGAACGCACCTGACTTCTTCAGGTTATCCGCCGTCTCCCGCGAATTAAACACCAGCGCGGTGTAGAAAAAACAAAAGAACACAATCGCCAAGGCATAAAGCAGCACATACAACGGCTGACCTGGGGACAAGGTCGAGGCAATATCCTTCAACCAGCCCATGCCTTCTGTTTGCCCGAACCAACTACCGAGCGTCGCCGGAAACAGAATAATGCTCGACGCGAAGATCGGCGGAATCACGCCCGCCATGTTCAATTTCAAAGGCAGGTGCGTGCTCTGCGCTGCGTACACCTTGCGCCCCTGTTGGCGTCGGGCGTAGTTCACTGTTATACGGCGCTGCCCTCGCTCGATGAACACGACAAATGCGGTCACGGCAAGCGCCATGGCGAACAGGAACAGTACGGTCAGCACAGTCAATTCGCCCGTGCGCGCCAGCTCCAAGGTCCCGCCGATTGCCGCGGGCAACCCTGCAACGATACCGGCGAAGATAATGATCGAAATACCGTTCCCAATGCCACGCTCGGTAATCTGCTCGCCTAGCCACATCAGAAACATGGTGCCGGTCACCAGGGTCACCATGGTGGTCAGCACAAAGCTGGGGCCAGGCGCGATCACCAGCGGACTGTTTCCAAATGATTGCGCTTGCAAGCCCACAGCGATGCCGAAGGATTGCAGGGTTGCCAAGCCGACAGTCGCATACCGAGTGATCTGGGTAATCTTACGACGCCCTGCCTCGCCCTCCTTCTTTAACCGTTCGAGCGTCGGCACTGTCACAGTCAGAAGCTGGATGATGATCGATGCCGAGATGTACGGCATGATTCCCAGCGCGAACATAGACAGGCGCTCCAACGCGCCGCCCGAGAACATGTTGAACATGTCCAAAATGGTGCCGCGTTGCTGTTCGGCCAAACCGGCCAACACATGCGGATCGATACCCGGAATGGGGATAAAGGTCCCCAGCCGAAATACAAGCAGCGCTCCGAGCACGAACAACAGCCGCTGGCGCAACTCCCTGAGTTTGCCCAGATCGCCTACACCGCCGGTAAGGGTTGACCCCGGACTTGCCACTTAATCTTCGACCTTGCCGCCCGCAGCTTCGATCGCGGCACGCGCACCCTTGGTCACGGCCACACCCCGGAGGGTCACGGCCCGACTGATAACACCCGACAGGATAACCTTGGCCTGCTGGGCCTCCTGACGGATCACATGGGCCGTCTTGAGCGCCAGCATATCGATCACATCACCCTCCACCTTGACCAACTCACTCAGGCGCACTTCGGCGCGGGTGCGGCCTATGCGCGAGGTGAAGCCGACCTTAGGCAACCGGCGCTGCAAGGGCATCTGCCCACCTTCGAAACCCACCTTGTGGTAGCCGCCGGCGCGCGCGGTTTGACCTTTGTGGCCAAGCCCACAGGTCTTACCCAGGCCGGAGCCAATACCGCGACCGACCCGCTTCGGCGACTGTTTGCTGCCCGCCGCTGGCTTGAGTGTGTTCAGCCGCATATCACGCTTCCTCAACCTGCAACATGTATGAAACCTTGTTGATCATTCCGCGCACCGCCGGCGTGTCGATCACCTCGACCGTGTGGTGCATGCGCCGCAGACCCAGGCCGGCCACACAGGCCTTGTGAGACTGCAAGCGCTTGCTCGTGCTGCGCACCAGGGTCACCTTGAGCTTTTTCTCGCCTGCCATGAACTTACTCCACGATCTCTTTGACGGTCTTGCCGCGCTTGGCTGCGATCTGTTCCGGCGAGCGCATTTGTTCCAACCCTTCCAGCGTGGCCCGCACGACATTGATCGGGTTGGGCGTGCCAATGCACTTGGCCAGCACATCCTTCACCCCCAACACCTCAAACACGGCCCGCATCGCACCGCCAGCGATAATTCCGGTGCCTTCCGAGGCCGGCTGCATGTACACCTTGGCCGCCCCGTGAATGCCGGTCACGGCATATTGCAGTGTACCTTCGCGCAGGCTGATGTCGCGCATGTTGCGACGGGCGCTGTCCATGGCCTTCTGGATCGCCGCCGGCACTTCACGTGCCTTGCCGGTTCCGAAGCCCACCCGACCGCGGCCATCACCAACAACGGTCAGCGCCGCAAAACCGAACTGGCGGCCGCCCTTGACCACTTTAGCCACGCGGTTTACTGAAACCAGCTTTTCGAGAAGCCCGTCACCCTGAGCCTGTGCGTCAACACTCGACATGATTTAACCCTTAAAATTGAAGGCCGGCCTCGCGGGCGGCATCCGCCAGCGCCTTGACCCGACCGTGGTACTTAAATCCGGAACGATCAAACGCCACCTGAGTGACACCCGCCGCCTTGGCTTTTTCCGCGATCAGCTTGCCCACTTCGGTTGCCGCATTCACATTGCCCGTATACGGCAAGCTGCTACGCAACTGCTTATCGACAGTAGACGCCGCCGCGACAACCTCGCTGCCATTCGGCGCGACGATCTGGGCGTAGATATGCCGCGGTGTACGGTACACACACAGACGAAACCTTTCCGCCTCGCGGATCCGCGCCCGGGTTTTGCGCGCACGACGCAAACGTTCTGCTTTCTTGTCCATTACGGCACCTTCAAAACCTTGCAATTCCGGCTAGGCCCACACGCAGCCACTCCACCGGCACCCTCGTTTCGAGAACGAGCGAACTACTTCTTCTTCGCTTCCTTACGCATGATCACTTCGTCGGAATATTTCACGCCCTTGCCCTTATAGGGCTCTGGCGGGCGATAGGCGCGAATATCGGCAGCCACCTGGCCGACAACCTGCTTATCACTGCCTCGGACGATGATCTCCGTCTGGCTTGGCGTCTCGATCGTGATGCCCTCGGGTACCGCATAGACGACGGGGTGCGAGAAGCCCAGGGTCAGATTCAGGTTCTTGCCCTGCGCCTGCGCACGGTAGCCAACGCCCACCAGCTCCAGCTTGCGCTCAAAACCTTTACTCACGCCCGTGATCAAATTATTGATCAGTGCCCGTGCCGTCCCTGCATGCGCCCATGCTGTCGGCATTTCACTGCGCGCGGAAAAGGCCAGGATATTACCATCCTGCTTGAGCTCCACTGAATTGTGGATCTCCTGGTGCAGGCTGCCTTTTGGCCCCTTCACGGTTACCCGATTTCCGTCGACGGCAATCTCCACGCCCTTCGGTAACTCGATCGGTTTTTTAGCGACTCTCGACATGATCCTGCCCTATCAGCAAACGGTGCACAGCACCTCGCCACCCTCACCCAGGGCGCGCGCTTCACGGTCGCTCATCACACCCTTGGAGGTGGACACGATGGCGACACCCAGACCACCCAGAACTTTGGGCAGCTCGTCTTTGGCCTTGTAGATACGCAGACCCGGACGGCTCACGCGCTGCAACGTGTCGATCACTGGCTTGCCTTCGTAATATTTGAGCGTGACGACGAGCAGCGGCTTACCATCGACGGTCTGATCACTGACAGCCTCGATATAGCCTTCGCTTTTCAGCACATTCG
Source organism: Gammaproteobacteria bacterium (assembly GCA_046260695.1). Lineage (GTDB taxonomy): Bacteria > Pseudomonadota > Gammaproteobacteria > Thiohalobacterales > Thiohalobacteraceae > JAHJQQ01. Next base: position 79,782 of record JBHEOS010000001.1, read on the forward strand.
CCAAGGCCTTCTTGGCCTTGGAGGCCGGCATACTCACCTGCACCTTGTTGGCGGCCTGGCCGTTACGGATACGGGTCAGCAGATCCGCGATTGGGTCCGACATACTCATCTACAGAATCCTCGATCTCTTTGATCCACCTGCGCTCACCAGCTGGCCTTTACCAAGCCCGGCACATCACCGCGCATCGCGGCTTCGCGCAGCTTGTTGCGACACAGGCCAAACTTGCGGTACACAGCCCGTGGACGACCCGTTATCTGGCAACGGCGCTGCACACGCGAAGGGCTGGCATCCCGCGGAAGGTTCTGCAACTTGACCACGGCCAGCGCACGCTCCTCCATCGAAGTCTTCGGGTTGCGAATCGTCTCTTTCAGCTCCGCGCGCTTGGTTGCGAACTTCGCAACTGTTCTAATGCGTTTGACCTCGCGGGCCTTCATCGATTTCTTTGCCATCAGCCTGTGTCCTCAGTTACGGAACGGGAAGTGGAAAGCCGCCAGCAAGGCCTTGGCCTCCGCGTCCGTCTTTGCCGTCGTGGTGATCGTAATATCCATCCCGCGCAATGCGTCGATCTTGTCGTAGTCGATCTCGGGAAAGATGATCTGCTCCCTGACGCCCATGCTGTAGTTGCCGCGACCATCGAACGATTTGCCGTTCAGCCCGCGGAAGTCACGGATACGTGGAATGGCGATGCTAATCAACCGATCCAGGAATTCAAACATCCGCTCGCGACGCAGCGTGACCTTGCAGCCAATAGGCCAGCCCTCGCGGATCTTGAAACCGGCATTGGCCTTGCGCGCCAGCGTTACGATAGCCTTCTGTCCGGCAATCTTCTCCATATCACCTACGGCGTTCTCGATGATTTTCTTGTCACCGACCGCCTCGCCCACGCCCATGTTAAGCGTGATCTTGGTGATCCTGGGCACTTGCATGACGTTCTTGTAACCAAACTGCTCAGTGAGCTTATTGATTACCTCGTCACGATACTGTTGCTGCAATCTCGCCATGTTCTCAACCTGCCCGATCAGACGTCCACGACTTCATTCGTGGACTTGAAATACCGCACCCTGCGCCCATCCTCTAGCGTCCGGATACCCACCCGGTCGCCCTTGCTGGTCTGGGCGTTGAATAGCATCACGTTGGAAGCCTGAATGGCCGCCTCCTTTTCCAAGATGCCCCCCGGCTGTCCAGCCTGAGGATTCGGCTTGGTATGACGCTTCACTAAATTCACGTTTGAGACGATGAGCTTATCGTCGCCGACAACCCGGAGCACAGAGCCACGCTTACCCTTGTCTCTACCGGCAATGACGATCACCTCGTCGCCCTTCTTGATTCTGCGCATAACCTGATCCCACCCGTCTCTCAGAGCACTTCCGGAGCCAGTGAAACGATTTTCATGAATCGTTCACCGCGTAATTCACGCGTCACCGGTCCGAAGATACGGGTGCCGATGGGCTCAAGCTTGTTGTTCAGCAACACCGCCGCATTGGTATCAAAACGCACCAGCGAACCGTCTGGACGGCGCACACCCTTGCGGGTACGCACCACCACAGCATTGTACACTTCACCTTTCTTGACCTTGCCGCGCGGAATCGCTTCCTTCACGCTGACCTTGATCACGTCGCCGATACCGGCATAGCGGCGATGCGAGCCGCCCAGCACCTTGATGCATTGCACCTGGCGAGCTCCGCTGTTATCCGCAGCGAACAACATGGTCTGCATCTGAATCATGGTTTAATCCTGACCAGCAATTATCTATATAAGCGTTGCGAACGACCCGCAGGCCAGTTCTATCAACTCGCTTTCTCTACGATCTCGACCAACATCCAGGACTTAGTCTTGGAAATAGGCCTGCACTGGCGAATGGTCACCAGGTCTCCCTGCTGGCACTGGTTGTCCTCATCATGCACATGCAGCTTTGTGGAACGGCGAATGTACTTCCCATACACAGGGTGCTTGACCAAGCGCTCGATCGATACGGTAATCGATTTATTCATCTTGTCACTCACCACACGACCGGTGAGGGTACGCTCGACGTTGTCAATCGCGCTCATGCTGCATTACCTGCCTTGACCTGTTCGTTCAGCACCGTCTTGATACGGGCAATGTCCTTACGTATACGCTGAAAGTGATGCGGCCGCGGCAATTGTCCGGTCGCGCGTTGCATACGCAGATTGAATTCCTCACGCAGCAAGCCTTTCAACTCTTCACGCAGCTCGGCTGCGGTCTTGTTTCGCATGTCAGTCACGTTCATCACATCATCGTCCGTGTCACGAATGTGGTCTGTACCGGCAACTTCGCTGCAGCCAGCTTGAAAGCCTCTCGGGCGATCTCTTCAGTAACGCCCTCGATTTCATACAGCACACGACCAGGCTGAATCTTCGCCACCCAATATTCGACGTTACCTTTACCGCTACCCATACGCACTTCCAGGGGCTTCTTGGTAATCGGCACGTCCGGGAAGATGCGAATCCAGACTTTGCCACCGCGTTTCACATGGCGGGTAATCGCGCGTCGCGCGGCTTCAATCTGGCGTGCGGTGAGGCGGCCACGGGTGATCGCCTTCAGCGCATACTCACCAAAACTGACATTGCTCCCGGAAGTTGCCAGGCCGGTATTTCGGCCTTTGTGCATCTTGCGGAATTTGGTTCTTTTGGGCTGCAACATGGCTCAGATGCTCCTTAATTGCTCGCCGCTCTCTTCGCCGGCTCCGACTCGGCTACCTGTCCCGGCATGCCAAGCACTTCGCCCTTGAAGATCCAGACCTTCACGCCGATCACACCATAAGTGGTGTGCGCTTCGGCGAACCCGTAATCAATATCCGCGCGCAGGGTATGCAAGGGCACGCGACCTTCGCGGTACCACTCGCTCCGGGCGATTTCCGCGCCGTTGAGACGGCCGGCGACATTGATCCGGATACCCTGGGCGCCCAGGCGCATCGAATTTGTCACCGCCCGCTTCATCGCGCGCCGGAACATGATACGACGCTCCAACTGCTGCGCGACGCTCTCTGCGACCAACTGCGCGTCGAGTTCAGGCTTACGGATCTCCTCGATCTTGATGTGCACAGGAACCCCCATTATCTGGGAGACTTCCTTGCGTAACGATTCGATGTCCTCGCCTTTCTTGCCAATCACAATGCCTGGACGCGCCGTATGCACGGTGATCATGGCATTACGCGCCGGGCGCTCTATCTGAATCCGGCTCACCGAGGCGTGCGCGAGTTTCTTCTTCAGGAAACCGCGCACCTCAAGATCCTTATTCAGGTAGATCGCGTAATTCCTGGAGTCCGCGTACCACTTGGACGTCCAGTCCTTCACGATACCCAGGCGGATACCTGTTGGATGTACTTTTTGACCCATTCCGAGTTCTCTCTCGTGTCCAATTTACGGGCCCCGTCCTATCGAACAGAGCCCTGCGCGACGACTTATTCGCCCACTGTTACCGTGATATGGCTAGTGCGCTTCACGATGCGATTGCCACGCCCCTTGGCGCGCGCATGCATGCGCTTCATCACCGGACCCTCGTCGACGCAGATCGCGGCGATTTTCAATTCATCAATGTCGGCACCTTCGTTGTGCTCGGCATTGGCGATCGCGGACTCCAGGACCTTGCGTACCATCTCGGCCGCCTTCTTGTTGCTGAACATCAGCGTCTGCAGGGCACGCTCAACCGGCAGCCCGCGCACCTGGTCTGCCACCAGCCTGCACTTCTGAGGTGAGATCCGCGCGTGACGCAATTTGGCACTGACTTGCATTGGATCTCTCCCTTACTTCGTCTTTCTGCCCGCTGCGTGCCCCTTGAAGGTGCGGGTCACGGCGAACTCACCCAGTTTGTGGCCAATCATATTCTCGTTGACAAGCACCGGAACATGCTGGCGACCGTTATGCACCGCAATGGTCAGGCCGATCATATCCGGCATGACCATAGACCGGCGCGACCAGGTCTTGATCGGTTTCTTGCTGTTACTGGTTACGGCCTCTTCCACCTTCTTAGCCAGGTGGTGATCGACGAAAGGCCCTTTCTTCACTGAACGTGGCACGATAACGACCTCTCAGTACTTATTTCTTGTTACGCCGGCGCACAATCATATTGTCAGTGCGCTTGTTGCTGCGGGTCTTGTAACCCTTGGTCGGCAGGCCCCAGGGAGATACCGGGTGGCGGCCACCCGAGGTTCGCCCCTCGCCGCCACCATGCGGGTGATCGACCGGGTTCATCACCACGCCACGCACGGTGGGACGCACACCACGCCAGCGCGTCGCGCCAGCCTTACCCAACGAACGCAGACTGTGCTCGGAATTACCGACCTCACCAATAGTGGCGCGGCATTCCGAAAATATCTTGCGCATTTCACCCGACCGCACACGCAGCGTGGCGTAATCGCCCTCACGCGCAACCAACTGGGCAGAGGTGCCCGCGCTACGCGCGATCTGCCCGCCCTTCCCGGGCTTCATTTCGATGTTGTGTACCTGCGTACCGACCGGAATGTTACGCAACGGCAATGCACTGCCCGGCTTGATCGGTGCATCGATTCCAGACAACACGGGCATACCAACGTCCAGGCCTTTCGGGGCCAGGATGTAGCGCCGCTCACCGTCTGCGTACAACACCAGCGCGATATGCGCGCTACGGTTCGGATCGTACTCAATGCGTTCGACGCGACCGGCAATCCCGTCCTTGTCGCGCTTAAAGTCGATAATGCGGTATTTCTGTTTGTGACCACCGCCCTGGTGACGCACGGTGATGCGACCAGCGTTGTTGCGCCCGCCGTTCTTGGTCTTCGTCTCGACCAGCGGCGCGAAGGGCTCACCCTTGTGCAGGCCCTCGGTCACGACACGCACCACGAAGCGTCGCCCAGGGGAGGTCGGTTTTGCTTTAACGATAGCCATCATTCAAAACCTTGTTTATTTGCGAGCTGTGCCCGTAGGCTCACTCGGCTCCCATGAAATTGATGTCGTTACCTTCCGCCAACGTCACGAAGGCCTTCTTCCAGTCAGAGCGTTTGCCGAATGCCTGGCCAAAACGCTTGATCTTGCCAGGCATGTTGGCCACCTGAACGCCCGTGACCTTAACGTTGAACAACACCTCAACGGCCTGGCGGATCTCAGGCTTTGTAGCGTTCGTGACTACCTTGAAGGCGTACTGGCGATTACGATCGGCCAAGCGCGCGGTCTTCTCAGACATCAGCGGCGCAACCAGCACCTTCATCAAACGCTCCTGACTCATGCCAATCGCTCCTCGAAGTTCTTCAGGCTATTGAGCGTCACCATGACCGTGCCGAAACCGACCAGGCTCACAGGATCGGCGCTCGACGAGTCGCACACCCCGACGTGATAGAGGTTGCGCGCCGCGAGGTAAAGATTCTCATCGGCCTCATCGCTAATGATCAGCACATCCTCCAGCTCCATATCCTTGAGCTTACCAACCAATTCCTTGGTCTTTGGCGCGGACACCGCGAAGGTCTCGACGACCACCAGGCGATCTTGACGCACCAGCTCGGACAGGATGGTCGCCATTGCACCGCGATACATCTTTTTATTGACCTTCTGCGAGAAGTCGCGGTTACGCGCGGCAAAGGTCTTACCGCCACCCCGCCACAGCGGGCTGCGGATTGTACCAGCTCGCGCGCGGCCTGTCCCCTTCTGTCGCCACGGCTTGATACCGCCACCGCTGACATCAGAACGCGTCTTCTGTCCTTTGGTCCCCTGACGAGCGCCCGCCAACACCGCAGTCACCACTTGGTGAATCAGCGCCTCGTTGAATTCACGCCCGAAGGTCTTGTCGGAGACACTGACGGACTTTCCACCCTTGACCTGCAATTCCATCTCTGATTCCCCTTAGGCCTTGGCCCTGGTCTTGACCGCAGACCGGACGATCAGGTCTCCGCCCTTGGCACCCGGCACCGCGCCCTTGACCAGAATCAGGTTGCGTTCGGCATCCACGCGCACCACTTCCAGATTTTGCGCGACGCGACGCGCATTGCCCAAATGGCCCGCCATCTTCTTACCCTTGAACACACGCCCCGGCGATTGATTCTGACCAATCGAACCCGCGGAGCGGTGCGACAATGAATTACCGTGGGTCGCATCACCCATCGTGAAATGGTGACGCTTGATCGCGCCGGCAAAACCCTTGCCGATGGTGCTACCCGTCACATCGACCTTCTGTCCAGCCGTAAACATGTCGGCCTTCAGTTCGGCGCCAACGGTAAGGTCGCCACCCTCGTCATCAGCCAGGCGAAACTCCCAAACCCCACGGCCAGGCTGCACGTTCGCCTTGGCGAAATGTCCCGCCATGGGTTTGACCACGCGTGTGGCGCGGCGCACGCCCACGGTAACTTGAACCGCGCGATAACCATCGATTTCAACCGTCTTGAGCTGGGCCACGCGGTTAGGCTCCACCTCAATCACAGTCACAGGCAGTGAACCGCCGTCTTCCGTGAAGACCCGCGTCATCCCCGCCTTACGCCCTACCACACCTATAGCCATGTCTGTTACCCCATACAGGCGCTGTTCTACGCGCCATCGTCCGCGGTCAAGGCCGCGTCCACGAATTATCCGGTTAGTTCAACTTGATCTGGACATCCACGCCGGCAGCCAAGTCCAACTTCATCAACGCATCGACAGTCTTGTCTGTCGGGTCGACGATATCCATCAGACGCTTATGCGTGCGGATCTCGTACTGATCACGCGCGTCTTTATCAACGTGTGGTGAGACCAGAATAGTGAACCGCTCCTTTTTCGTCGGCAACGGGATCGGGCCGCAAACCTGTGCGCCGGTACGCTTGGCCGTCTCAACGATCTCGCGTGCCGACTGATCGATCAGACGATGATCGAAGGCCTTCAGGCGGATACGGATTCTCTGGTTTGCCATTGCATAAACCTCAGTTACAAATCTCAAGATACAAGCCACAAGGCCAAAAAGGCGGCATTTGGCGCTGGCCAGCGCCGCTTGCCCTTTCCGCTTGCATCAATTACTCGATGACTTTCGCGACCACGCCGGCGCCGACGGTACGGCCACCCTCGCGGATCGCGAAGCGCAAGCCCTCTTCCATCGCGATCGGCGCTATCAACGACACCACCATCTTCACGTTGTCGCCCGGCATCACCATCTCGATGCCTTCCGGCAGATCGCATGCACCCGTCACGTCCGTCGTCCGAAAATAAAACTGCGGACGGTAACCATTGAAGAACGGGGTATGC
>JBHEOS010000010.1:0-5330 GCA_046260695.1 Gammaproteobacteria bacterium
CCCTGACAGTTTTTCGATCTTGGCGTTGAACCGGTCATTACCCAATACCCAAGCCCTGTTGGTCGCCGTCCGGATGGCGTCGATGTCGGACTGACTCAGATGGGCGCGGAACAGCTTCCGGTAGGCTGACTGGCGTTCGCTGTCGGTGCGGCCAAGGCGGCGGTATAGGGAATGGGGTGTCACCAAGGGCTGCGCGGCGCCACGGGCATTGCGGGCATAGCTGGACCAGGGGTAATCGGGCGGGTGGTCAACCATACCGGCGCGGGCGGGATTGAGTTCGATATAGCGCATGCAAGTGAGGAGATAGGCCTCGCTGTCGATGAGGGTGGCCTTGTAGCGGCCTTCCCAGAGCGTGCCGGTGCGCTGGTAGGTGTGGTTGAAATACTGTACGTAGCGCCGGCCAACCGACTGGAGTGTCTTGCCGACACTGGTATCGGTGTCCGGGGTGGCCAGCAGATGGACGTGGTTGGTCATCAAGACATAGGCATGAACAGCAAGACCGCGCTGGTCGGCCGCGTCGATCAGACAGTCCAGATAAAACCGGTAGTCGTCGTCGCTGGCGAAGATGGGCTCGCGGTTGTTACCACGTTGGATGATGTGCAGCGGCTGGCCGGGGACGAAATAGCGTGGCAGGCGGGCCATGCGGTGACTCCCTTCTCGTCATGACGGCGGCGACGTTAGCAGAAAGTGGCGGGATATGTCGAGTCTGACCCCATTTATCTAGACCCCATTTATCATCTGGCGTTGTTATGCATCTTTCTTTCGACCTTTACGAGGCGCCTGTTCTACTACACCCGGGCCCGGTGTTACGAGGACTCGTGTACTAGCATTTGGCAACTTGTGCATCAAACTGGCTACCATTACACCTTTTTCCTTCGCTTCTTGAATAAGGTTATAAAGATCTTCGCCCTTAATTGTTGTGCCCTCATCCGCCATTACGATGGTATCGAGATGAAGCGGCGCATCCTCGGGGCTTGTACTACCCCCGCCGCTGGCGTTGATAAGTGCCTCAACAGTATCGTCGTTAAGCACTTCACTCATTCCTTCGCCATGGGGGAATTTGTGTTTAACGATATGTGGAAAACGTCGCCTTGCCTCAAGGCTCAGAATATCTCCTTCCGTAAGCGGTAGGTGTAGGTCGCTGTAATTGACAATGGGTCGTTTATCGAAGCGCATCTGGACATGGTAATGTGGGTGCTTCGCGTGTTGCGACGTTTGATGGCCCAGGTAATCGGACTCTGCGCAGGAGAAAGACCACTCTAAATTGCGGTAACGTATTGTGAGTTCAATCAGTTTTGTTCCCGCACCTTCTTCCGGCATATCGTTGATGTGTCTGGCAAACCCTTCTTGATTCGCGACCCATCTAAGGTAGGTTTGAATCTGAAACACTCCATAACGATTTGCTACTGACGCAAGGTCGTGTTTCTTAAGCCCCTTTGGTTTTAGAAACCAGTGAATGCATGGTGTCTTCTTACTGAAGGACGAAAACGGTTTCTTGCACAGATAGCATTCGTTTCGCCCGAATGCCTCAAGAAATCGGAAGTATTCTGCCTCTGTTCGTTTGATATTCTCCGCACTAACACGATCTCGCTCCTCTGGAGTCATCTGCTCAAGGAACTTCGCGAGACCGGCTCCTTTTGCGCGAATTTCATTGCTCACACAGGCCTAACCTTGAGATGCATAACGTAAAGTTGAGGGGCGCGCCGCTTTTGGCGCGACCCTCTCGAACGCCATGTTAGGTGAAAGTTTTCTCACCAATTTTTTCCAGACTCTGGTTTAGGATCATAGGAATTGCTCAACCCATCATTGTCATTGTCACGGTACCCATACGAAGAGTTCTTTTTGTTTGTTGCGCCCATGCCAGAACTGTACTCATCTCGTTGAGAGCCACCATATGATTGTGAGCTCTTGTTGTTATAGCGATAGCTATCTGGACTGCTTTTCATATGCCCTTGAACATATGTTCCGTTTTTTTTCGTGTAGCCATTAACCCATTTGTCTGCTGAAGCAGTACTAGAGCAAATGGCAATTACAATTGAGCTACTGATTAATATGAGCTTTTTCATTTTTTTCCCCTTGGTTCAGAAGGCGCCCGTTTGATATACGGGTGGGCGCCTTAAGTTTAATGACAGTGGACAATACCAGTGCTGTTATCCATATGGCAGCACTGCCCCGGGGGTGAGCTTTTGCGACAACCACCACCATGAGCTATCGCCACACTACTAGCAAACACCAGCGTTAATGCAAGAATCAATGTCTTCATAAAATTACCTCCACGCCCTAGTGAGTGATCTGCTAGGTACTGGGCGTTTTAAGCACCTAACGCCGGCCATAACCGGGCCCAACATAAACGCGGCCAGACTCAACTTAGCGCCATTTTGCTAACGTGACCGCCATCATGATGCCGGTGTCGGCAAGACCCTCCCGTCAGTTGGCAGGCGCTACGTCCAGTATTTCAGCCACACCTATCCCTACGTCGGCACGCTCACGCGTTGCGCTTGTCGCGCACAAACAGCGTCTTCATGCCGCCGCTCCCGAGCGCGCGCTCGTCGATCTCGAACAGTTCGGTTGCAGCGACCAGGCCGCTGAGTTTGGCGTAGCCGTAGTTGCGCGGGTCGAATTCCGGCGACTGCTTGGCGATGTTGCTGCCGACCGGACTCAGCTGCGCCCAGCCGGCGTCATCCGACGCGGCCTCGACGGCGTTCCTGAGCAGGCTCACCAGGCGGGTGTCCTGCTTGAGCTCTTGGGAGGTCTTGCGGGTGATCGCCTTGCCCTTGCCGAGTTCGGGGGTCAGTACCTCGGTGTAGATGAACTTGTCGCAGGCGGAGACGAAGGGCGCGGGGGTCTTGCGTTCGCCGAAGCCATACACGCGCGGGCCCGATTCCCTCAGACGCGCCGCCAGCCGGGTGAAGTCGCTGTCGCTGGAGACCAGGCAGAAGCCGTCGAAGCGGCCGGTGTACAACAGGTCCATTGCGTCGATGATCATGGCGCTGTCGGTGGCGTTCTTGCCGGTGGTGTAGGCGAACTGCTGGATCGGTTGGATGGAGTGCTGCAACAGCACCGCCTTCCAGGCATTCAGGCGGGTCGAGGTCCAATCGCCGTAGATCCGTTTGACGCTCGCGGTTCCGTAATTGGCGACCTCGGCGAGCAGGCCGTCCAAGACCTTGGCCTGGGCGTTGTCGGCATCGATCAGCACCGCCAGCGTGTGGGTGTTTTCCATTGATTGTGTCCTCTGCGCCTCGGCGCGAAATGAGCCGGCCGCCGTCAAACCGCGGCGGTCCCGCGGTAGGCCCGCACCATCGCGGGCAGTACGTCTTCCAGCCGCTGGCGCGGCGTGAACCCCAGCACCCGCTCGGCCTGCACGGAGCGGTAACAGGCCGAATCCAGCAGCCGCGTAGCGAGCGTGCTGTTGAACGGCAGCGACCGGCGCAGCAGGAATTCGCCGGCATCGCCGATCCGGCCCAGGGCGCGCAATGCGCCGGCCGGCAGGCCCCATGCCGGGATCGGTTTGCCGAGCGCCGCCGCCATGGCGGCGTAGATGCGCCGCGTCGAATAGGCCTCGCCGTCGCTGAGGATGCACACCTGGCCGGCGGCCTCGGGACGCGCGGCGGCGGCGAGCAGCGCGGCGACCACATCCTGCACGCCGACCATCGAGCGGATGTTGTGCGTCTCCGGCACCGGCGGGAAGCGGCCGCGATCGATGGCGCGCAGCATGGCGGCGAGATTGCCCTTTACGCCAGGTCCGTAGACCAGCGCCGGGCGCAGCACGCAGACCTCGACGCCGCTGCGCGCGCCGTGTTCCAGCAGCCAGGCCTCGGTCTGGCGCTTGATCTGGCCGTAGGGATCGGCCGGCGCGCGCGCGTTGCTCTCGTCGAGACAGGCCTGCGTATCCTCGCCGCCGGCCTTGACACTGCTGACGAACACGAAGCGGCGCGCGCCGGCGATAGCGGCGGCGCGGAACAGCGCCTGGGTGCCGTGCAGATTGATGCGGCGATGGCGTTCGATCTCGGTGGGACTCGGCTGGGAGGCCGCGTGCGCATAGCCGCCCAGATGCAGGATCAGCTCCGCGCCCTGCACCAGTTTCTCCAGGGCGGCGGCATCCTCGAAATCGCCGCGCAGCATGTCGCAGCCGGCCAGCGCGCCGGTTTTCGCCCGCGTCAATACGCGCAGACGCGCGCAGCGCGGCAGCAGCGCCGGCACCAGCGCGGTGCCGATGAAGCCGGTCGCGCCGGTCAGCGCGACGGTTGCGCCGATTGTGTCCGCGGCGCTCACAGCAGATTCGCCAGCAGGGTCGCGATGCCGAGAAAACTCAGGAAGCCGACCACGTCGGTCACGGTGGTCAGGATGATCGAGGACGATTGCGCCGGGTCCTGACCGACGGCGGTCAGGGCGATCGGGATGCTGGCGCCGGCGAGGCCCGCCGCGGCCATCGACAGCACCATCGCCAGGGCGATCACCAGGGCCAGGCCGGCCGAACCGCTCCAGACGAACACGCCGAGGGCCGTGGTCAGCGCGATCAGCACACCGTTGATCAGGCCGGTGCTGACCTCCTTGGCGACCACCCGCAGCAGGTGGCGGGTGCCGATCTCGCGCAGCGCCAGCCCGCGCATGGTCACCGCCAGGGCCTGGGCGCCGGCGTTGCCGGACTGGCCGGCGACCACCGGCAGCAGCACCGCCAGCGCGGTGAACTGGGCGATGGTGTGCTCGAACAGGCCGACCACGGAGGCGGCCAGGAATGCGGTCAGCAGGTTGATGTGCAGCCAGGGCAGGCGCTTGCGCACCGCAAAGCCGACACTGGACAGGGCGCGTTCGTCGCGGCTGGCGCCGAACATGGCCTGGATGTCGCCGCTGCTGTCTTCTTGCACCGCGCCAAACAGCTGGTCGTGGTGGATCACCCCGATCAGCCGGCCCTCCAGATCGGTGACCGGCACGTCGGAGATGCCGTGGCGTTCGAGCTTGTCCAGCAGTTCGTCGCGGTGTTCCAGCGCCGTGACCACGATGCGCACCGGGCGCAGCGCGGCCTCGACCGGCTCGTCGCCGTCGGCCAGCGCCAGGGCCTCGATCTCGACCATGCCTTGCAGATGCTGCTGGCGGTCGACCACGAACAGGTGGTGGGTGAAGCGGGGTTTGTTGCGGCGCAGGCGTTCCAGGGCCTCGCGCGCGCTCATGTCGCCGCGCAGGGTCACGGTGCGCGGGTCCATCAGGCTGCCGGCGCTGTTCTCCGGAAAACCCATCAGGCGTTCCAGATCCTGCGCCACCGCCGGCGCGAGCCGGCCCGTGATGCGCGCGCGCAATCCCGGGTCGGCGCGGCGCAGCACACTGGCGGCATA
>JBHEOS010000010.1:5340-14892 GCA_046260695.1 Gammaproteobacteria bacterium
TAGGCCAGGATCGCCTCGGCCGCATCCGTCGGCAGTTGTGCCCAGGCCGCGTGACTGTCGTCCACCGGCAGATCCTGCAGCGCCTGCCAGGCCTCCGCGGCGGGCAGCGCGGCCAGGAATTCGGCGACCTCGTCGGGGTAACGCCGGTAATAGCCGCGGTTGATGCGGGTCGCCGCGGTCTGTGTCGCCCAGGACGGGTCACGCTTAACCACGGCGGCCCACACCCTTGATCAGCAGTTCCAGCAGCAACGCGCTGCTGGCGGTGTAGCCCTCCAGAAAATTCTGCGCGATGCCGAGCACGCCGCGGCTGTCCTCCCGCGGCGGGTGCGCCGGTTCGGCCAGGCGCTCGCGCCGCAGCACGCCGACCAGACGCCCCTCGGCGTCCACCACCGGCAGGCCGGTGTGGCGCAACCAGGCCGGATGCCCGGTGAGGCCGGCGCTGCGCGCGCTCATCGGGAGCACGGCGATCGGCGTCAGCGGCAGCGAGCCCAGCCGGCTGTGCGGATGCGCCGCGAGCAGCTCGCGCAACCCCAGCGCCCCGGCGAAGCGGCCGTCGCCGTCGGTCACATAGACCTGGCCGTCGTGATCCGCGGGCTGGCGTTCCAGGCCCTCCAGCAGCTGCGCGACGGAGGTGTCGAGCGGGTAGGCGGTGACTTGGTTGTCCATCAGCGCGGCCACGCTGTCGCGCATCCGGCCGATGCCGATGCGCAGGCCGCGCGCGGCGCCCGCCGGCAGGGCCGCAAGCACGTGCTCGCGGGTCTGCGGATCGAGGCCGTGCAGCAGGTCGACCGCCTCGCGCCGCGGCAGGCTTGCGAAGATCGCCGCGGCCTGTGCGGCGGGCAGCCGCTCCAGGCAGCGCGCCGCTGCGAATGCCGGCAGGCGCAGCAGCACGGCGCGCGCGGCCGGGGTCTCCAGTCCGGCCATGGCCGCGGCGGCCTCGGCCGGGGGCAGCGCGGCGAGCGTCTCGGCGGCCGTCTCGGGGTGCCGGGCCAGGAACTGCTGCGCGAGCTGTTCAGCCGGCTGCATGCGCCTGCTCCGGCGGCAGCAGTTCGACGGCGTGCAGTTCGAACAGGTGCGCCGGCACGCTGCACTCGCCGTGTTCGGTCTGCAAGCGGACATGGGTGGCGGCGACCTCCAGCACCAGGCCCGCCTGGTCGCCCGCCGGCGTCTGGATGCGCAGGCGCTGGCCGACTTGCAGCGTCTGGCGCAGGTTGCGCGCGGCCAGCAGGTTGCCGACGAAATGCCGCGCGCCCAGGCCGAAGGCCAGCGCGGTGCCGCCCAGCACCGCGGCCACCAACACCGTCAGCAGGCCGGTCAGGAAGCTGACCTGGATGCCGATCTGCTCGGCGCCGATCAGCAGGGCGGTGGCCAGGATCGCGAGTTGCACGCCGCGGCCCATGAACTCGCTCTGGGCGATGTCCGCCGACTCGGCGGCCGCCTCGACCAGATCACGGGCCAGGTTACCGATGAACACGCCGGCCAGCAGGATCACCGCCCCGGCGATCAGCGCCGGCAGGTAGGAGACCAGACGGGTCAGCCAGTCGGCGAACACCTTGACGCCGAGGATGTCGGCCGCCGCGGTCAGAAAGAACAGCATCACCAGCCAGAACACCAGGCTGCCGACGGCCTTGCCGGGTGGCCGGTGCAGGCGCCCGGCGGGCAGGCTGCTGCGGGTCACGAAGCGCTGCCAGAGCCGGTCCGCGCCGTCCAGCAGGCGCACGCTTACGGCCTTGAGCAGGCGCGCCAGCACCCAACCGACCAGCAGCAGGGCCAGCGCGGCGAACAGGTTGGGCAGGTAACCGAGGGTCCGTTCCAGGAGCACCAGACCGCCCTGACGCAGTTGCTCGGCCCAGTCCGCGTAACTATCCATTCCACCTCCTCGCCGTCACTGCCCGCCGTCACTGCCCGTCGGGCGTCTGCCCATGCGCTCGCCAGCTTAGCAGGCCGGCGCGGGCCGCGCCCATCACTGGAACGCCCGTGGGCAGATCGCTTATAGTCGCCTCCCCATGACCACGCCCGTGCTGATCTGCGACGACTCCAGCTTCGCCCAAAAACAGATGGCGCGCGCGCTGCCGCGCGACTGGGATGTGAGCCTGGCGTTCGCCGCCGATGGCGCGCAGGGCCTGGAGCTGATCCGCGCCGGCAAGGGCGACATCCTGTTCCTGGATCTGAACATGCCGGTGCTGGACGGCTATCAGGTCCTGGAGGCGATCCGCCGCGAGGACTTGAACACCCTGGTGATCGTGGTCTCCGGCGACGTGCAGCCCGAGGCGCGCGCGCGGGTGCTCAGGCTCGGCGCCCTGGATTTCATCAAGAAGCCGATCACCGAAGACGCGGTCGGCACGATCCTGGACCGTTACGGCATCCGCGGGCAGCCGGGCCAGCTCCGCGGCGAGCTGGAGTTCCAGATCGACGAGCTCGACCGCTACCGGGAGATCGCCAACGTGGCCATGGGCCGGGCCGGCGATCTGCTGGCGCGGCTGCTGGGCGCCTTCGTGAAACTGCCGGTGCCCAAGGTCCGGATGATCGAGGGCTGCGACCTGCGCATGGCCCTGCAGGATATTGAGGCCAGCGAGACGGTCTCCGCGGTGTGCCAGGGTTTCATCGGCGCGGGCATCGCCGGCGAGGCACTGCTGAGTTTCACCGAATCCAGTTTCAGCGATATCGCCGCGCTGATGCACCACGAGGGCGAGATCGACGACGCCGCGCAGCTGGAACTGCTGATGGATGTCGCCAGCATCCTGATCGGCGCCTGCCTGAAGGGCATTGCCAACCAGCTCGACATCAATTTCAGCCAGGGTCACCCGGTGGTGCTCGGACGGCATGTGAACATCGCCGAGCTGCTCCGGGACAACGCCTCGCGCTGGCGGCGGACCCTGGCCATCGAGATCGGCTACCGCATCGAGGACCGCAACATCAATTGCGACCTGATGCTGCTGTTCAGCGAGGATTCGCTGGACGAACTGCGCGAACGCGCCTCGTTCCTGGATCACTGAGCGCCATGCCCGGCAACGCCTCCGAGATCACCGAATTCCACTGGCTGATGGACATGCTGCACGGCCTGGACGTGGGCCTGATGGTGCTCGACCGCGAGTACCGGGTGCGGCTGTGGAACGGCTTCATGGAAAACCACAGTGGCCAGCCGTCGGTCAACCTGATCGGCAAGCCGCTGTTTGAGCTGTTTCCCGACCTGCCGGAGGCCTGGTTCCGGCGCAAGGCCGAATCGGTGTTCCTGCTGGAGAGCCGTGCCTTCACCACCTGGGAGCAGCGCCCCTATCTGCTGCGCTTCAAGAATTACCGCCCGATCACCGGCCTGGCGGAATTCATGTACCAGAACATCACCCTGATCCCGCTGGTCTCGCCCGACGGGCGGATCAACCACATCGGCGTGATCATCTACGATGTCACCGACATCGCGATCGGCAAGCGGGCCCTGGAGGCCGCCAATGCCGACCTGGCGCGCCTGTCGCGCACCGACCGGCTCACTGGCCTGAACAATCGCGGCTACTGGGAGGAATGTCTGCGCGCGGAATTCGCCCGCTTCCAGCGCAGCAAACACCCCAGCACGCTGATCATGTTCGACATCGATCACTTCAAGCAGGTCAACGACACCTACGGCCACCAGGCCGGCGACGAGGTGATCCGCCTGACCGCCCAGACCCTGCTCAACAGCATCCGCACCACCGATATCGCCGGGCGCTACGGCGGCGAGGAGTTCGTCGTGATCCTGACTGACACCCCCGCCGAGCAGAGCCTGTATCTGGCCGAGCGCCTGCGCAGCCGGATCGAGGCCCTGATCGTGCAGTTCGACGCGCTGGAGATCCGCTACACCATCAGTCTGGGCGTCGCCCAGGCCCATTCGGAGATGGAGGAATACAGCCAGTGGCTGGCCGCCGCCGACCAGGCCCTGTACCAGGCCAAGCACGGCGGGCGCAATCAGACGGTGGTGCACAAGGGCCGGGAGTAACCCGGCGCGCCACGCGGCCCGCCCCTTGAACCCATGCACGGACTCTTTCTGCACTGTCGCGCCGGCTTCGAGTCCGAATGCGCGGCGGAGATTCAGGCACAGGCCGAGGCCCTCGGCATCGGCGGCTACTGCAAGGCCAAGGCCGACGCGGCCTATGTGGTCTTCGTGACCGACAGCGATGCGGCGGCCGAGCAGCTGCACCGCGCGCTCCCGTTCGCGGCGCTGATCTTCACCCGCCAGTGGTTCCGCCTGCTGGCGCTCGCCAAGGATCTGCGCCTCGACGACCGCATCAGTGGGCTGGTCGAGGTGTTCAGGCGCGATCCACACGCCGCCGGCGAGCTGTTCCTGGAAACCACCGACACCAACGCCGGCAAGAAACTCCAGACCTTGTGCCGCGCCCTGGCGCGGCCGTTGCGCCAGGCGTTGCACCACGCCGGCCTCCTCGCGGCCACGCCCGGCGCGGGTCGTCTGCACGTCTGCTTCCTGGGCACCGCCGCGGCCTATGTCGGCCGCGCCGAGACCGGCAACAGCAGCCCCTATCCGATGGGCATCCCGCGCCTGCGTTTCCCCGCCGGCGCGCCCAGCCGCTCGACCCTGAAGCTCGAAGAGGCGCTGCTGAGTTTCCTGACACCGGACGAACGCACCCTGCTGTTGCAGCCGGGCATGCGCGCCGTCGACCTCGGCGCAGCACCGGGCGGCTGGACCTGGCAATTGCTGCGCCGCGGTCTGCGGGTGATCGCCATCGACAACGGGGCGCTGGCGCCGGCATTGCTGGAGTCCGGCCTGGTCGAACACCGCCGCGAGGACGGCTTCCGGTTCCAGCCCGAGACGCCGGTCGACTGGATGGTCTGCGACATGGTCGAACAACCCGCGCGGATCGCCGACCTGGCCGCGCGCTGGCTGGGCGAGGGCTGGTGCCGGCACACCGTGTTCAACCTGAAACTGCCGATGAAGAAACGCTATCTGGAGGTCGAACGCTGCCTGGCGCGGGTCCGCGACCGCCTGGAGGCCTCAGGCCACCCGTATCGCCTGGCCTGCAAGCAGCTGTACCACGATCGCGAAGAGGTCACGGTGTTCGCGGGGTTTGAGCGAAGCTTGACGTGACGCCAGCATGAAGGGGACCCCCGCGCCATCAGGAGGCGACATGAGCGCTGCCGACCGCAACCCCGCCATCGACCTGCTGCGTGTGCTGAGCATCGTCTATATCGTCGGCTACTGGCATCTGATCCCCTACACCAGTTGGCTGCCGGGCTATGCCAACCACCTCACCGAGGCGATCAAGGATGTTGCGCTCGGCAGTTTCGTGTTCTCGTCCGGCTTGCTGCTGGCGCGGCGCGACGTGCGACTGGAACTCGGCGAGTTTCTGGGTTTCTACCAGCGCCGGCTGGTGCGCATCTATCCACTGTATCTGTTCGCGCTGCTGGTGTTCGGACTGGCCGGGCTGGCCAGCGCGCCGGTGCTGCTCAAGGCCGCGCTGCTGGTGTCCATGTTCGCGCCGCCGGCACCGCCGACGCTGTGGTTCATCGCTATGATCATGTTCTTCTACCTGCTGGCGCCGCTGCTGATCTGGGCGGCGCGCCGGCCGGTGCGGTTCCTGAGCCTGTGCGCCGGCATCCTGTTCTGCTGCCTTGCCTATCACCACCTCGTGCGGCCGATGGACAGCCGGTTGTTTCTGTTCCTGCCGAGCTTCGCGGCGGGGATCTATCTGCAACGCAACGTCCCTCTGCATGAATATCTGCACCGTCAGCGTCTGTATCTGCTCGTGGCGCTGCTCCCGGCCTACTGGATCGGTCTGCCGGCGGACAACGGCTTCGACCTGGTGGTGTCGCTGCTGCGCGCGCCGATGACGCTGCTCGGCGCGGTGCTGTGCGTGGTCTACGCCGAACGCCTGTTCGGACACCGGCACAGCCCGGTGATCCTGAAGCTGAGCTATGCGAGCTTCGGGGTCTACCTGTTCCACCGGCCGGTCTTCGAACTGGTCAGCGGGAGCTATTTCCCCGCCGACGGCCTCGCTCAGGCCGTGTACCTAGTGCTGGTCGCCGTGCCGCTGAGCTTCATCCTGGCCTACGGGGTGCAGAAGGGTTACGACGCCGTCATGGCCCGGCTCACCCAGGGGTGAGCCCGTTTGCGGTGGCTTGCGGTTGGCCGGCCGCCGGAACAGGGTGACGACCTCGTAGACCAGGCCGCTGAAGGCGTTGAAGCGGGCCACGCGAAACACCAGTTGGCGCGGTGACAGGTGCCTGCGCAGGATGCGCACCTCTTCAAGCCGCGGCAGGAACCACAGCGCGACCAGGCCGCGCAAGAGCGTGGAGGCAGCGAACACGCCGAGCAGTACGCTGTCCCAGGTCCAGCTGAACGCGAACAGCGTGTATGTCGACGGCAATACCTGGGTCAGCCAGGCGCCGAACATGCCGCCGGCGAACACTGCCAGCGCGGTGAACACGTTGTGGAAGGCCATGTACCCGGAACGCCGCTCGCTGGGCACCAGTTCATAGAGGAAGTTACCGGTACTCAGACTGAAGCCCGCCCAGCACAGGCCGGAGATCACTTGGATGGCCAGCAGATATCCGAAATTGTCCGATATCAGCCACAGCGCCGGCAGGAACGGGATCAGGGCGCCGGTGGTTACCAGGATCAGCCGGTTGCCGAACACGTCGCTGATGCGCCCCCAGGTGTTCAGGGTCAGGAACTGCACCAGCACCGCCATCCCGGTGTTGGCCATGAACTGTAGATAGGTGAACTGAAGATCGCGCAGCATGTACACGGTGAAGAACGGCGCGGCCACCGCCACTGCCCCCTGCATGCAGACGCTGTACAGGGTGAAGCGCCAGGCATGCGAATCGCGCAACCGGCCCAGCCAGCCCGGCGCGAACCGCACCGGGGCATGCGTCAGCGCCGGCTCGTGCATACGCCCCAGGTGATACACCGAGATGGCCCGCGCCAGCGCGGCGGTGATGAACAACGCCGCGAAACCGAACAGTGTCCAACCGCGCGCGTCGAGCACATGCAGTACGACGCCGCCAATCACCAGGGCGATGAAGGCGGTCATGGTCGCCAGGCGCGTGCGCCGGCCGAAGTAGCGGCCGCGCTTGCGCTCCGGCACCAGGTCGCCCATCAGGCTGACCCATAGCGGCACGGCGAAATTGCCGGTGGCGTGATACAGCGTCATGCAGATCACCAGCAACAGGATCGCACGCTCGGGGAAGGCCAGCGGCAGGAACAGCAGCGGTAGCCAGATCAGCGCCTGCAGGCTTGCACCGACCAGGATCAGCGTCTTGCGCCGGCGTAGTCCGCGCACCAGCCAGGCCGACAACAGCTGCGCCAGCGAGCCCAGCAGCGGCGGCAGCGTCGCCAGCAGGGCGATCTGTGGCGCGCTGGCCCGCAGGAACAAGGCGAAGGCCGACAGGTAGGTCTCCGCGCCGCCGGTCATCACCGAATAGGCGACACCGTCGCGTACGGAATGGCGCAGGCTGCGGTCGATCTGCGGGTCTTTGGCGTAACGGGCGGTCATGCGCGGTAGTGGGTCATGGCACGGCGGCCGAGTGTCTCATTATGGGTTCCTCCCCGGGCGTATGCGAGGGCGCAGGGACACCGGGTCGCTGTGATACACTGGCGCGCCATTCGCGGCGCCGCCGCCGTGCCGGCCCCCTGATCGCCATGTCCACCGCCCTGTCCCTGCGCAATCTGACCAAGACCTATGCCAATGGCTACGCGGCCCTGCGCGGCATCGATCTGGCAGTCGAGGAAGGGGATTTCTTTGCCCTGCTCGGCCCCAACGGCGCGGGCAAATCCACCCTGATCGGCATCATCGCCTCGCTGGTCGGCAAGAGCGCCGGCACGGTCGAGGTCTTCGGCCACGACCTCGACACCGACCTGGCCGCGGCCAAGGCCTGCCTGGGACTGGTGCCGCAGGAATTCAACTACAACATGTTCGAGCCGGTGGTGGAGATCGTGGTCAACCAGGCCGGCTTCTACGGTATCCCGCAGGCCGTGGCCACCGAACGCGCCGAACAATATCTGCGTCAGCTCGGCCTGTGGGAGAAGCGCCGCAGCATGGCGCGCAACCTGTCCGGCGGGATGAAACGCCGGCTGATGATCGCCCGGGCCCTGGTGCACCGCCCGCGCCTGCTGATCCTCGACGAGCCGACCGCCGGCGTGGACATCGAGATCCGCCGCAGCATGTGGGGCTTCCTGCGCCAGATCAACGCCGCCGGCACCACCATCATCCTGACCACGCACTATCTCGACGAGGCCGAGAGCCTGTGCCGCAACATCGCGATCATCGACGATGGCCGGATCGTCGAGAACACCAGCATGCGGCAACTGCTGAACAAGTTGCGTCTGGAAACCTTCGTGCTGGATCTCAGGCACCCGCTCACGGGCTGTCCGCAGGTCCCGGGCTTCGGCCTCAGACGCCTCGATGAGTCCACCCTGGAGGTCGATATCCCGCGCGACGCCGGCCTCAACGGGCTGTTCGCAGCACTCACCGCCCAGGGCGTCGAGGTGTTGAGCATGCGCAACAAGTCCAACCGGTTGGAACAGCTGTTCATGGGCATGATCGATAACGCCGCCTCGGCGCGGGTCGGCGCATGACGCCGCGGGAAAAATACATCGCCTTCCGGACCATCGTGGTCAAGGAGTTCCTGCGCTTTGCCCGGATCTGGCTCCAGACCCTGCTGCCGCCGGCGATCACCACGGCGCTGTATTTCATCATCTTCGGCAAGCTGATCGGCGCCCAGATCGGCGACATGGGCGGCGTCCCGTATATGGACTACATCGTCCCGGGCCTGATCATGCTGGCGGTGATCGCCAACGCCTACGCTAACGTGGTCTCGTCGTTCTACGGGGCCAAGTTCCAGCGCAGCATCGAGGAGATGCTGATCTCGCCGGTGCCGAACTACCTGATCGTCACCGGTTTCGTGGTCGGCGGGGTCGCGCGCGGGATGATCGTCGGGGCGGTGGTCACGCTGGTCTCGCTGCTGTTCACCGACCTCGATGTCCACAACATCTGGGTCGCCCTCAGCGTGCTGGTGCTGACCGCGACGCTGTTCTCCCTGGCCGGGCTGATCAACGGCGTGTACGCCCGGAGCTTCGACGACATCTCGATCATCCCGACCTTCGTCCTGACCCCGTTGACCTACCTGGGCGGGATCTTCTACAGCATCGAAATGCTGCCCGCGTTCTGGCAGCAGGCCTCGCTGATCAATCCCATCCTGTACATGATCAACGCCTTCCGCTACGGGCTGCTGGGCATCAGCGACATCAGCCTGTGGGCGTCCTACGCGATCATCCTGGGCTTCATCGCCGCCCTGTTCGCGTTCAGTCTGCACCTGATGAACAAGGGCCACGGCATCCGCAGCTGAGCGCGCCGATCGCATGTTGCCCCCTTTCGAGCCGTTCCAGCTCCTGCTGATCGGACTGATCTTCGTCTGGACCGGGTTCGTGCGCACCGGGCTCGGCTTCGGCGGCGCGGCGCTCGGCCTGCCCCTGATGCTGTTCATCGACGACCGGCCGCTGTTCTGGCTCCCGGTGATCGGCGCGCACCTGCTGTTGTTCTCCGGGCTGACCCTGCGCACGCGCCTGGG
>JBHEOS010000010.1:14991-42941 GCA_046260695.1 Gammaproteobacteria bacterium
TAATGTCGACTGGGCCTATCTGCGCCAGTCCGCGCGGTTCATCGTCCCGGCCGCACTGGTCGGGGTGTTCGGCCTGATCAACCTGCCCAACACCTGGCTGCTGGTGTTTATCTATTCGGTCACCTTGTTCTACGCCGGCATCTGGGTGCTGGACTGGTCCATCCACAGCCACCACGACGGGGTCGACAAACTGCTGCTGATCATCGGCGGCTACGTGGCCGGCACCTCGCTGACCGGTGCGCCGTTGATCGTGGCCGTGTACATGCGCCATGTCGCCAAGGCGCGGCTGCGCGATACGCTGTTCGTGCTGTGGTTTACCCTGGTGGCGATCAAGATGAGCGCGTTCGCCGCGCTCGGCGTGGATCTGCAACTGCCCCTGGCGCTGGCCCTGCTGCCGGTCGCCGCGATCGGCCATGTGCTCGGCCTGCGCGCCCACCAGGCGATCCTGCGCAACGACCGGCGCTTCCGGCGCTGGACCGGCGCGGGTCTACTGCTCGTGAGCGGATTGGGGCTGGCGCGCCTGTACCTGTAGGCCGCGCGCGGGAACGGACTCGCCGGTCGCGCGTCGCAGGCTCCGCGTGACGCTGCGCCAGATGTCGATGCGCGGCTCGCCGCCGTGACTGACGGTGTCGAAGGCGTACCAGGCCAGCAGCGAGACCGCCAGCTACATCAGGCCGCCAGCATCAGCAGGCCAATGATCGCCAGCAAACCCGCAAAACCCTGCCGCAGCCGTTCCGCCGGCAGACTGTGCGCCAGCCGCGCGCCCAGTCCTGCGGTCAGGCCGCTGGCGACGACGATGCCCAGCCACGCGGGCCAATACAGATAGCCGCTGCTCCAGGCCGGGAGATTCGCGGCGTTCCAGCCGGTGAGCATGAAGCCGAGCGCGCCGGTTACGGCGATGGGCAGGCCGCAGGCGGCGGCGGTGGCCACGGCCTGCGGCATCGGCACCCGGCAGGCGGCCAGGAACGGCACGCTGAGTGTGCCGCCGCCGATGCCGATGATTGCGGATACGCCGCCGATCAGGCCACCGGCGGCGGCCATGCCGGCCCGGCCCGGCAGGTCGAAGCGCGGCGGATAGCGGGAGACCAGCAGCATCTGCGCGGCGACCAGCAGCTCGAACCCGCCGAACAGGCGTTTGAGTGCGGTGGTCGGAAGTTGATCGGCGATCAGGCTGCCGGCGAACGCGCCGAGCAGCAGGCCGCCCGCGAGCTGTTTGACCAGCGGCCAGGCCACCGCGCCGCGCCGGTGGTGGGCGCGGATGGACATGATCGAGGTCAACCAGATGCTCGCCAGCGAGGTGCCGACGGCCAGATGCATGATCACGCCGGCGTCCATGCCTTGAACGGTGAACGCCCAGGCCAGCACCGGCACGATGATCAGACCGCCGCCGACGCCGAACAGCCCGGCGAGCAGGCCGGCGCCGGCGCCGAGGGCCAGGTAGATCGCCAGCGAATCCAGGCTAGCGAATCCAGAGGGTCTTAACGTTGACGAATTCGCGGATGCCGTGCACAGAGAGCTCGCGGCCGTAACCGGAGTGTTTGATCCCGCCGAAGGGCAGGCGCGGGTCGCTCTTGACCAGGCCGTTGACGAACACCGCGCCGGCCTGGACCTGGCGGGCGACGCGCTCGCCGCGCGTGCTGTCGCGGGTCCAGACGCTGCCGGCGAGACCGAACGGGCTGTCGTTGGCGATGCGCACGGCGTCGGCCTCGTCGCGGGCGCGGATCACCAGGGCCACCGGGCCGAAGAATTCCTCGTGGTAGGCACGCGTGCCGGGCACCACGTGATCGAGGATCGAGGCCTCGTAGGTGGCACCCTCGCCGGGAAAGGGGCGGCAGCCGGTGACCGCGACCGCGCCCTTGAGGAGGCTGTCGACCACCTGCTGGTGGAGCTCGTCGCGCAGGTCGATACGCGCCATCGGCGCGAGCGTGGTGTCCGGCTTGAGCGGGTCGCCGGGGCGCAGTGCCTCCACGGCGTCTTTGAAACGGGCCACGAAGGCGTCGGCCAGCGCCTCTACGACGATGAAACGCTTGGCCGCGATGCACGACTGACCGGCGTTCAGGAAACGCGATTTGACGGCGTTGTCCACGGCCAGTTCGAGATCGGCGTCGTCGAGCACGATGAAGGGATCGGAACCGCCGAGTTCGAGCACCGTCTTCTTGATCTGGGCGCCCGCGGCGGCAGCCACGGCGCGGCCGGCGGACTCGCTGCCGGTCAGCGTCACGGCATGGATGCGCTTGTCCTCGATCACCCGGTTGACGCGCCCGGCCGGGATCATCAAGCTGCGGAACACGCCCTGGGGCAGGCCCGCCTCCTGGAACACCTCCTCGATGGCGAGCGCGCAGCCGGGTACGTTGGAGGCATGTTTGAGTACGCCGGTGTTGCCGGCCATCAGCGCCGGCGCGGCGAAGCGGAACACCTGCCAGAGGGGAAAATTCCAGGGCATCACCGCCAGCACGGTGCCGAGCGGCGGGTAGCTGACCAGGCTGCGGCCGGCGTCGCTCTCGATCAGCTCGTCGGCGAGAAACCGCGCGCCGTGCTCGGCATAGTATTCGCACACCCAGGCGCACTTCTCGACCTCGCCGCGGGCCTCGCCGATCAGCTTGCCCATCTCCAGGCTGATGATGCGCGCCAGTTCGTCGCTGCGGCGGCGCAAGACCGCGGCGGTCTTGCGCAGGTGCTCGGCCCGCGCGGTGAAGTCCAGCGCCGCCCAGGCGGGGGTCGCGGCGGCCACCTCGGCCAGGGCCTGGTCGAGTTGCGTCTCGTTCCAGGTCTCGACGAGCTTGACGGTTTGGCCGGTGGCCGGATTGACGGACTTGCTGACCATATTCCCTTTCCCCTTGGCGGTCCGTGATTGTTGCCGTGCAGTGATTGGAGTTAACTATAGGGGATGAACAGTCTCCTACGTAAGTGTCTGGCCGTGGTCTGCGCCCTGTCGCTGTCGTCGGCGCTGTCCTCGGCGCTGGCCGCCGATGGCCTTGCCGAGGATCGGGCGCGGTTTCTGGAGGCGCGCAAGGCCTTTAAGGCCGGTCAGTCCGAGCGCTTTCAGCAGCTCGCCGAACAACTGCGCGCGTATCCGCTGTATCCCTATCTCCGCTACGACCAGCTCAACGCCAACCTGGCGCGGGCGCGCGATGACGATGTGCGGGGCTTTCTCGATGCCTATGCGGACTCGCCGTTGGCGGAACGCCTGCGCCGAAATTGGCTCACCCAGCTCGCGCGGCAACACCAGTGGCAACGCTTCCAGGGCTTTTATGCCGCCGACCAGGCCAGCGTCGAGCTGCAATGCCATTACCTGTGGATCACCCGCGAGGACCCGCCACCGGCGGCCTGGCTCGATGCGGTCCAGGACTTGTGGCTGGTGGGCAAATCCCAACCCGACGCCTGTAATCCGATTTTCAAGATCTTCGCCGCCAGCCCGCGCATGACCGAGGAACGGGTCTGGCAGCGCATCGACCTGGCCATGCAGGCGAACGCCCCCAGCCTGGCCTCCTTCCTGGCGCGGCTGTTGCCCGCCGCCCAGCGCAAGTGGGTGGATCTCTGGCGCGAGGCGCATCAGCGGCCCGCCAGCGCTCTGGACCTGCCGGCGCTGCGGGCCGATGTCCCACAGACCCGCGCGATCCTGGCCCACGCCGTGCAGCGGCTGGCCCGCAATGACGCCGAGATCGCCTGGGAAGGCTGGGCGCGCCTGCGCGACACGCAGGCCTTCACACCCGAGCAACAGGCCCAGACCCTGCGCACGCTGGCCTTGCAGACCGCCTACAAGCGCCTGCCGGAGGCGCATCTGCGACTGGCCGCGGTGCCGGAGGAGGCCCGCGACCGCAGCCTGCGCGAATGGCAGGCGCGCAGCGCCCTGCTGCAGCAGGACTGGTCGGCCCTGCTGGCCAGCATCGACGCGATGCCCGCCGAGGAGCGCCAGGCCGACGAGTGGCGCTATTGGCGGGCACAGGCGCTGTCGCAACTCGGCGACCGGACCACCGGGCAGGCCCTGCTCGGCGAACTCGCCGGCGAACGGTCCTATCACGGCTTTCTGGCCGCGGACGCGCTGGGCCTCGAATACCGCTTTCTGCATCAGCCGATCGCCGCAACCGAGACGGACCTGAGCGACCTGCAGCAACGGCATCCGGCCCTGCGGCGCGCTGGGGAGCTGCTGCGCATCAGATCCATCACCGAGGCCCGCCGTGAGTGGGCCTATGGCATCCGCGGCCTGACGCCGCGCGAACTGGCGCTGGCGGCCGCACTCGCGCACAGCTGGGACTGGCACGACCGCGCGATCATCACCGCCGGCCGTTCCGACCACCTGGACGATCTGGAGGTGCGCTTCCCGGTGCTGCACGTGCAAGCGGTCGAGCGCGCCGCCGCGCGGCTGGATCTCGACCCGGCCTGGATCATGGGGGTGATGCGTCAGGAGAGCGCCTTCATGAACGACGCGCGCTCGCCGGTCGGCGCGCTGGGTCTGATGCAATTGATGCCGGCGACCGGTTCGCAGATGGCGCGCTTGCTGAAACTGCCGGAGCCCAGCAGCGCCACCCTGATGCAGGCGGACACCAACATCCAACTGGGCAGTCACTACCTGCGCCACACCCTGGACAGTCTCGGCAACAAGGTGCTGGCCACGGCCGCCTACAACGCCGGGCCGCACCGGGTGCGCCGCTGGCTGCCAGAGGCGCCGGTGCCCACGCCGCTGTGGGTTGACACCATCCCCTTCAGCGAGACGCGCGGCTATGTGCGCGCGGTGCTGGCCTTCGCCACGGTCTACGACGAGCGCCTGCAACGCCCGATCCAACCGCTGCGCGCGCGCATGCCGGAGACCATCGACCCGCGCGGCAAGTGATCCGCCCGCGCGTCTCTTGACCTCTCCGGCAGGCGTCGCCACTATGACCAGCCGCAGGGTCACACCCTCCCGCAGGCGAACGACACGCATGACACACGCTCAGATCTGCCTCATCGGCGGTACCGGCTTCGTCGGCCACGCGCTGATCCAGCGCCTGACCCGCGCCGGTTACCGTATCCGGGTGCCCACGCGCCGCCGCGAACGGCACCGCGACCTGCTGGTGTATCCGCAGGTGCAACTGATCGAGGCGGACGTGTTCGAACCCGCCGTGCTGCGCGATCTGGTGGACGGCTGCGAGGCCGTGATCAATCTGGTCGGCATCCTGAACGAGTCCGGCAGTGATGGCGCCGGTTTCACCCGCGCACACGTCGAGCTGCCGGGCCGGATCGTCGAGGCCATGCGCATCGCCGGTGTAAAACGCCTGCTGCACATGAGTGCGCTGAATGCCTACCCGCGCGAGCAGCACAGTCACTACCTGCGCACCAAGGGCTTGGGCGAGGATCTGGTGCATGCCGCGGCGGCGCAGGGTCTTCTGGTCACCAGCTTCCGGCCCTCGCTGATCTTCGGCCCGGGCGACGGCCTCTTCAACCGCTTCGCGACCCTGCTCAGACGCACGCCGTGGGTGTTCCCGCTGGCCTGCGCCGAGAGCCGCATTGCCCCGGTCTACGTCGGCGATGTGGCCGAGGCCATGTGCCAGGCACTGCGCGCACCCGAGACCATCGCCAGGCACTGCGACCTGTGCGGCCCGGACAGCTACACGCTGGCGGAGCTGGTCGATTACACCGCCCGTCAGATCGGCGTGCAGCGGCGCATCTGGAAGCTGAGCGACCCACTGTCGCGGTTGCAGGCGCGCCTGCTGGAGTGGGTGCCGGGCAAGCCGTTCAGCCGCGACAATTACTGGTCGCTGCAACACGACAGTGTCTGCACCCAGAACTGTTTGAGCGAATTCGGTATCCGGCCGACGGCGATCGGTGCGGTGGTGCCGGGCTATCTCGGCCGGCGCTCCGCGCGCGGCGGTTACACGCGCCTGCGGCAACGGGCGCGACGCGACTGAATCCCGGGCGGCGCTCGTGCAACGGCGTCGCCGGTCAGGCAGGGGCCTTCCATGCAGATCTACCTCGTCGGCGGCGCGGTGCGCGACAAACGGCTCGGTCTGCCGGTTACGGAACGCGACTGGGTGGTGGTCGGCGCCACGCCCGAGGTCATGATCGAGCTCGGCTACCGGCCGGTCGGCAAGGATTTCCCGGTTTTCCTGCACCCCGACACGCACGAGGAATACGCACTGGCGCGCACCGAACGCAAGACCGCGCCGGGTTACAAAGGCTTCGTGGTGCACGCCAGTCCCGAGGTCACCCTGGAGGAAGACCTCAAGCGCCGCGACCTCACCATCAACGCCATGGCCGAGGCGGCCGACGGCACGCTGATCGATCCCTTCGACGGCCGCGCGGATCTCGAACAGGGGTTGTTGCGGCACATCTCACCTGCTTTTTCCGAAGACCCGGTGCGCGTTCTGCGCGTGGCGCGCTTCGCCGCGCGTTTCGCTCAGTGGGGGTTCAAGGTCGCGCCTGGCACCCAGGCGCTGATGCGGCGCATGGTCGACACCGGTGAGGTGGACCATCTGGTGCCGGAACGGGTTTGGGCGGAGACCCTGAAGGCGCTCAAGGAGGCCCGACCGGACCGCTACTTCGAGGTGCTGCACGCCTGCGGCGCGCTGGCGGCGGTGTTCCCGGAACTGGAAAGGCTGTTCGGCGTGCCGCAGCCGGCGCACCACCACCCGGAGATCGATACCGGCGTGCATTGTCTGATGGTGCTGGAGCAGGCGGCGCGGCTGAGCCCCGAGCCCCGGGTGCGCTTCGCGGCGCTGCTGCACGATCTGGGCAAGGGCGAGACCCCGGCGGCGCTGTTGCCGCGTCATCACGGCCATGAACAGCGCAGCGTCGCGCTGGTCGAGGCGCTGTGCGAACGGTTGCGGGTGCCGAATGATTTCCGCGACCTCGCCGTGCAGGTCGCGCGCTACCACAGCCACTGCCACCGCGCCCACGAACTGCGCGCGGACACGCTGCTCAAGACCCTGTCGGACCTGGATGCCTTGCGCCGGCCGGAACGGTTGGAAGGGTTTCTGCTGGCCTGCGAGGCCGACTTTCGCGGCCGCCGCGGTTTCGAGACACACCCGTATCCCCAGGCGGGGTTGTTCCGGGCGGCCCTCGCCGCGGCACAGCGCGTGGAGGCGAAACCGCTGGTGGCCGCGGGCATTCAGGGGCCGGCGCTGGGCGAGCGCCTGCGGGCCCTGCGCGTCGCCGCGATCCAGCGGGTGCTGTCTAGCCTGAACAGTCCAGGCTAGGAGCCTGTCGGACTTGAGACTGATCTACTGCGTCGGTGGGAGAGTGGCCCCTTTTCCCGATCCTTTTCGTCAAATAGCGACGGCTATTCTCCTCAAACGATCGGGAAAATGGCCTCACCCTCCCACCTTGCTCGCTACGATCGCCCAAGTCCGACAGGCTCCTAGGAACCTGAATAAGTCTCCCGTTCGCCCTGAGCTTGTCGAAGGGTGAACGGGAAATGCCATGATATTGACGGCGCTTCGCCCGTTCGTGGTTCGACAGGCTCGCCACGAACGGACTTATTCAGCTTCCCTAGTCCAGGCTGGCCGCGACCTTTTGTCGCCAGCGCACCAGGGCGGCGGCCGCCAGCAGGGCGCCGGCCAGGAACAGTGCCGGCGCCGGCGCGGGGGCCGGAGAGGTTTCCGCCTCGGACGTGGCGGCCACGCCGGCTGCCGCGTTGGCTGGCTCGGCGGGCACCGGCGCGGGCAACAGGGCGGTCGCGGCCACGCCCAGCATCAGCGACAGCCCCGCGATCAAACCCAGATGATGACAACGTATGCCCACGATGACGCGCGTCCACGGACCGAAGTGAAAAGGGAACATTACAATATTAGCGTTAGCTTAATGTCAGCAGGTTCCATGCCAGTTCAGAAGTTGGCTTATTTATCAGTCAGATGATCTGAGGCGGTGGTGGGGGGATGTTAAATATGTCGACACCCTGCGGGCCCGGGGCCCGCAGGGGATGCCTTGCCAATCCGCTGAATTTCAGACAGAACCCGGTAGCCGAGCCGGCCCGGCGGGGGCGTGTCAGCGAACCTGACAGCGGCTTACACGAACAGCACCACCAGCAGACAGCCCAAGGCCAGCCGGTACACCGCGAAGGGCCATAGGCCGATGCGTTCGAGCAGCTTCAGGAACACGTGGATGCACAGATAGGCGCTGAGCGCCGAGAGCAGCGAGCCCCAGGCCAGGGCCTGCCAGTCCGGTGCCACCGCGGCGCTGATGAGTTTGCGCGTTTCCAGGCCGCCGGCCAGGAAGATCACCGGGATCGACAGCAAAAAGGAGAAGCGTGCTGCGCCCTCGCGGGTCAGCCCGAGCATCAGCCCGGCGGTCATGGTGATCCCTGAGCGCGAGGTCCCGGGGATCAGGGCGATGGCCTGGGCGATGCCGATCACCAGCACGTCGCGCCAACCGAGGCTGTGTTCGTCGCGTACCCGGCGCCCCTGCACATCGGCCCACCACAGCAGCGCGCCGAACACGATCGTGGTCGCGGCGATCACCAGCGGCGAGCGCAGCTGGGTCTCAATCAGGTCCGCGAACACTAGCCCGGCCAGGCCGACGGGCAGGGTGCCAAAGCCCACCGCCCAGGCCAGGCGGCTGTCCGGGGTCTGGCCGTGCCCGGTCAGCGAGCGGGCCCAGTCGCGCAGCATCGCGTGGAGCTCCGTGCGGAAGTACACCACCACCGCGCACAGCGTGCCGACATGCACGGCCACGTCGAAGGCCAGGCCCTGGTCGGGCCAGTCCACCAGTTGCGGCACCAGGATCAGGTGCGCCGAGCTGGAGATTGGCAGGAATTCGGTCAGCCCCTGCAACAGGGCCAGGACGATAATCTGGAACAGTTCCATGGTGACTCACCCGATCGGTGTCAGTGTTGGTTAGAGCCGCCCGCGCAGATCGCGGCCGCCGAAACCGGCGACCGGCCCGTCCACGCCGCGGGTCAACAGCAAGGCCTTGAAGCGCTCACCCATCTCACCCGGCAACAGCAGGGTCTTGGCCTGCGCGGTCAGCCGCAGGTAATCGCCCTGCGTGCCGGTGTCCAGCGCCTCGGCCAGCAGGCCTTCGATGCCGGCATCGAGCAGGTACTGCGCCTGCGTGGTGAAGCCGGCGACGTGCAGGTCGAGCGCATCCGCGGCCTCGGCGACGGCGCTGAAATCGACATGCGCGGTGAGGTCTTGCAGGCCCGGCAGCAGCCGGGGGTCGGGATGCGCGCGGTGGCGATAATGGCACAGCAGTGTGCCCCGCGCGCGTTCGGCGTGATAGTACTCGCGGCGCGGATAGCCGTAGTCGGTGAACAGCGCGGCGCCCTGGGTCATGCGTTCGGTCAGCGCCTCCAACCAGGGCGCGAGCGACGGCGCGAATTCCGAGCGGTAGTCGGCCGCCCAGCTGAATTCGCCCGCCCAGGCCTTGACCCGCGCGGCGACTGCCGGCGCGGCGGGCTGCTCCGCGAAGACGAAGCGCTCCCCTTCACAGCCCACGCCGATCTCCACGACCGCCTCCGGCCGCCAGCCAAACAGCGTCACCGGCAACGCGTCCAACACCTCGTTGGCGACCAGCACGCCGCGCCAGTCATGCGTCGGCGCTGTGTCCAGCCAGTGGATTCGCGCGGCCAGATGCGGCAGCCTGCGCAGCAGATGTGCCTGCTGGCGCTCGCGCAGGTCGGCCGAACGTTCGAGGATCAGATAGCGCTTCGGCAGACGGCCCAGTGTTTCCAGTTCCAGCAACAGGTCGGCGGCCATCGCGCCGCTGCCCGCGCCGACCTCCAGCAGATCGCCACCGCCGAGTTGCGCCAGCACCGCGGCGCAGCTGTGCGCGAGGCAGCGCGAGAACAACGCCGAGACCTCCGGCGCCGTGGTGAAATCGCCCTGCGCACCGAGCTTGTGCGCGCCGGCGCTGTAATAGCCGAGGCCCGGCGCGTACAGGGCGAGTTCCATGTAGCGGGCGAAGGCCAGCCAGCCGCCGGCCGCGGCGATCTCGCTGCGGATGTGCGCGGCCAGGGCCTCGCTGACCGCGCGCGCGGACGCGTCCGGCACCGGCCAGTCGGCGGGGATGTCCCAGGGTGAGGTGGCGGCGTGCATGGCGAGGGCGATTCCGATCGGTCGACGAAACGCCGTCAGCGCGCTAAACGCACCGGCCGCAATACCGCCGTGGCCTGCGGAAACTCGGCCCAGAGCTGGGCCAGGCGCTTGCCGGTCAGCGGGTGCAGGCGCTCGCCGGCGATCTCCGCCAGCGGTCTGAGCACGAAGGCCTGCTGAGTGATCTCCCCGCGCGGAATCTGCAACCGGCCCTCCGTCAGCACCAGATCGTCGTAGAGCAACAGGTCGAGGTCCAGCGTGCGCGAGGCGAAGCGTGGCCCACCGCGCAGCCGGCCGTTGGTGTCTTCGATCGCGCGCAGTTGCGCGGCGACCTCGGCCGGCGTCTCACGGGTGTCGAAGCCCACCACCAGGTTGTAGAAATCGTCGCCCTCGAAACCGACCGCCGCGGTCTGGTAGATCGTCGAGCACTCCAGCTCACCGTAATGCGCCTCCAGGGCCGTGAGCGCCGCGCGCACGTGGTGCTCGCGCTCGATGTTGCTGCCGATGCTCACATAGACGCGCGCCATCTCAGCGGGGCGCGGGCGTGCCGCGCTCGATGATCACGCCGACATCCCGGGCGCCGCGCACCGCGCCGGTCTTGTTCAGGGTCAGGCGTACCCAGGGCACGTTGAATTCGCTGAGCACGATCTCGGTGATGCGCTCGGCGAGCGTCTCGACCAGTTGAAATTCGCTGGCCTCGACGAAGCCGATCAGGCGTTTGGCGACGGCCTTGTAATTCAGGGTGTCGTCGATCGCATCGGTGGCCGCGGCCTTGCGGATATCGGTGGCCATCTCCAGGTCCAGGCTGATGGTCTGGCGGACCCGCCGCTCCCAGTCGTAGATGCCGATCACGGTGTCGATGCGCAGGTCGCGCAGAAAGATGATGTCCATCGCGACACGATACAGCAAGTCGCCGCGGGCTCGGTACCGGCAAGACGCCGCCGCCCGGCTTGTGCCGTCGCTCGGGCGTCCTGTATCTTGCCGGCCATGTTGACTGCCCTCATCAGTGTCGTCGTCGCGTATCTGTTGGGTTCGCTCGCCTCGGCGGTGATCGTCGGGCGGCTGCTTGGTCTCGCCGATCCGCGCACCCAGGGTTCGGGTAACCCCGGTGCCACCAATATGCTGCGCCTCGGCGGCCGTAAGGCCGGTGCGATCACCCTGGTCGGTGACATGTTCAAGGGGCTGCTGGCGGTGCTGATCGCGCGCGCGGTCGGCGCGGGGGCGGAGGTCCAGGCGCTGGCGGCCGCGGCGGCGTTTCTCGGGCACTTGTTCCCGATCTTCTTCGGCTTCCGCGGTGGCAAGGGGGTGGCGACGGCGCTTGGGGCGCTGCTTGGGCTGCAATGGGACGTCGGCCTGCTGGTGATCGGCACCTGGCTGGCGATGGCCGCGGTGTTTCGCATCTCCTCGCTCGCGGCGCTGGTCGCGGCGGCGGCGGCACCCTTTTATATGTGGTGGTTGGGCCCCAACCCGGCCTTTATCCTGGCCAGCGTGTTCATGACCGCCCTGCTGTACTGGCGGCACCATACGAACATCCGCAAGCTGCTGGCGGGCACGGAAGACAAGATCGGTTTCGACTCGAAGACTGGCTGACGGCCTGGCGGGAGGCCGGGACCGGGGCTGCCCAGGCCGGCGTCAAGCGCCGACGGCCGGGAGCGCCGTCAACGGCCAGCGCGCGCGCGCCTCGATGGCCAGGTCTTCCTGTTGCCCGGCCTGCAGCCGCCGGCATCCCGCATAGGCGATCATCGCGCCGTTGTCGGTGCAGAAGGCCAGGCGCGGGTAATACACCTGGCCGCCGCGGGCGGTCAGCAGCGCCTGCAGGCGCGCGCGCAGGGTCTGGTTGGCACCGACCCCGCCGGCGACCACCAGGCGCGTCAGCCCGGTCTGGTCCAGGGCCCGCGCGCACTTGATCGCCAGCGTATCGACCACCGCCTCCTCGAAGGCCCGCGCGATGTCGGCGCGGGTCTGGTCGTCGGTGGGCGCATCGCGCAGGGTGGTCAGGGCGAAGGTCTTCAGGCCGCTGAAACTGAAATCCAGACCCGGCCGGTCAGTCATCGGTCGCGGGAAGCGGAAGCGCTTCGGGTCGCCCGCCACGGCCAGCCTGGCCAGCTCCGGCCCGCCGGGGTAGGGCAGCCCGAGCAGCTTGGCGGTCTTGTCGAAGGCCTCGCCGGCGGCGTCGTCCAGCGATTCACCGAGCAGCCGGTACGCGCCGATCCCCTCGACCTGCACCAGCAGCGTGTGGCCGCCCGAGACCAGCAGGGCGACGAACGGGAAGGCCGGCGGGTCGGCCTCCAGCATCGGCGCCAGCAGGTGGCCCTCCATATGATGGACCGCCACCGCGGGTACGCCCCAGGCCCAGGCCAGGCTGCGGCCAAGCGCGGCGCCGACCAGCAGGGCGCCGATCAGCCCCGGCCCGGCGGTGAAGGCCACGCCGTCGATATCGGTCCGCGCCGCGTTCGCCCCTGCCAGCACGTCCTGTATCAGCGGCAACAATTTGCGCACATGGTCGCGGGACGCCAGCTCGGGTACCACGCCGCCATAGGGGGCGTGCAGGCCGATCTGGCTGTATAAGGCGTGTCCGACCAGGCCGCGCGCGCTGTGGTACAGCGCCACGCCGGTTTCGTCGCAGGAGGTTTCGATGCCGAGGACCAACATGCCGGCATTGTCCACGCTGCGCACGGGGGTAGACAAGCCGCGCGCGAATTGAACCCCCCGGCCGGCCGGCGCTATACTCCCCGGCCGCACGGGGTCCAGCCTTACCCGCGCGTGGGGCTCCCTCGCATCGCCCCACCCCGCCGCGGAACGCCCGCATTCGAACGCACGAAGAGGTCCGGCCATGAGTCGTGGTGGTTTGCCGCCCAAACAGGGGCTCTACGACCCCAACAACGAGCATGACGCCTGCGGCGTCGGGTTTGTTGCCCACATCAAGGGCCACAAGCGCCATGCGATCGTGCGTCAGGGGCTCACCATCCTGGAAAACCTGACCCACCGCGGTGCGGTCGGCGCTGACCCCCTGGCCGGCGACGGCGCCGGCCTCCTGATCCAGATCCCCGACCGGTTCCTGCGCGAGGTGTGCGCGGTGCAGGGGCTAAGCCTGCCGGCGGCCGGCGAGTATGGCGTCGGCATGGTGTTCCTGCCGCGCCCGGCCGCGGCCCGCGCCCAGGCCCAGGCGTGCCTGGAGCAGATCGTCAGCGAGGAAGGCCAGCAGGTGCTCGGTTGGCGCGACGTGCCGGTCGACAACCACGGCCTTGGTGAATCGGTCAAGGCCGTCGAACCCGTGGTGCGCCAGATCTTTATCGGCCGGGGCGCGCAGCTCGCCGGCCAGGAGGCGTTCGAGCGCGCGCTGTTCGTGATCCGCAAGCGCGCCGAGAACCGGGTGAGCGACTCCGACTGGGAGGGCCGCGAACAGTTCTATGTGCCCTCGCTGTCGTCGCGCACGCTGGTCTACAAGGGCATGCTGCTGGCCGATCAGGTCGACAGCTATTACCGCGACCTGCGCGATGAGCGCCTGGAATCGGCGCTGGCGCTGGTGCACCAGCGCTTCTCGACCAACACCTTTCCGTCCTGGGATCTGGCGCACCCGTTCCGCATGATCGCCCACAACGGCGAGATCAACACCCTGCGCGGCAACGTGAACTGGATGCGCGCGCGCCGCCATTCGCTGGCCTCGCCCCTGCTCGGCGACGATCTGGACAAGCTCTGGCCGTTGATCGCCGAGGGCCAGAGCGATTCGGCCTGCTTCGATAACGCCCTGGAGCTGCTGGTCACCGGCGGCTACTCGCTGGCGCACGCGATGATGCTGCTGATCCCGGAGGCCTGGGCCGGCAATCCGCTGATGGACGAACAGCGCCGCGCCTTCTACGAATACCATGCCGCGCTGATGGAGCCCTGGGACGGGCCTGCCGCGGTGGCCTTCACCGACGGCCGCCAGATCGGCGCCACGCTGGATCGCAACGGTCTGCGTCCGGCGCGCTACCTGATCACCGACGACGACCTGGTGGTGATGGCCTCGGAGATGGGTGTGCTGGACATCCCCAGCCACAAGATCGTCAAGAAGTGGCGGCTGCAACCGGGCAAGATGTTCCTGATCGATCTGGAACAGGGTCGGATCATCGACGACAGCGAGCTGAAGGCGCAGCTCGCCACCGCCCAGCCCTACCAGGCCTGGCTGGACAAGACCCAGATCCATCTGAAGAACCTGCCGGCGGGCGCGCCGGCCGACGGCGGCGACCCCGCCACGCTGCTGGATCGCCAGCAGGCCTTCGGCTACACGCAGGAGGATCTGCGCCTGCTGATCCGGCCGATGGCCTTCACCGGCCAGGAGGCGGTCGGCTCCATGGGCACGGACAACCCGCTGGCCGTGCTGTCGAACCGGCCCAAGCCGCTGTTCAACTACTTCAAGCAGAATTTCGCCCAGGTTACCAATCCGCCGATCGATCCGATCCGTGAAGAACTGGTGATGTCGCTGGTGTCGTTGATCGGGCCGCGGCCGAATCTGCTGGACCTCGACAGCGCCGGCAGCCACATGCGCCTGGAGGTGCAGCAGCCGATCCTGACCAACAAGGATCTGGAGCGCATCCGCGGCATCGAGCAGACCACGCAGGGCGCGTTCCGCACCCAGACGCTCGACATCGGCTATCCCGCCGAGCAGGGTGCCGCGGGCCTGGAGGGTGCGCTCGACGCCCTGTGCGCGCAGGCCGAGGCCGCGGTGCGCGCGGGCTTTAACATTCTGATCCTGTCCGACCGCGCGGTCAGCGCGGCGCGTATCCCGATCCCCGCACTGCTCGCCACCAGCGCGGTGCACCATCACCTGGTGCGCAATGGCCTGCGCACCGAGTCGGGTCTGGTGGTCGAGACCGGCACCGCGCGCGAGGTGCATCACTTCGCCGTGCTGGCCGGCTACGGCGCCGAGGCGATCAATCCCTATCTGGCCTTCGAGACCATCTCCGCGATGCACGCCGAGTACCCGGAGGGCGTGGACGAGGCCGAGGCGCACAAGCGTTTCATCAAGGCGGTCGGCAAGGGCCTGCTGAAGGTCATGTCCAAGATGGGCATCTCGACCTACCAGTCTTACTGCGGCGCGCAGATCTTCGACGCGGTCGGGCTCAAGAACGCGTTCATCGAGCGCTACTTCACCGGCACCGCCAGCGTGGTCGAGGGCATCGGGCTGCCGGAGGTCGCCGCGGAGGCCGCGCGCTGGCACCGTGATGCCTACGGCGCGGCCCCGATCTACGCCAACGCCCTGGACGTCGGCGGCGATTACGCCTTGCGCCTGCGCGGCGACGATCACGCCTGGACGTCGGAGACCATCAGCAAGCTCCAGCACGCCACCCGCGCCAACGACGCCCAGACCTTCGCCGAGTTCTCGCGGCTGATCGACGAGCAGAACTCGCGGCTGTTGACGCTGCGCGGGCTGTTCGAGTTCAAGTTCGCCGACCAGCCGGTCCCGCTCGACGAGGTCGAACCGGCCGGGGAGATCGTGAAGCGCTTCGCCACCGGGGCCATCTCGTTCGGCGCCATCTCCTGGGAGGCGCACACCACGCTGGCGATCGCCATGAACCGCATCGGCGGCAAATCCAACACCGGCGAGGGCGGTGAGGAGGCCGGGCGCTTCAAGCCGCTGGCCAACGGCGACTCGACGCGTTCGGCCATCAAGCAGGTGGCCTCGGGGCGTTTCGGCGTGACCACCGAATACCTGGTCAATGCCGACGACATCCAGATCAAGATGGCCCAGGGCGCCAAGCCTGGCGAGGGTGGCCAGCTGCCCGGCCACAAGGTCGATGCGCGGATCGCCAAGGTCCGCCACTCGACCCCGGGCGTGGGCCTGATCTCTCCGCCGCCGCACCACGATATCTATTCGATCGAAGATCTGGCCCAGCTGATCCACGACCTGAAGAACGTGAATCCGCAGGCACGCATCAGCGTGAAACTGGTGTCCGAGATCGGCGTCGGCACGGTGGCCGCCGGCGTCTCCAAGGCGCACGCCGACCATGTGACCATCGCCGGCTACGACGGCGGCACCGGCGCCAGCCCGCTGACCTCGATCAAGCACGCCGGCAGTCCCTGGGAAATCGGCCTGGCCGAGACCCATCAGACGCTGGTGCTGAACCGGCTGCGCGGGCGCATCGCCGTGCAGGTCGACGGTGGCATGCGCACCGGCCGCGATGTGGTGATCGGCGCGCTGCTGGGTGCCGACGAGTTCGGCTTCGCCACCGCGCCGCTGATCGTCGAAGGCTGCATCATGATGCGCAAGTGTCATCTGAATACCTGCCCGGTTGGCGTGGCCTCCCAGGACCCCGAGCTGCGCAAGCGTTTCACCGGCAAGCCCGAGCATGTGGTGAACTATTTCTTCTTCGTTGCCGAGGAGGTGCGCCGGCTGATGGCGCGGCTCGGCTTCCGCCGCCTCGACGAGTTGACCGGCCGCGCCGACCGGCTGGACATGCGCCGCGCGATTTCGCACTGGAAGGCGGCGGGCCTGGACTTCTCGCGGATCCTCGCCATGCCCACACCGGCGCCGGGCGTGGCGATTCGCAATTGCGAGCGTCAGGACCACGGGCTGGACAAGGCGCTCGACAACACGCTGATCGAGCAGGCGCGGCCGGCCCTGGAGCGCGGTGAGGCGGTGCGCATCGAGACCCCGGTGCGCAACGTGAACCGTACCGTCGGCGCCATGCTCTCGGGGCGGGTCGCCGAGCGTTACGGTCATGCGGGCCTGCCGGAGGACACCCTGTATGTGAAATTGCAGGGCATCGCCGGGCAGAGTTTCGGTGCCTGGCTCGCGCACGGCATCACCCTGGAGCTCGAGGGCGAGGCCAACGACTACGTCGGCAAGGGCTTGTCCGGTGGGCGCATCGTGGTCTACCCGCCGGCGGACTGCCCGATCATCGCCGAGCAGAACATCATCGTCGGCAACACCGTGCTCTATGGGGCCATTTCCGGCGCGTGCTTCTTCCGCGGCGTGGCCGGCGAGCGCTTCGCGGTGCGCAACTCCGGCGCCACCGCGGTGGTCGAGGGCGTCGGCGATCATGGCTGCGAATACATGACCGGCGGCGTGGTGGTCGTGCTCGGCCAGACCGGGCGTAACTTCGCCGCGGGCATGAGCGGTGGCATCGCCTATGTGCTCGACGAGGGCGGCGATTTCGCCCGACGTTGCAACCTCGCCATGGTCGAGCTCGAACCGGTGCCGGAAGAGGACGCGGCATTGGAGTCGCTCGAACATCAGGGCGGCGACCTGGAGATGCACGGGCAGGTCGATGTGCGCAGTGATATGACGCGCTTCGATGCGCAGCGTCTGCGCGGGCTGATCGAGCAGCATCTGCACTACACCAACAGCAGCCGTGCGCGCGAGATCCTCGACCACTGGAACGCCTATCTGCCGAAGTTCGTGAAGGTGATGCCGGTCGACTACCGTCAGGCGTTGGAGCAGATGCGCCAGACACCGACGCCCGCAGGTCGGACCGCCGCCGCAGTGGGAGGAAAATAACAGCATGGGCAAGCCCACCGGGTTCATGGAATTCGCGCGCCTGGACCGCGCCTACGCGCCTGTCGAACAGCGTCTCAGGCATTACCACGAGTTCAGTCTCCCGCTCAGCGACGCTGAGCTGGCCAACCAGGGCGCACGCTGCATGGACTGCGGCATCCCGTTCTGTCACCCGGGCTGTCCGGTCAACAACATCATCCCGGACTGGAACGATCTGGTGTACCGCGGCGACTGGCAGCGCGCCAGCGAGGTCCTGCACTCGACCAACAACTTCCCGGAATTCACCGGGCGGGTCTGCCCGGCGCCCTGCGAGGCGGCCTGCACGCTGAACATCGACGACAACCCGGTCACCATCAAATCCATCGAGTGCGCGATCGTCGACAAGGCCTGGGTGAACGGCTGGCTCGCGCCGCAGCCGGCCGCGCGCCCGACCGGCAAGCGCGTGGCCGTGGTCGGCTCGGGCCCGGCGGGCCTGGCCTGCGCCCAGCAGCTCGCGCGTGCCGGCCATGCGGTCAGCGTGTTGGAGAAGGCCGACCGCATCGGCGGCCTGCTGCGCTATGGCATCCCCGACTTCAAGATGGAAAAACCGCTCATCGACCGACGGTTGCAGCAACTCGCCGCCGAGGGCGTGGAATTCAAAACCGGCGTGCATGTGGGCGTGGATCTTCCTGCGCAGCAGTTGCTGGCGGAATTCGACGCCGTGGTGCTCGCCGGCGGTTCGGAGCACCCGCGTGACCTGCCGATCCCGGGCCGCGAACTGAAGGGCGTGCACTTCGCGATGGAATTTCTGCCGCAGCAGAACCGGCGGGTGGCCGGCGACAGCCTCCCTGAGGCGCAGTCGCTCGTGGCCACCGGCAAGCACGTCGTGGTAATCGGCGGCGGCGATACCGGCTCAGACTGCATCGGCACCTCCAACCGCCAGGGCGCGGCCTCGGTCACCCAGTTGGAGATCCTGCCCAAGCCGCCGGAGCGGGAGGACAAGGCGCTGACCTGGCCCGAGTGGCCCAACAAGCTGCGCACCTCCTCCTCGCACCAGGAAGGCTGCGAGCGCCGGTGGTCGGTGACCACTAAAGAGATCCGCGGCGAGCACGGCCAGGCCAAGGCCATCGCCTGCGCCCAGGTCGAATGGACCCAGGACGCCAACGGCGCCTGGAAGATGTCCGAGCTGCCCGGCTCCGGGTTCGAACTCAAGGCCGATCTGATCCTGCTGGCCATGGGCTTCGTGCACCCGGTGCACGAGGGCCTGCTGCAGGAGCTCGGTGTGGCGCTGGACGGCCGTGGCAATGTGCAGGGCGCGACCGATGGCGCCGAGGCCTACAAGACTTCACTCGACAAGGTATTCGCCGCCGGCGATATGCGTCGCGGCCAATCGCTGATCGTCTGGGCGATCCGCGAAGGCCGCCAGTGCGCGCGCGCGGTCGATGAGTACCTGATGGGCGCGTCGGATCTGCCGCGCTAATCGCCCATCACCTCCCGGCACATCCGACACATCCCGGCGCGCCCAGGTAGCTCAAAACAACATGACTGAACTGAAAAACGACCGTTTCCTGCGGGCCCTGCTGCGCAAGCCGGTGGATGTCACCCCGGTCTGGATGATGCGCCAGGCGGGGCGCTATCTGCCTGAATACCGCGCCACGCGCGAGCGGGCCGGCGACTTCATGCGCCTGTGCCAGACGCCGGAACTCGCCTGCGAGGTCACCTTGCAGCCGTTGCAGCGCTTTCCGCTCGACGCGGCGATCCTGTTCTCCGACATCCTGACCGTGCCCGACGCCATGGGCCTGGGCCTGTATTTCGAGGAGGGCGAGGGGCCGCGCTTCCGCCGGCCGGTGCGCAGCGAGGCCGACATCCGCGCGCTCGGTGTGCCCGACCCGGAGGGCGAGCTGCGTTACGTGATGGACGCGGTACGGCTGATCCGCCGCGAGCTTGACGGCCGGGTGCCGCTGATCGGCTTTTCCGGCAGCCCCTGGACACTGGCGACCTACATGGTCGAGGGCGGATCGAGCAAGGAGTTCGCAACCATCAAGGCGCTGCTCTACGACCGCCCGGCGCTGCTGCATCAGCTCCTCGACACCGTGGCCCGCGCCGTGACCCTTTATCTCAACGCGCAGATCGCCGCCGGCGCCCAGGCCGTGATGCTGTTCGACACCTGGGGCGGGGCGCTCGCCCCGCGCGAATACCAGGCCTTCTCGCTGGCCTATATGACGCGCATCATCGCCGGGCTGACCCGCGAGCAGGACGGCCGGCGAGTGCCGGTGATCCTGTTCACCAAGGGCGGCGGCCAGTGGTTGGAGGCGATGGCCGACAGCGGCGCCGACGCGCTGGGTCTGGACTGGACCACCGACCTCGGCGCGGCGCGCGCGCGCGTCGGGGCGCGGGTCGCCCTGCAAGGCAATCTCGATCCGGCCGTGCTCTACGCGCAGCCCGAGCGGATCCGCACCGAGGTCGCCCGGACGCTGGCGGATTTCGGCCACGGCAGCGGCCATGTGTTCAACCTCGGTCACGGCATCCACCCCCAGATCGACCCCGACCACGCCGCCGCGATGATCGAGGCGGTGCACGCGCTCAGCCGCGCGTATCACACGGCCGCTTGAACCCCGCCCCTTCACGCCACGCGGCCGTTCAGGCGCACTGCCCCAGCAGTTCCCGGGTCATGCGCAGGGCCTGTCCCTGATAGCCGCCGCCGAACAGGTTCAGGTGGTTCAGGATGTGATAGAGGTTGTAGAGGGTCTTGCGTGTCGCATAGCCGGCATCCAGCGGCCAGGCCGCGCGGTAGCCGGCATAGAAATCGCTGCCGAAACCGCCAAACAGCTCGGTCATGGCCAGATCGGCCTCGCGGTCGCCGTAATACACCGCCGGATCGAAGATCACCGGCTGCCCGTCGGCCAGGTAGGCGTGATTGCCGGACCAGAGATCGCCGTGCAGCAGCGAGGCCTGCGGGCGATAGCCGTCGAACAGCGCGGGCATATCCACCAGCAGCCGCTCGCCCAGGTCGTGTAATTCCCCGCCCCAGCCGTTGCGCGCGGCCAATTGCAACTGATAGCCCAGACGCCGCTCGCGCCAGAAGCTGATCCAGTCATGCGTCGGCGTGTTGAGCTGCGGCGTCGAGCCGATGGCGTTGTCGCGGTGCCAGCCGAAGTCTGCGCGCGTGGCGTGGTGCATCGCCGCCAGCTGTTCACCGAGCACGGCGCCGCGTCCGCCCCGCCCGAAGCTGAGATGTTCCAGAACCAGATAGGCCGTGTCGCCGGCCACCCCCCAGCACACCGGCGCGGGCACCCGCACGGTGTGTGTTTCCGCAATCGCACGCAGACCCTCGGCCTCGGCGGCGAACATGTCGGCCAGGTCGGCCGCGTTGAGCTTGACGAAGAAATCCCGCCCCTCGCCGCGTACACGCACGGCCTCGTTGATGCAGCCGCCCGCGACGGCCTCGCGCGCGTCGCTCAGGCGCACGCCGGTCTCGGCGCGGAGGTGCTCACGGATACGGGGCCAGGGTTGCATCGGTTCTCGATCGGGTGCCGCCAGCGCCCGGGAGGGCCGCCTATCCGGCCTTGGCCGCCAGGCGCTGGTGCAAGGGACTGTGCCGCGGGAAGTGCGCGCGCAGAAATTCCATCTGATCGGCGAGCACGCGCTTGCCTTGCAGATAGATGTATTCGGCGTGGGTGGGGGTGAACGGCACGGCCAGCAATTCCATCCGCGCCTGTTCCGGGCGCCGGCCGGCCTTGTGGTTGTTGCAGCGCTTGCAGGCGGTGACCACGTTGTTCCAGGCGTCGGCCCCGTCCTGGCTGAGCGGTGTCACGTGGTCGCGCGACAGCTCGCTGTCGCGGAAGTGTTCGCCGCAGTACAGGCACAGGTGCGCATCGCGCTTGAACAGGGCGGCGTTGTTGAGCGGCGGGACATAGCGGTCGCGGTCGCGGTTGAGGGCATGGTTGCTGCCGTGGGTGGCGATGATCGAGTTCAGATCGATCTGGCTGCGCCGTCCGGTCAGGGCATTGATACCGCCGTGCACGCGGACCAGGAGGGTCCCGCAGGCGTAGGCGACCTGCCCCAGGTGGTAGAGGCGCACGGCGTCCCGGTAGTTGACCCACTCCAGCGGCATACCGGCGGCGTCGGTGCGCAGGATCTGAAGACTTAGACTGATCACA
This sequence comes from Gammaproteobacteria bacterium, assembly GCA_046260695.1. Classification (GTDB taxonomy): domain Bacteria; phylum Pseudomonadota; class Gammaproteobacteria; order Thiohalobacterales; family Thiohalobacteraceae; genus JAHJQQ01. The sequence goes on from JBHEOS010000010.1 coordinate 36,612, forward strand.
GCACTGGCTCCGCGCATGTGCGGCCTTTATGTCAGAAACATCAGTAAAAGTAAACTTTCACAAATCAGTAACTTTTGCCCGCCGACGGGGAATCGTGGCGGCCCGGTGAGGGCCCCGGTTCATATTCAACCGCCGGGGGGATTCCGGTATCATGACCGCTTTTTCGGGCGTGGAATAACGCCCATCGACCGGCCGAATCATGGACCGTCCCGGCGCCCGGGCGGCGCCCATCCCGCCCGGGCGTTGTCGCAACCAGCCTGCCGTCTGCGGAGAGCCTGAGAATGCCGATTGTCGTGGCCGTACCCAAGGAAACCACGGCGGATGAATGCCGCGTGGCCCTGGACCCCCTCGTCGCCGAACGTTTCGCCAAACTGGGCTGTACGGTCCTGATCGAGGCGGGTGCCGGGCTCAGTGCCCGGAACCCCGACAGCGCCTACACCACCGCCGAGGTCGTGAGTGATCGCGCCGCGCTGCTCGGCCGGGCCGACGTACTGTTCAAGGTCCAGCCGCCAACCCTGGAGGAGATCGACGCGCTCAAGGAAGGCGCGGTGGTGGTCAGCTTCATGCAGCCGCACAAACACGCTGAGCTGGTCGCCCGGCTGCGTGACCGCCAGATCACCAGCTTCGCGATGGAACTGGTCCCGCGCATCTCCCGCGCCCAGAGCATGGACGCCTTGTCCTCGCAGGCCGCCGTCGCCGGTTACAAGGCCGCGTTGATGGCCGCCAGCCTCAGTGGCCGCTTCTTCCCGATGCTGACCACCGCCGCCGGCACCCTCCGCCCCTCCAAGGTCCTGGTGATCGGCGCTGGCGTCGCCGGGCTCCAGGCCATCGCCACCGCCAAGCGCCTGGGCGCGATGGTCGAGGGCTACGACGTGCGCGCGGCGACCAAGGAACAGGTGCAGTCGCTGGGCGCCAAGTTCGTCGACACCGACGTGGCCGCCGAAGGCACGGGTGGCTATGCGCGCGAACTGACTGAGGAAGAGAAACAGAAACAGGCCGAGATCCTCGCCAAGCACATCGCCGCCGCCGACGCCGTGATCACCACTGCCGCGATCCCCGGCCGCGCCTCGCCGCGGATCATCCCGGCCGCGGTGGTCGCGCAGATGAAACCCGGCGCGGTGATCATCGACCTGGCCGCCGAGGGCGGCGGCAACTGCGAACTGACCCAGCCCGGCGAACAGATCGAACACAACGGCGTGATCATCTACGGCCCGCTGAACGTCCCGAGCCTGCTGCCGGTCCATGCCAGCGAGATGTACGCCAAGAACCTGCTCAATTTCCTCAGCCCCATGATCAAACACGGCGAACTGACGCTGGATTGGGACGACGAGGTGATCCGCGACAGTGCCCTGACCCATGCCGGCGAGATCAAGCATGCCGCGACGCGCGACCTGATCGAAGGAGCCCGCTCATGATCGAAGGTTTTACCGCCCTGTATATCTTCATGCTCGCCGCGTTCACCGGCTACGAGGTGATCGCCCGGGTGCCGGTGATCCTGCACACCCCGCTGATGTCCGGTTCCAATTTCGTGCACGGCATCGTGCTGGTCGGCGCGATGGTCGCCATGGGCCACGCCGACACCGACCTGGAGCGCTTCGTCGGCTTCCTCGGCGTGATGCTCGCGGCCGGCAATGCGGTCGGCGGCTACGTGGTCACCGAGCGCATGCTCGAGATGTTCAAGAGCAGCAAGGAGACCGGCAAATGATCCAGTTGAGCTATTTCGCCGCGGCCGTGCTGTTCATCCTCGGTCTGAAGCGCATGAGCTCGCCGAGGACGGCGCGCGACGGCATCCTGTGGGCCGGCGCCGGCATGCTGGTGGCGACCCTGGCCACCTTCTTCTGGCCGGGCATGCACAACCTCGGGCTGATGGTGCTGGCCATGCTGATCGGCGGTGGCGCGGCCTGGTACACCGGCAAGAAGGTCGCCATGACCGACATGCCGCAGATGATCGCCATCTACAACGGCATGGGCGGCGGCGCGGCGGCGGCGATTGCGGCCGTGGAGCTGCTCAGGGGCGAGTTCGCCAGCCAGAGTTTCCTGGTGCTCGCGGTGCTCGGCGGGCTGATCGGCTCGGTGGCCTTCTCCGGCTCGATGATCGCCTTCGCCAAACTGCAAGGCCTGATCAAGAAGTCGTTCATCTTCCGCGGTCAGCAGAAGTTCAACCTGGCGGTGTTCGGCGCCGCCGTGCTGTTCGGCCTGGTGTTGATGTTCAGTGGCTCGACCGGCGGCTTTCCGCTGCTGGCGTTCTTCCTGCTCGCGTTGGCCTTCGGCATCCTGATGACCCTGCCGATCGGCGGCGCCGACATGCCGGTGGTGATCTCGCTGTACAACGCCCTGACCGGCCTGGCGGTGGCCTTCGAAGGCTTTGTGCTCGGCAATGCCGCGATGATCATCGCCGGCACCGTGGTCGGCTCGGCCGGCACCTTGCTCACACAATTGATGGCCAAGGCCATGAACCGGCCGATCAGCAACGTGCTGTTCTCGGGCTTTGGCGCCAGCGGCGGCGAGCCGGCGGCCGACACCGGCGGCGTGATGAAGGAGATCGACGCCAGCGACGCCGCCGTGATGATGGCCTACGCCAGCAAGGTGATCATCGTGCCCGGCTACGGCATGGCCGTGGCCCAGGCGCAGCACAAGGTCTGGGAATTCTGCAAGCAGCTCGAAGACCAGGGTGTGACGGTGAAGTTTGCCATTCACCCGGTCGCCGGCCGCATGCCCGGCCACATGAACGTGCTGCTCGCCGAGGCTGGCGTGCCCTACGACAAGATCTACGACCTCGAAGAGATCAACGCCGAATTCCCGACCGCGGATGTCGTGCTGATCATTGGCGCCAATGATGTCGTGAACCCGGTCGCCCGCACCGACCCCAACAGCCCGATCTACGGCATGCCGATCCTCGACGCCGACAAGGCCAAGAACGTGATCGTGATCAAACGCGGCCGCGGCACCGGCTTCTCAGGCATTGAGAACGCGCTGTTCTTCCTCGACAACACGCGCATGCTGTACGGCGACGGCCAAGAGGTCGCGGGCCGGTTGATCCAGGCGGTGAAGCAGCTGTAGTCCCGGCCCACCCCGTACCACCCCGCCGGGGCGTCCAGAAGGGCGCCCCGCTTTTTTCGGCCCGCGCAAAACCGGCCCCGGACCTCGCCTTGCAGCGTCCGGGAGACCGGCGCGTCGCCCCGGCGCTTGTGCAAGTCAGATCTGTGGTTGAATACCCCGCCAGATCCGCCACCCTCGGGGAGAGATCTGTGGGCCACGCGCAACATATCGGTTCGGACATTACAACCCAGGTCAGGGGTTTTATGCACAGGCGGGAGATTGCCCCGGGGGGCGTGACGGCAAATCGACGCCGCGCGTCAGCCGGCGCAGCTGATTTTTTATATCTCATTGATTATCCGTTGCTAATGTGGCTGGCGAGGAATTGACCGTTTTAACAAAACGGTAACAACGGCGCGGTCCGGAGGTGCTTGACCCCAAAGCATCCACAAAGTTATCCACAGATTTTGTGAATAACCCGCGAGCCTCAATAGGGATAATGGCTTAGGTGTGCATAGTAAGAATTCGGATCAAACATGAGCACTAAGCCTCCCTCCGTAAATCGACAGAATCGCTATCGCCGCCCCCCGGAAGCCCATGTCTGAGCCCATCCTGCGTCTGGCGATCCCCTCGCCCCTGTACCGGCTGTTCGATTACCTGCCGCCGCACGGGGTCGGGCCGCTGGCGCCCGGCGTGCGTCTGCGCGTGCCGTTCGGGCGTGGCCGCACGGTCGGCGTGCTGGTGGAGACCGTCGCCCACAGCGCGCTGGACCCCGCGCGCCTGAAGCGGGCCCTGGCCGTGCTCGACGCCGAACCGCTACTGCCGGCGGACATCCTGGCCATGGCGCAGTGGGCGGCCGGTTACTATCAGCACCCGCTGGGCGAGGTGCTCGCGGCCTGCCTGCCGGTGGCCTTGCGCGGCGGACAACCGGCGCAGGCGCGCGGCGCGGTGGTGTGGTGTCTCAGTGAGACCGGCCGGGGTGCCGATCGCGGCGTGCTGACGCGCGCGCCGCGCCAAGCGCAGGCCCTGGACTATCTGGGACAACACCCCGACGGCTGTTCGCGCGAGCACCTGGAGGCCGCCGGATTCGGGTCGCATGTGCTGCGCGCCTTGGTCGCGCGCGGCTGGATCGAGACGCACGCGCCGCGGGTGGTCCCCCGCGGGGTCAGCGCAAGCCCGGGCGTCGCACCCGCGCTGAACCCCGCCCAGGCCGCGGCGGCGGCCGCCATCGCCGAAGGCCAGGGACGCTATCAGAGCTTTCTGCTCGACGGCGTGACCGGCAGCGGCAAGACCGAGGTGTATCTCCAGGCCGTCGCCGAGTGCCTCGCGCTGGAGCGGCAGGCGCTGGTGGTGGTGCCCGAGATCGGCCTGACGCCGCAACTTGTCGAGCGTTTTCAGCAGCGCCTGGGCTTCGCGCCGACGCTGCTGCACTCGGGGCTGAATGCGGGGCAACGCCTGAATGCCTGGCTGGCGGCGCGCGCCGGCGCGGCACGGGTGATCATCGGTACCCGCTCGGCGGCCTGGGTACCGTTGGCGCGGCCCGGCCTGTTCATCATCGACGAGGAGCACGACGCCTCGCTGAAGCAACAGGAGGGTTTCCGCTACTCGGCGCGCGACTTGCTGGTCTGGCGTGGGCACCGCGACGGCGTGCCGGTGGTGCTCGGCTCGGCCACACCGTCGCTGGAGACGCTGTACAACGCCCGGCAGGGCCGCTACCGGCACCTGTCGCTGCCGGAACGCGCCGGCGCGGCCGCGCCGCCACGGCTGCGGCTGCTCGACATCCGCAACCAGTCCCTCGACGAGGGCCTGTCGGCCACGCTGCTGGAACATATGCGCGGGCATCTGGCGCGCGGCGGCCAGGTGCTGCTGTTCCTGAACCGGCGCGGCTTCGCGCCGACCCTGCTGTGTCACGCCTGCGGCTGGGTCGGCGAATGCCGGCGCTGCGACGCCCACCTGACCCTGCACCAGGGGCAGGGGCTGTTGCGTTGCCATCACTGCGGCAGCCAGCAGCCGATCCCGCGCCAGTGTCCGGCCTGCGGCTGCGCCGACCTGCGGCCGCTGGGGGCCGGGACCGAACGGGTCGAACAGGCCCTGGCGCGGCATTTTCCCGATCTCCCCCCGCTGCGGATCGACCGTGACAGCACCCGCCGCAAGGGCCGGCTGGAGGATCTGCTGGCCCAGGCGACCCGCGGCGAGGCGCGCCTGCTGCTGGGTACCCAGATGCTGGCCAAGGGACATCATTTCCCCGGGGTGACCCTGGTGGGCATCCTGGAGGCCGACCAGGGCCTGTTCAGCGCCGATTTCCGCGCCGGCGAGCGGCTCGCCCAGCAGATCATTCAGGTGGCCGGGCGTGCCGGACGCGCTGAACGCCCCGGCGAGGTGCTGATCCAGACCCACCATCCCGAGCACCCGTTGCTGTGTCAGTTGGTGGAGGCCGGCTACCCGGCCTTCGCCGCCGCCGCGCTGGCCGAGCGCCAGGCGGCCGGATTGCCGCCGTTTCGCAGCCTGGCCCTGTTACGCGCCGAGGCGGCCGATGCGCGCGCCCCCGGAAACTTCCTCGACCAGGCCCGCGCGGCGGCCGATGCGGCGCCGGCCGCGGGCGTGGAGTTCTGGGGGCCGGTGCCCTCGCCCATGGAGCGCCGTGCCGGGCGCTTTCGCGCCCAACTGCTGCTGGTCGCGCCCGACCGCGGTCGTCTGCATCACCTGCTGGCCGCCTGGATACCCCGGCTGGGCGAACTCAAGACCGCCCGCCGGGTGCGCTGGTCGATCGACGTCGATCCGGTCGACCTGTTCTGAGGCCGGCGCCCACGGGCGGGGCCGGCTGGGTTTGTCTCCGGCTGGGTTTTGCTTTCGGCTGCGCGAGGGATTAGAATCCGTCCCCCTTTAGGCCCTTAGGGCGCGGCGCGGCCGCCGCCCCTTGGATTCAGCAGTCCAAATTGAGGTAACTGATTTCATGCCCAGCGTTCGTGTACGAGAGAACGAGCCGTTCGAAGTCGCCCTGCGCCCGCCGTACCCGCAAGTACTGATTGCCCAGCTCAGGCCCGGCGCATGTCGCTCACGGCGCGTATTCAGACGGATATGAAAGACGCGATGCGCGCGGGCGACAAGCGCCGTCTGGGCGTCGTCCGCCTGATCTTGGCCGCCATCAAGCAACGCGAGGTCGATGAGCGCATCGTGCTCGACGATCCCCAGGTCCTGGCGGTATTGGACAAGATGCTCAAGCAGCGCCGCGAATCCCTGGCGCAATACGCGCAGGCCGGACGCACCGATCTGGCGGATCAGGAAGACTTCGAG
>JBHEOS010000100.1:0-5428 GCA_046260695.1 Gammaproteobacteria bacterium
CAACCCGCGCTCGCGGCCGGTGAGTGGGTGCTGTGCGACCGCTTCACCGATGCGACCTATGCCTACCAGGGCGGCGGCCGCGGCCTGTCGCTGGCGCGCATCGCCGAACTGGAGGCCCTGGTGCAGGACGAACTGCGGCCCGATCTGACCCTGCTGCTGGATGTACCCGTCGAGGTCGGCCTGGCGCGGGCCGGGGCGCGCGGCGCGCCGGACCGCTTCGAGCAGGAGGCCGCCGGCTTCTTCGAGCGCGTGCGTCAGGCCTACCTGTCCCGGGCCGCCGCCGCACCGGCCCGCTACCGGGTCATCGACGCCGGCCGCCCGCTGGCCGAGGTTCAGGCCCAGTTGGACCGCGCCCTGGAGCAGGTATTGTCTGAATAATGATCTTCAACGAATTGATCATATGAGTGATATATATCCCTGGCAGCAGGACCACTGGGCGCAGCTGCAGGTGCGCGTCGCGGCCCGGCGCCTGCCGCACGGCCTGCTGTTCAGCGGACCTGCCGGGCTCGGTAAGCGCGCCTTCGCCGAGGCCTTCGCCGCGGCCTTGTTGTGCCCTCAGCCGCAGGCCGACGGCACCGCCTGTGGGCGCTGCACGGCCTGCCGGCTGCGCCTGGCCGGCACCCACCCGGATCTCCTGCGCATCCGCCCGCCCGAGGACAAGACCCAGATCGGGATCGATCAGATCCGGGAGCTGTCACAGTCGCTGTCCCTCAAGAGCCACGCCGGTGGCTACCAGATCGCCCTGCTGGAGCCGGCCGAGCGGATGACCACCGCGGCGGCCAACAGCCTGCTCAAGACCTTGGAGGAGCCGACGGATCACACCATATTGGTCCTGGTCACAGAGCAACCCGCGCGCCTGCCCGCGACCGTCCGCAGCCGCTGCCAGACGCTGCGCTTCCCGGTGCCGTCTCCCGAGCTCGCCGAAGGCTGGCTGGCCGAGCGGTGCGGGGGCGACCCGCAGCTGGTGTTGCGGCTGGCCGATGGTGCCCCCTTGCGGGCCCTGGAACTCGCGCAGTCGGATACGCTGACGCAGCGCGCGGTCTGGATCGGCCAGTTGCTGGAGGTGCGCCGGGGCCGACAGGACCCGACCCGGGTCGCCGCGGACTGGTTCAGCGATGCCCTACTGCGTCCGCTATATTGGGCAGGGCAGTACCTGGCGGATGCGATCCGTCTGCGGCAGGGCGGGGAAGTATCCTTAAAGAACAGCGATATGCTGAACAATCTACAGGCATTGGCTGAAAGTGCGGCCCCGGCCGAACTGCACGCCGCGCTGGAGCGGGCCTGGCAACATATGCGACTGGCGCAGCAGGCCGGGGTCAACCGCCAGTTGCTGCTGGAAGAATTTTTGATCGACTGGGGCCGTGGCGGACAGCAACAACGCCGGCAGGCCCGATGACCGACACCACGAGGGCGACATGAGCGAACCGGTGAAAGGCGCACGTCAGGGCATCCTCTCATTGACCATCAAGGACAAGGGCGCGTTGTACGCGGCCTTCATGCCGTACGTGAAAAACGGCGGGCTGTTCATCCCGACCAACAAACCCTACCAGTTGGGCGATGAGGTGTTCATGCTGCTGACCCTGATGGAAGAGACCGAGAAATTGCCGGTGGCCGGCAAGATCGTCTGGATTACCCCCCGGGGTGCGCAGGGCAGCCGCGCGGCCGGCATCGGCGTGCAGTTCAGCGATCAGGACGGCGGCGGGGCGCGCCGCAAGATCGAGACCTACCTCGCCGGGGCTCTGCAGGCCGAACGCCCGACCCACACCATGTAGCCACGCGTTCCCGCTTGGCAGTCCGCCCGGGGACAAGTACCCTAGCCGGCGCCATGCAGACCACCGACCACCTCCCACTCGTCGATTCCCATTGTCATCTGGACCGCCTGGCCTTTGACCAGATCGAGGGCGGTCTGGCCGGCGCCCTGCGCCAGGCCGAGGCGGCCGGGGTCGGACATTTCCTGTGCGTGGCGATCAATCTCGCGGCCTATCCGGCCATGCGTGCGCTGGTCGAGGACTTTCCCCAGGTCTCCGTCTCCGTCGGCGTGCATCCCACGGATGGCGAAGGTCCGGACCCAGGCCCCGACGCCCTGGCCCGGCTCGCGCAGGACCCCCGGGTGGTGGCGCTGGGCGAGACCGGGTTGGATTACTACTACGACGCCGAGCACAAGGCGCATCAGCAGGCGCAGTTCCGCAGTCACGTGCAGGCCGCCCGGGCCGTGGGCAAACCGCTGATCGTGCATACCCGCGATGCCCGCGCCGACACCCTCGCCGTGCTGCGCGAGGAGGGGGCCTCCGCGGTGGGCGGGGTGATGCATTGCTTTACCGAAGACTGGGACACGGCGCGCCAGGCCCTGGATCTGGGCTTCTACATCTCGTTCTCCGGGATCGTGACCTTCCGCAATGCCGAGGACCTGCGCGCGGTGGCCCGCCAGGTGCCCGCCGACCGGGTTCTGGTCGAGACCGATTCGCCGTACCTTGCCCCGGTCCCCAAGCGGGGCAAGTCCAATCAGCCGGCCTATGTGCGCTATGTGGCTGAGGCACTTGCCGAAGTCCGCGGCGAGTCCTTCGCGGAGCTGGCCCGCCAGACCACCGAGAATTATTTCCGCCTGTTCGGCCGGCCCCCCGGTCAAGCCAGGTCGGCGCCCGCCGCTATCTAAACACCAGGCGGACTCCGGGGGGGAGGCGCAGGGTTCCCAGGATCGTAGCTTTCCAGGATGGCGACAGCTTGTCCGCGACGGTCAGTGGCCGTGACGCGGTTCATCAACGCCTAACGAGGGGGCCACGATGTTCGAACGACGCGAACAGCCACGCAAAGAGTTGAGCATCCATGTGCACATCGAGACACCGGGCCGGGAATGTCCGGCGCGGGTGCGCGATATCAACACTCAGGGGGCCTTCATCGAGGTCGATCTGAAACGATTGGGCGACGGTGTCAACGAAGTGCGACTGTGCTTTTGCATCGACACCGGTTATCAGGTGCTGTCCCGCCAGCTCAGCGGGCAAATCAGTCGCCGCGACGACGACGGCCTGGCCGTCCGCTTCGACGACCACGATCATCTGGGGCATGCCGTGGTCGAGGAGCTGCTCTATCACATGCGCTATCACAGCGCGGTCGCGTAGCAGTCCGTCGAAAAACTCACCGAGTCGGGCGGTATAGCCGTCGTCAGGGCCGTGCGATGGTGGCCCGGTGTCTGTCCCAGCACGGCGTTGCACCACCTCTTTGCTCAGGGCGTCTGGCAGGTCGGGGGCGCCCACGTTAGGCATGGCTACCTAAGATATTTTGGTGTGTACTCGTTTATCACACCTGTCTTGATAAAGGGAGCAGTCACCATCTCGTAGTAATCCGCACCGGCATCGAACCAACGCTCCCAGGCTTCTTTCCAATCATCCGGCATTTCCTTGGGAATCCAGAAAGTCTCCGGAATGGGTTCGCTTGGTACGGGCTTGCTGGACAAAACCACTTCTGCCGTTACCACGCCTTCGCCTGCATCTTGCGCTCTACGGACAAGTACCCGGCCGTCCGCATCGACAATCATTGTCTCACCCAGGTACGCCGAGTTGTAGGGAACATCCGAGAGTTCCGGACTAAAGAATCCTTCGAACCTGCCTGAGTGGGAACCGTGTATTACTGGAACACCCAGCATCCGCGCCATGCGAACCGGAGCATCTTGCAGCATCTTGAGATTCACGGCTCTTCGCGGGTTGTCTGAATCAGCATCATCGGGGAGCGTCCACCAACAGGAGCCTCCCACGACCATCTTGACCTTGTTCGCCAATCGTCTCGCGGTTCTTGAGCGGATAAATTCCCAACAGAGGACGGAGCCGACAGGGCCAATGGGCGTAGACATCACGCCATCATCAGTACCGCCCCGGTAATAGCAATTTTCCCAATAGGTCGGCGAATCCTTGTCATGCGTTACTACTGACCCGTCCGGAAAAACCAAAACGAAGGTATTGAATACTTGTTGCCCACGTTTGGCGAGAAACGAGCCGCCGATTACAGCATTGCCCTCGCGGGAAAGATCTTTCAGTAGTTGGAGTGGGGTACCCTCGAATGGCTGAATGGCGTTGAGCATGTCGGGATGAAACGCCGCACCGGAGGTAAACATCTCTGGTAACACGATCCAACGCGCGCCCAGCCCAAGGGCCTTCCGAACAAGGGCTTCTGCCTGGTTCACGTTCGCCTGCGCGTCACCCAGCTTTGGGACCATCTGTATCGCGGCGACATGCAATCGGATGGGTGACTGTCCTGAAACGGTACCCTCTTCAGAGGCGGTCATTTGCGCTTGAATACGAGAGCCACTTAATAGCAGGCTCGCCGCAAACCATTTATTGAACTGCCGTCTGGTAATCGATGAACGCGACATGTATGCGCTTCCCTTTCCGGTGAGTACTGCAAGCCTAACGCCGCAAGCAATCGCGGCTTATCCCTTCCCCGGTCCCCGATCAATGCCCGGCATACAGGCGATCGATCTCCGTCTGACAGTGCTCGATGATGCGTTCGCGGCGTAGTTTAAGGGTCGGGGTGATCAGCCCGGCATCGACGGTCCAGGGTTCGAGATAGCAGGCCACCCGGCGGACTTGCGCGTAGCCGGGAAATTCCCGCAGGCGCGCGGTTACCCGCTCCAGCACGGCGCTGCAGACCACCTCCTTGCTCAGGGCGTCGGGCAGGTCGGGATCGACGCCGAGTTTGGCGGCCTCGATCGGCCAGCGTTCGGCGTTGAACACGATCAGGGCGCTGAGATACGGCCGGCTATCGCCGACCACCAGGACCTGTTCGAACCAGGGGTCCATCACGATGGCCATTTCCATGTCGGCCGGCGGGACCTTTTCGCCGTTGGCCAGCACCAGGATCTCTTTGAGCCGGCCGGTGATGATCACGTGTCCCTGGGCGTCGATGCGCACCCGGTCGCCGGTGTGCAGCCAGCCGTCCGCGTCGATCATGGCCCGGGTCGCCTCGGGATTGTCCCAGTAGCCGAGCATCACCCCGGGGCTGCGCACCAACAGCTCGTCGCCCTCGCCGACGCGCACCTCGACATCGGCCAGCGGGGTGCCGACGCTGGCCGGCAGGTTGTCCTCGATGCTGTTGGCGGCAATCACCGGACTGGTCTCGGTCAGCCCATAGCCCTGCAACAGCGGCAGGCCCAGGCCGATGAACAGCCGCGACGGCGCGTTCAAACAGGGCCCGTGCCAGCGGCGATTTCTCGGTCAGACCCGCCTGGATCTTGTTGTAGACGCGCTCGAAGATACGCGGCACCGAGATCAGGATGGTCGGCCGGATGTTGACCAGATCCTCGGCGAGCTCCGGGATGGAGCGGTTGTAGACCACGCTCGCGCCGCACATCATCGGCAGGTAGTAACCGATGGTGCGCTCGAAGGTGTGCGACAGCGGCAGAAACGACAGGAACACATCGTCGGTATAGACGCTGGCC
>JBHEOS010000101.1:0-234 GCA_046260695.1 Gammaproteobacteria bacterium
GGTTGGTGATGCCCTTGTCCGAGTCGACCATCGCGAGCGCGGGGCGGGTCGGGTACACGGCCTGGATGTCGGCCTCGATGCGCTGGCGCTCGCTGTCTGGCAACGCGGCGATCTTGGCATACACGTCGCCCAATCCGTTGCGGGTGTCCACGCCCAGTTGGCTGAAGGTGGCGGCGTGCTTGTCGAACACAGCCTTGAAGTAAACGTGCACCGCGTGTCCGAACATGATCGGGT
>JBHEOS010000101.1:268-5415 GCA_046260695.1 Gammaproteobacteria bacterium
GCCTTCAGGTGCAGCGACAGCAGCACGCCCTGGCCTTGCGCGTCCTCGATGGCCTGTTCGTAGAAACTGCGCAGCGCCTTGACGCGCATGACGGCGGCGTCGATCACCTCGCCCGCGAGCACCGGGGTCTTTTCCTTGAGCACCTGGATCGTGCCGTCGTCGCCAACTAGTTCGATCTTGACCTGGCCATCGGCCGCAAGCACGGCGGACTGCTCGCTGGCGTAGAAATCGCCGGTCGACATGGACGCGACATGCGATTTGGAATCGGCCGACCAGGCACCCATGCTGTGCGGATGCCGGCGCGCATAGGCCTTCACCGCCGCGGCCACGCGCCGGTCGGAGTTGCCTTCGCGCAGTACTGGATTCACGGCGCTGCCCAGCACCTTGGTATAGCGCGCCTTGATGGCCTTCTGATTCTCGCTGACAGGCTCGGCCGGGTAGTCCGGGACGGCGTAGCCCTGGGACTGTAATTCCCGGATCGCGGCGATCAACTGCGGCACCGAGGCGCTGATGTTCGGCAGCTTGATGATGTTCGCCTCGGGGATCTTGGCCAGCGCGCCCAACTCGGCCAAGGCATCGCCCACGCGTTGGGCCGCGCTCAGCGATTCCGGGAAGTGGGCCAGGATACGCCCGGCCAGCGAGATGTCGCGGCTCTCCACGGCCACACCGGCGGCCCGGGTGAAGGCCTGGATGATCGGCAGGAGGGAATGGGTCGCCAGCATCGGCGCCTCGTCGGTTTCGGTGTAGAGGATGCTGGGTTCGGACATGGCGGGGCTTCCTGGGTCAGATGTTCCTGGGTCGGATGAATGGTGGGCCGCAGCAAGCGGCCCCGAGCAGGCGCGGAGTATATCAGATGCCCCTGAGCGCCCCCCGCGCCGCGCCTCGGGTCGCCGGGTCGGGGCGGCAAGCCTGGCCATTTACAAGCCGCTGCGCGCTGACTCCCTTCGCTGCGTTTCCGTGTCGGAAACGGGGAGCGACAGCGATATGATTAACGGGCGAATCGCCTTCACTATCACGGGCATTTCCCGTTCGCCCTGAGCTTGTCGAAGGGCCAACGGGGGCCTAATCAGCGCTTCCTCAGGCATAGACATGGTCCGTGAGCGTTTCCGCGGCCGGCCAGGCGCTCGCCTGGGCGAAGGCCGTTGCCGTATCGATGCGCGCAGCGACGCGCGCGGCGATCGCTTCCAGTGTCGTCGTCTCGATGCGGTCGGATTCGAGCAACCGGGCGCGCAGTACGCGGATCGGATCGCGTGCCTGCCAGTGCGCGAGTTCGGCGGCCTCGACATAGGCCTGATCGTCGGGCTCGAAATGTCCGCGCAGCCGGTAAGTCACGAGTTTCATGAACTGCGGATCGCCGTTACGGCCTGCCTGGCGGCGGCATTCAGCGCCTCGACATCGTTGCCATCGACGCGTTGCGTGGCAATGCCATGCCCGCGTGCCCAGTCCGAGATCGCTGCCGCGCGCCAACAGGTGCGCGGCGCTGCGGTGGTTGCTCAGGATGCGGTCGCGTGCCTCCAGCGCATCGATCACGCCAACCGCGCAGGCCTCCTGGCCGACGCTGGTGCAGGTGCCGGGCGCGCCGCTGCGTTGCAGGTCCACCAGCCGTTCCTCGTAGGCCCGGATCAGCAGCAGGGTTTCGAATTGGCGCAGGCGCGCCTGCATGTCTGTCATGACGGTGTCTCCACGTCCTCCGTGCCGGCAAATCCGCTGTCGGCAAGATCACCCCCTGCCGTTTAACCCGCTCGATATTCAAACGAGTCCGTAGACATCATTTCATTTTGGGATGGGCGAAATGTAGCCGGCGGTCGCAGCCGTAGGACACGACGCTCTTGGTTAGGACAATGGCCCCGATGCGCCCCCAGTGGCCGCTGGTCTTGCTGGGACTGACATCCGACACCAGGATATCGAACATCAGATCGCCACTGCCGGATTTCTCAAGATTCAGTTCATCGCGAAAATCCACCTCGTCATTGCGCGGCGTTGCCGCACTGGCTTGCAGCAGCATGAATTGCGGTGATTTCGCCAATTCGCCGCCGGCGAGTCCCAGTTCGGCAATGGGGTACAGCGGACGAATACCCTGATCTTTGTCGGCTTTGGAAAAGGCGCTGGCAATCTGCAATCCCAGGACAATCACGGAAAAGCGGAAGCCGGTTTCCGGCTGGTTGGTCATCGTTACGTCCAGATAGTGATCGCGTTGCACACCTGCCAGGACATCGGCCAGGAAAAAATTCACGGTTTCGGTGGCGAGGTCCGGATCCAAGGTGGGGAACAGCTTGCCGGCAAAACCGAAGGCGCGGGGCTGGCCGCGCCGGGTTTCCGATAGCGCAGTCGATGCGCGTGCGATCAACAATCCGGTGGCGCCTTTTTTGAAATACCCGGTATAGGGCGTTTCTTCCGTGATGGTCCAGGTGCCTGTGAAGCAGATGCCGTTGCTGTGCACCCGCTTTTCCAGCCGAGGGTAGTAATCTGCGGTTTCCGAAACGGTACGAATGGCGTCCTGTTCCAGCAGGTTGACGCCCGCTTCAAAAAAGTTGTTAACGGTTATTTTGTACTGCGGCAGACCCCTTTGCTGATAAACGCGTTGTTCTTGTGCCTGCTCGTCGTTCTCGGGGGCGGGGGCCGCGCCGAAGACCACGTCGTAGACTTCATTGAAAGTTGCGGCGGCATGCAGCAGCGGGCTGGCGAGCAATAGCGCTGTTACCGCCAGCGATGGGAACGACTGGTTCATGGATTCTGCCTCGAGTTCGTGGTTATTGTTTCGCTGAATTGGCGTCGCGGGCTGTGTGTAAACGTCGGGACGGGGATGTGTACGCGATGTTCAGCGGGAGAGCGCCTCGCTGAGCCTATCGGCGTAATGGGACGGGAGGTGGTGCTGGCGTATCTGGGCGCGCGCGGCCTGACCGATCCGGTTGCGCGTGGCGGCGTCTTCCAGCATGCGCAGCGCCGCTTTCATCGCCGGGATGTCATGGGGCGGGACGAGTATCCCTGTCTCCAGATGACGGATGTAATCGACGGTGCCCGGCGTCCGGGTCGCGATGACCGCCTTTCCATAGGCCATGGCCTGGAGGATCACGCTCTGGCCTATGGATATCTGACGGTCTTCCAATGGCACGACGACGGCCTTGGCCTTTAAGATCAGCGCGTCCAACTCGTCGAGGGGGATGTTTTCCAGCACCTGCAGAGTGTGCGTGCAGGCATACCGCTGCTTGGCGCCGGCGCCGCCGACGATGATGGCCCTGATCGGCAGATCCTGCAGCGCGTCCACCAGTGTCTGGTAGTCGCGGAACGATCGCCCGGCGGAGACGATGTAATCCTCCGACTCGGGCACCGGGCGATACGCATGCTCGGGGGCGCCATGCAATGGCACGAAGATCAGCTTCTCCGGTTTCCAGCGAAAGGCCTCGCGGTAATACGCCAGCTCCCCCTTCGATGACACGACCACCCGGTGTACCGAACTGAAAACGAGCTTCATGACCTGGTATTTCAGTCTCGATTTCCAGTCGGGCTGCTGCTCGCGCATGATGAATTGCAGGATCACGTGCCGAGGCCGTTTCATGCCGAGGAGCGTCTGCCAGAAGGCGATGCCGAAACCCGACCAGATCGCACTCGAAGCTGAAGACATAGTCGTATGTGCCCCGCCATGCCAGCAGGCGTTTGAGGATCATCAGGAAGACCTGGGGCAGTTCCAGCGTGGAGATGTTTTGCGAACGTTTGGATTTGAACACGAGGCGTTCGTAGTCCAGATCACAGGCCCGGTCATCGGGGTGTACGGCATCCCACCACCAGGGTTTCTGCTCGAACGGTCCCAGCGTCGCGACCAAGGCAGTGTGCCGGCGGTCATCGGCCGGGCTCTTGCGACGGGCCTGTGCATGATCCGAGGGTCTGTTCATGGTCGCGTAGGCTTCCGGAGGCGTGTGGGCGGGGGCGCGACGCTTTGCATCATTCCGCGCGCAGCAGATCGAGCAGTTGTGTTTCGCTTTGGCCACCCAGCCGCACCGTGCGGATTGTACCGTTTTCCACCACGACGAAGCTGGGCGTGGCGGCGATGCCGAAGCCGCGCGCAATCTCGGGCGCTTCGGCCACGTCGACCTTGACGAGGTTGCGGTGGGTGACCCGCAGACGGTCCACCAGGGGCGTGATCGCGCGGCAGGGGCCGCACTGGGCGGCAAAAAAATAGTAGACCCGGCGGGGCTCACCGTGGGCCTCGCCGTCGATCCCCGCGGTGTCCGGCGCGGCGCGGCCCTCGGTCTGCTTGGCCCGTCGGTAGGCCATGAACTGCGTCCAGGCCAGCAGGGCGACGAGGCCCACAACGAGATAGATCAGCCAGTGCATGGTGTGCTCCTGCGTGCTGCGGTGGTGAGTGGGTCACAGGGCTTCTAAAGATAGGTCCATTCGGATCGGTCCCGGCCCCTGGCCTGCCGTTGACAAGTGTATCGCGGTATCGGAAGGTAGCGCCGGTCCAGGAGTGATACCGATGCCCAACAATAACCCGCACCACCCTCCGCGCCGCAACCGGCTGGCCTTCTTTCGACAATTTCTGAAGCATCCCATGGAGATCGGCTCGGTGATCCCGAGTTCCCGGTTCCTGGAGAAACGCGTGCTGCGGACGGCGGGGCTGGCCACGGCCGGGATCGTCGTCGAGCTGGGGTCCGGCACCGGGGGCACCACCCAGGCGATCCTGCGCGCCCTGCCGCCCGAGGCACGGCTGTTGAGCATCGAAATCAACCCGCAGTTCCATCGCCTGGTCAGCGCGATCCCGGACCCGCGGCTGATCCCGCATCTGGGCAGCGCCTGTGATCTGAAGGCGATCCTGGCGCGCTATGGCCTGGGCGCGCCCGACGCGATCATCTCCGGCATCCCGTTCTCCACCATGAGTCATGCGGCCGGCTCCGAGGTGCTCGCGGCGGTCGCCGAGGTGCTGCCGGCGCAGGGGCGCTTCGTGGCCTACCAGGTCAGCAACCGCGTCGCGGAGCTGTGCCAGCCCTATCTCGGGGTCGGGCGGATGGAGCTGGAACTGCTGAACATCCCGCCGATGCGGGTGACCCGCTGGGACAAGCCGGCCTCGGAGGCCTAGTGGTCCATGCGCAAAGTTCGGTAACTGTTCGCTGCGCCGGAACGCGCAGCTCTGCGTTGCGCAAGCTTGAAAT
>JBHEOS010000102.1:0-5323 GCA_046260695.1 Gammaproteobacteria bacterium
CAGCGCCCGCAATAGGCGCACAGGCCGTGACCGCCCGCTCGGTAAAGGCATGCGCAGTAAACAGCAGAATGAACGGAACTCCCAATGACCAGCGCGTCCAAACAGGTCACGGTGCGGCTGGCCGCCGAGGGCGGCCGGCAGGTGCGCGCCGAACTCAAGGGGATCGGCACCGACGGCGCCACCGCCTTCCAGCGTCTGGGCTCGGAGATGGAGGCGGCCAATGCGCGCGCCGACCGGTTCTTTCGCCGGCTGCGCATTGCCGCCGCGGCCGGGGCTGCGGCCGTGGGCACGGCTGCCACGGCGATGATCCGCAGCGGGCTGCAGGTCGTGGACAGCCAGGCCAAGCTGGCGCAGTCGCTGGGCACGACGGTGGCCTCGATCCAGACGCTGGAGCGCGCGGGCGAGCTGGCGGGCGTGTCGATGTCGGGCATCGAGCAGGCCACCAAGGATCTGACGCGCCGTCTCAGCCAGGCCGCGGCCGGGACCGGCCCCGCCGCCGACGCGCTGGACCGGCTGGGGCTGTCGGCTGAAGGCCTCATGGCGCTGCCGCTCGATGAGCGCGTGGGAGAGATCAACGCCGCCATCGAGGAGTTCGTGCCGGCGGCCGAGCGCGCTGCGGTGGCGGGCCAGCTTTTCGGCGAGGAAGGCTCCATCGCCATGGGCCGGATAGACAGCGCCACGCTGCGTCAGGCGACGAAGGACGTGCGCGCCTTCGGAGTCGTGGTCTCCGCGCAGGACGCCGCCCAGATCGAGCGCACCAACGATGCGATCTCGCGGCTGGGGCTGATCTGGCGCGGGCTGGCCAACCAGCTGGCGGTCGCCGCGGCCCCGGCGCTGGAGGCTGTGGCCGACGCGATGGCCGCACTCGCCGAGCGCAGCGGGCCCGTGGGCCGCGCCATCGAACTTGTTCTGGGCAATCTCGACCGGCTGGCGGCGACGCTCGCAGCGGTGGCCGGGCTTGTCGCTGGGCGCTTTGTTGCCGGGCTGGCGGTTGCAGCCGTCAGCGTGCGCGGGCTGGCCACGGCGCTGGCGCTGCTGCGCGGGGCGCTGATCCGGCTGCCGCTCATAGCGCTGGTGATCGGCGCGCAGGAACTGATCCTGCGCTTCGGCCGGCTGGTCGCGGCGGCGGGGAGTTTCTCCGAGGCTCTGGATCTCATGCGCGACGTGGCCGCGGAGGTCTGGGACCGCATGGGCACCGGCGCGCGGGCGCTCGGGGCCACGGTCGCCGCAGCATGGGCCGGGATCCGCGCCAATGTCGCGGACGGCGTGCAGGCCAGTCTGGACGCGGTGGCGCGCGGCGCTGCGCTGATCATCAACACCTGGCGTGGGGCGTTTGCGGCCACGCGCACGATCTGGTCCGATCTGCCGGCCGTGCTGGGCGAGGTCGTGACCGGTGCGGCCAATGCGATGGTGCGCGGCGTGGAGCGGTTGCTGAATGCGGTGATCGGGCGCGTGAACCGCTTCATCGCGGGGATCAACACGGTGCTCGCGGCATTGCCCGCATGGGCCGTAGGCGACGGCGGGCTGCGCATCGGGGCGCTGGACGATGTCAGCCTCTGGGGCCTCGAGAACCGCTTCGCGGGCGCGGCCCGCGATGCTGGCGGTCGGGCGGCGGAGGCGTTCACGCAAGCCTTCGAGCAGGAGTACCGGATTCCCGACCTCGGGCTTGGGGCCTATGCCGCCGACGCCCGCGCCACGCAGGACGCCCTGCGCGGCATGGCTGATGCACTGCGCGCTGCGGCGACCGGACCGTTGGAGTCGGTCGAGGCGATCCGCGAGGTGCTGGCGCGGACCTCGGAGGCGGCCGATGCGTCAGCGGACTCGGTGGCGGGGATCGGGGACGCCTTCGACGGGATCGCCGGCGGCAACGAGGGCACAAGTGGCGCTGGAAACAGCAGCGGCGGTGCCGCCGGGCGCGCGGCCGCGGCAGCCACAGAGGCTGGCAACACGATCGCGGCGGCGGGCGAGACGGCAGCACGGAGCTGGGACGCGGTCTCAGACAGCCTTGAAGGCTACGCGGACAGTGCGATGGAAACGGGCCGGCAGATCGGCGATGCGCTGGTCAGTGCGTTTGGCGGGGCCGAGGATGCGCTTCTGGCGCTGGTCACGAAGGGCAAGGTGGATTTCCGCGATCTGGCCAATTCGGTGCTCGAGGACATCACCCGCATCGCGCTGCGCTCGGCGGTGCTCGGGCCGCTCGCGAACTGGCTGGGCGGTGCGCTCGGCGGGATCGGGGGCGGTCTTGGAGGTAGTCTGGGCGGAAGCCTCACCGCGGCGGTGGCGCATTCGGGCGGGGTAATCGGCGTCTCGGCCCTGCCACAGCGGCAGGTGCCGGCCATGGCCTTCGCCGGTGCGCCCCGGATGCACACAGGTGGCATCGTCGGTCTGCGTCCGGACGAGGTTCCCGCGATCCTGCAGCGCGGCGAGCGGGTGCTGTCGCGCCGCGAGGTTAGCGATGCGCACCGCGGTGGTGGCAGCGGCCGTGACGGCGGCGTCACTGTCAACATGAGCATCAGCACCCCGGATGCCGACAGCTTCCGCCGCTCGCAGGGCCAGATCACCGCCGAGATGAGCCGCGCCATCGCGCGGGCGCGGCGCAACAGGTAGGAGCACAGATGACCGACTTTCACGACGTGCAGTTCCCGGCCACCATCGCCTACGGGGCCAGCGGCGGGCCGCGGTTCCTGACCGCGATCACCTCCACGCAGAGCGGCCGCGAGCAGCGCGTCGTGCAGTGGCAGCGCTCTCGCGGCGAATGGAACGTCTCCACGGGCATCCGCTCGCGCGCCGATGTCGCCGCATTCCTCGCCTTCTTCTATGCCCGCCGCGGCCGCGCGCACGGGTTTCGGTTCAGGGACTGGACCGACTTCCGGGCGAAAGGGCAATTGCTGGGGACAGGCGACGGGGAACGGACCGCGTTCCAGCTGGTCCGGCGCTACGACAGCGGCGGGGTCATTCATGAGCGGCGCATCACGCGGCCGGACGCCGGAACGGTCACGGTCTATCGTGACGACCTCGAGGTCACGTCCGGTGTGTCCGTGGATCATGCCACCGGCCTCGTCGTCTTCTCAACCGCGCCCGACGCGGGGACAGAGATCACAGCCGACTACGAGTTCGACGTCCCCGCGCGGTTCGACACCGATGCCGCCGATCTCACGGTCGAGACCTTCGAGATGCAGCAATGGGGCCGCATCACCGTGGTGGAGATCCGCGAATGAAGGCAGTCTCGTATGAGCTGGCCGCGCATCTCGAGGGCGATGTGCTCACGCTGGCGACCTGCTGGCGGCTGGCGCGCCGTGACGGGGTGGTGTTTCGCGCCACCGATCACGATGGCGATCTCGCGGTCGACGGCGAGATCTATCGCGCCCGCGCAGGCTATTCGCGCACCGCCGTGGCCTCCGAGGCCGGGCTCGCGGTCGGCAATGTCGATCTCGAGGGCGTGCTGGACGATGCCGGGCTCGAGGCGGACGCGCTGCGCGCCGGGCTTTATGACGGCGCCGAGGTGCGGATTTTCGTGGTCAACTGGCAGGATCCGTCGCAGGGCACTCTCCGCCTGCGCCGCGGCTGGCTGGGCGAGGTCACGCTGTCGAGCGAGGGCCAGTGGCGCACCGAGCTGCGCGGCCTGTCCCAGGTACTCGCACAGCGGTTGATCGAACCCTACACGCCCGACTGCCGCGCCGATCTCGGCGATGCGCGCTGCGGGGTGGATATCCGCGATCCGCAATGGACGCGGCCCGGCCTCGTCACCGCACCGCTCGACGCGCTGTCATTCACCGCCGCGATCGACGTCACCGACAAACCCGACGACTGGTTCGCCGGCGGGGTCGTCATCTTCACCTCCGGGCAGAACAGCGGTCGGGCCATCGAGGTGAGAGGATCCAGCTTGTCGAGCGGCGATCTGGTCCTGTCCTTCCCGCCGCCCTTTCCGGTCGGGACGGGTGATGCGTTCGAGATCTATCCCGGCTGCGACAAGCGGCTGACGACCTGCATCGATCGCTTCGACAATGTGCTCAACTTCCGGGGCGATCCCTTCGTGCCGGGCGCCGACAAGCTGACGGAGACACCCAATGCGCGGTGAGGATATCGTGACCGAGGCGCGCCGCTGGATCGGGGCCCCCTGGCGCCATCAGGGCCGCGGGCCGGCCGGTGTCGACTGCATCGGGCTGCTGATCGTGGTCGCCGATGCGCTCCGCGTGCCGCATCACGACGTGACGGGCTACGACCGGCGTGCCACCGGCACGAGGCTGCTGGCGGAATTTGCCCGCGCACTGGATCCGGTCGCGATTAAGGACGCGCGCCCAGGCGACATCCTGGTCTTTGCCGAGACCAGCTATCCCTGCCATGCCGGGTTCCTTACCGCGCGGCACGGGACACCGCATCTTCTGCACGCGCATGCGCTGCGGCGCTGCGTGCTCGAGGAGCCGCTGATCGAGCCATGGCTGTCGCGCCGGCGCGCGGCGTGGCGCATTCCGGGGGTGGTCTGATGGCGGTGCTGGCCATCGCCGGCGCGGGCGCATTGGGGAGCACGGCGCTCGGGCTCGGCTGGCAGGCCGGCTGGCTGATCGGCTCGACCGTCGGCTCGCTGCTGTTCGGCCCCGACCAGCCGGATATCGAGGGCCCGCGGCTGCGCGACCTGTCGGTGACCTCCTCGGCGTATGGCGCGCCCATTCCGCTGATCTACGGCACGATGCGGGTCGCGGGCAACGTGATCTGGGCACCCGGGATCCGCGAGGAGCGCCAGACCCGCAAGGTGGGCGGCAAGGGCGGCGGCGGTCAGCGCCAGACCACCTATGGCTACTACGCCTCCTTCGCGCTCGGCCTCGCCGAAGGCCCGGCCGGCGACCTCATCCGGATCTGGGCCGATGGCAAGCTCATCCATGACGCGCGCGGCACCAATCCCGACGTGTCGATCCCCGGGCTGGAGTTCCGCTTCCATGAGGGGCGCGAGGACCAGCTGCCCGATCCGCTGATCGAGGCCACCGAAGGCCATGGCCGCACACCGGCCTTTCGCGGGCTGGCCTATCTGGTGTTCGAGGATCTGCCGCTGGAGAACTTCGGCAACCGCATCCCCAACATCACCGCCGAGGTGACCTTCAATGCGCAGGAGGCGTATCCCGCGCTCAAGAGCACCAACCTGCCGGGTGGGGCGCTCGACAGCGTGTTCACGAGCTACGGGGCCACCGACTGGCAGCGCCAGCGCCAGCTCATGCTGACCCCGGACGGTCTGCGGCTGTTCGATCTGCGCACGCTGGAGGAGCTGGCGCAGGCGACCGACGGGGACCTCATCCCGGACGATCTCGCCTCCGATCTGAACATGCTGAGC
>JBHEOS010000103.1:0-4853 GCA_046260695.1 Gammaproteobacteria bacterium
ATGCATGTGCACGGCGGACACCTGACGCACCCCGAGCTGGAGCGCTTCTGAATGGGCATCGAGGCCGAACTCGCCGAACGGGTCCGTGACGCAGCCGCCGCCGGCACGCCGTTGGAGATCCGCGCCGGCGGCAGCAAGGCGTTCCTGGGCCGGCGCGTCGAGGGCCAACGCCTGGATGTCTCAACCGTGCGCGGCGTGGTGCATTACGAACCCACCGAACTGGTGATCAGCGCGCGCGCCGGCACGCCGCTGGCGGAGATCGAGGCGACGCTGGCCGAGCACGACCAGATGCTCGGCTTCGAGCCGCCGCACTACGGCGCCAGCGCGACGCTTGGCGGCACCCTGGCCTGCGGCCTGTCCGGCCCCGCGCGGCCGTTCCGCGGCGCGGCGCGCGATGCCGTGCTCGGCGTGAAGCTGATCAACGGCGCCGGCGAACGGCTGGGTTTCGGCGGCGAGGTCATGAAGAACGTGGCCGGCTACGATCTCTCGCGGCTGATGTGCGGGGCCCATGGCACGCTCGGCGTGCTGCTGGAGCTCGCCTTGAAGGTGGTCCCGCGGCCGGCCACGGAGCAGTACCTGAGCCTGGAGCTCGCGGCCGATGCCGCCTACACGCGCATGACGGACTGGCAACGTACCCCGCTGCCGCTGAGCGGGTTGTGCCACGACGGCAAGCGGCTGCATGTGCGCCTGGCCGGTGCTGAGCAGGCCGTCGCGGCGGCGCGACGCCGCCTCGGCGGGGAACCCGAGGCAGACGGCGCGGCATTCTGGGACCGGCTGCGCGAACAGCAAGGCGCGTTCTTCGCGGGCCACGAGCCGCTGTGGCGGATCTCCGTACCGTCCACCACGCGCACTCTGCCGCTGGCCGGGGAGCAACTGATCGACTGGGGTGGCGCGTTGCGCTGGGTGAAGACGCCGGCATCGGCCGCGACGGTGTTCGAGCGTGCACGGGCGGTGGGCGGTCACGCCCTGTGCCTGCGCGGGGCGGTGGACGGCGCGGTGTTTCAGCCGCTGGCGCCGGCGTTGCTGGCGGTGCACCGGCGCCTCAAGCAGGCCTTCGATCCCTGCGGCATCCTGAACCGCGGCCGACTGTATCCGGACTTCTGAATCATGCAGACCTCACTCACAGCAGACCTGCTCGCCAGCGCCGACGGCCGCGAGGCCGACGCCATCCTGCGCAGCTGCGTGCATTGCGGCTTCTGCACCGCAACCTGCCCGACCTATCAACTGCTCGGCGACGAGCTCGATGGCCCGCGCGGGCGCATCTACCTGATCAAGCAAATGCTCGAAGGCCAGCCGGCGGGCCGCGAGACCCAGCTGCACCTGGACCGCTGCCTGACCTGCCGTGCCTGCGAGACCACCTGCCCCTCGGGGGTGCGCTACGGGCGCCTGGCCGATATCGGCCGGGCCCATGCCGAACGGCATATCGCCCGTCCGCTGCACGCGCGCATATTCCGCCGCGCCTTGCGCGTGATCGTGCCCCACGCCGCGCGCTTCGGTGCCCTGCTACGCCTGGGCCAGGCCCTGCGCCCACTGCTGCCCGCGTCGCTGCGCGGCAAGCTGCCCGCCGCGCAGCACGCCGGCGCCTGGCCGGCCGCCCGGCATACGCGCCGGATGCTGGTGCTGGCCGGTTGCGCACAGTCGAGTGCGACGCCAAAAACCAACACCGCCGCCGCACGGGTACTGGACCGGCTGGGTATCTCGCTGCTGGTCGCGCCGGCGGCCGGCTGCTGCGGGGCCTTGAGCCAGCACCTGTCGGCGACCGACGAGGCGCAGGCCTTCATGCGCCGCAACATCGATGCCTGGTGGCCGTATCTGGAACAGGGCATCGAGGCGATCGTGATGACCGCCAGCGGCTGCGGGGTGCAGGTCAAGGAGTACGGCGAGGCGCTCAAACACGACCCCGCGTATGCGGCCAAGGCGGCACGGGTCTCAACGCTGACGCGCGATCTCTGCGAGGTGCTGGCCGAGGAAGACCTCAGCAGATTGCCGGGCGCGACCACGCATCGGCGCATCGCCTTCCACGCGCCCTGCACCTTGCAGCACGGCCAGCGCCTGACAGGCATTGTGGAAGGCTTGCTGATAGGTCGGGGCTTCGAACTGACCGAGGTGCAGGACGGACACCTGTGCTGCGGCTCGGCCGGCAGCTATTCGCTGCTCCAGCCGGCACTCTCGCTGCGCCTGCGCGATGCCAAGCTGGCCGCCTTGGCGGCCGAGGGCCCGGAGCTGATCGCGACCGCGAACGTGGGCTGCCAGCTGCACCTGGCCACCGGCGGCACGCTGCCGGTGGTGCATTGGATCGAGCTGCTGGACACCAGCCCGTAAGGCCGAGCGCCCCGGGGGCGGCCTGCTTGCCGCAGTGAGAACCGCCCGCGGCTCCGGCGTCCCGAGACCGGAATGCCGCGCCGACGGGTGAAGGGTATCAGTGCTGGTGGCCGCCGGGACCGTGGACGTGCCCGTGCTCCTTCTCTTCGTCGGTGGCATCGCGCACATCGACGATGGTCACATCGAAGTTCAGGGTCTGACCCGCGAGGGGATGGTTGCCATCGACGGTGACGTGTTCCTCGGCGACCTCGATCACCGTGACCACGTGGGTCTGCTCGCCGTTGCTGGCGTGGAACTGCATGCCGATCTCGATCTCGTCGGCCCCGGAAAACATCTCCCGCGGGACCTCTTGCCGCATCGCGTCGCTACGCTCGCCATAGCCCTCGGCAGGCGGCACGCTGACCTGGAGCGAATCGCCGGCCTGCTTGCCCGCCAGGGCGTTTTCGAGACCGGGAATAATGTTGTTCATGCCCTGGATGTAGGCCAACGGCTCGCTGCCCTTGGAACTGTCGATGACGGCGCCATGGTCGTCGGTCAGGGTGTAGTCGATGATCACGACCTTGTGGTTGGCAACTTGCATAACGGCTCACCTGTTGTGGAGGGGCCGTCAGTTTAGAGGTTCGAACCGGGCCTGCCAATCGCGGCACCCGCGCCGCGCCACCCGCAAGCTTCACACAGTCTCCAGGAATTGCTCCAGAACTTCCTGATCTTGCGGCGAAATATCGATGAACTGAAAACCGACCCAGTACAGCCCCGGGGAATAGGCATCGCTGCACCAGAGGCTCTCGGCGCCGAAATAGAGGGTGTCCACCCCGCGCATGACCTTTGGCAGGGCCACGCTGAGCTGAAACACCGCGTTCATCGGCAGGTCCATGCGGGCCAGAATCATGAAGCCCTCGGGAGAAAGGTCGGCCAGGTCACCCACCACATGACCGGTGTTTACATCGACCACCGGCAGTTGGGTGGCGATCTGCTTGCGTTCTGCTTTGCGTTGGTCGGACATGATGGCCTCCGAATCGGCACCTGGTAGAGGTTAGGTTGAAGCCTGTGTGTTGTCCCGTCCCAGCCAGCCCAGGATGGTCTCCAAGGCGCGGTCCAGGAAAGGTTTATCCTGCATGTTTATGATCCGCGCCTGGCCTGCGTGGAGCCGCCGGGCGAGCTCGCCGCGCGGATACTCCGCCGCCTTGACGCCCGTCGCATCGACGAACATGTAGTTCGATGAAACCGTGCTGTACCAGGCGAGCTTCAGCCGCCTGCCGATCCCCGTTTCCGGATCGATGAATTCGAACCAGGTGTTGAACGCCAGCGTAGCCAGCTGTTCGGCCAGGGCCTGGACCGCCGCCGGCAGGGACGCCTCGTCGACCACCGGCTGACCGGCCAGCTCGGTCGGCGGGACCTCGCCCGGCATGCCTGATTCGACGGCCGGCTCAACGGCCGACTCGACCGTCGGCTCGGTCGGCGGGGTCGCCAGCACCTGGTCCTGCCAGGCACAGATCTGCGCGAACATCTTGTCGTTGTCGCGGCGTCCATAGGCCTGCAACGCCTCCAGCCCCTCGCGCAATTCGGTGCGCAGACCGGGCAACACATCCTGAAGCCGGCCGCGTGCCTCGGCATCGGCCTGCGGGCGCAGACTCAAGACCAGTTGGTCCGCCAGCTTCAGCGCCAACCGCCAGGCCTGGCTCTCCAGGCCCTCGCGCTCGCGCAGCAAGATGAAGGTCAGCTTTTCGGTCCACACCTGCTGCATGAACGCGCGCGGCTCGGCCGCCAGGCGCGCCGTGCGCAGCAGACGGTCGATGGCCTCGATGGCCTGCTGCCGCGCGTTCTGCAAGCGCGCCTGACCGTCGGCCGTCTCCACCGCCCGGCGTTCGATGACCCGCACCTTCTGCTCGACCTCGTGCAGCTGCGCGGCGAAATCCGTCAACAGCTCATCGAACAGACCCAGGTCGTCCTTGAACTCGCGCAGCACCCGATCCACCGTGAGGCGCATGGCCGGAAAGATGCCGCGCTCCAGGTCATCCTCGGTCACCCACCGGGCACCGGCATCCGCCATCTGATCCAGCAGGCGTCGTGCGGGATGCTGCTTCTCCGTGAACAGCTCGCGGTCGAGAATGGCGACCCGGATGAAGGGGGTCTGCAGACGGCTGAGCAGGGCCTTGACGGCATTCGGCAACTGTTCATCCTGCAGGATGTAGTCGAACAGCATGCCAACCAGGTTGATGGTGTCGTTATCCGCGCTGGCGACCTTGCGCCGATCGACACCGTCATAGATCCGTTCGCGTTCCTCCACCAGGGTCTCTTTCAGCCGTGTCAGCACCGCGGCGTCGACCCGGACATTCTCGACGACCTCCTGGTGGAAGCGCGCCTCGGCGGCATCGTCGTATTCGACCTGGAACGCGCCGAGGGTGTCCAGGATGGCACTGCGCGAACTGGCGGCGGCCTCACTGACCTCGCCCGCGGCCCCGGCACCGCCGGACCCGGCCGGCCGGCGGCGCGCCAACAGCGCCAGGATGGACTCATACGCCGCGGCGGCG
>JBHEOS010000103.1:4863-5294 GCA_046260695.1 Gammaproteobacteria bacterium
CTCGGACAGGCGCCGGCCGCCGTTGACCACCGCCAGGCGTTGATTCAGCCCATGCAGCAATTCGCTGTAGGTGGCATTGGCCTTGGCGGTCATGTTCTGCACCGGCAGGGAGACCTCGATTTCGTGCTTTTCCACCAGGACCAATTTCAGCGGCGCCGTGGGGGCGGCGGCTGTCTCGGCCTCGCCGGGAGCGGCGCCGGCGATCATGTTGCGGAAGCCCCGGTCGACGCCGGTCAGGAAGGCCTCCTCGACCTCACGGCGTTTGCGCTTGAGTTCCTGCATCGCCTCGAAGCAGAGCGCCTGCGCGGCGTTGTTCTCGGCCTTGCCGGCGGCATCGAGCAGGGCCACGTCGGCATTCTCCAGCATGTCCTGGAACAAGGGCTTGAGGTGGCTGAGCGTCATCTGCCGGCAGCCCTGCAACAGGTCTTTGA
>JBHEOS010000104.1:0-5268 GCA_046260695.1 Gammaproteobacteria bacterium
GTGCAGATGGCTCAGGCTGTGGTGCAGCCACCAGCGGCTTGCCGCGCCGGGGGCCCAGTCGCGGGTCCCGCCGTCCTCGCCATCTTCCCAGATGTACAGCGGCAGGATGCGCGCGCCGCGCGTAAGGGCCGCGTCCAGGGCCGGATTGTCGGTCAGGCGCAGGTCGCGCCGGAACCAGAGGATGACCTTGTCCGCGCACATCGTTATGCCAGCGGCTACAGGGCGGCCAGCGCGTCGCTGGCCTCTTCACGCACCGTGGCGTCCGGGTCCGTGCGCAGGGCCTCCAGCCAAGGGCGTGCCGTCGGACGGTGACTCAGGCCCAGCGCGTGCGCGGCGTCGAGGCGGATGCGCGCATCCGCGTGGCGGGTCAGGGCGCCCAGTGCCGCGACCAGGCCCGCCAGCGTGTCGTTGCCCTCCAGGCCCTCGATCACCGCCGCGGCGCCCAAGCGGATCTGCAACGCGGCCTCGGCATCACCGAGCAGCCGCACCAGGGCCGCGCCGGCCTGCGGCGTGCGCGCCAGGGTTGCCTGTGCCTCGGCCAGATCGCCCGCGCCGAGCAGTTCGCCGAGATACGCCTCCAGGCCCTCCGGGGTCTGGACACGCCGCGCCCACTGGGCGAGCTCGGTGGGCGTGCGCGCCCCGGTCAGCACGAAGGGGCCCAGCCGCAGCCAGGGCACACTGCGCACCCCGGCGGCCTGTGCCGCCTCAGGGTGGTGATTCAGATTCACGACCTCCAGGCGGCCGATCTCGCCGGACTTCACCAGCCCGCACAGCCCTTGCAGGACGCCGGGACAGTGCGGACAGGCCGTGGCGATGTACAGCAGGGCGTCGGGCGGGGCGGTCTCGGTGGCGCGCGACATGGCGATGTGTCCGGTCGAAAGACCGGACCATTATGGCCCCGAGCTCGGGGTGCGTCATCCGCCCTGCGCGTGCTGACCGTGCTGATGGTTCGCGGGATCGCAGGCGCTGGGCGGCATGGGATCGACCAGTGGCGCGGCGACGATGTAGCCCTGAATGAAATCGACCCCGCACTCGACCAGCACGCGCATGATCTCCGGCGAATCGACGTACTCGGCGATGGTGTGACATTCGAGGTGCCGGGCAATGCCGGTGAGCGAGCTGACCATGGCCCGGTCGATGGGGTCGTGGCAGATGGCCTGGACGAACATGCCGTCGATCTTGATGAAATCCACCGGCAGCTGCTTGAGGTGCGAAAAGGTGCCGAAGCCGGTGCCGAAATCGTCCAGCGAGAATTTGCAGCCGAGCGCCTTGATGGTCTCGGTGGCGCGCAGGGCGGCGGCCATGTCGCAGATCGCCGCGGTCTCGGTGATCTCGAAGGTCAGCGCGGTGGGGTCGAGCCCATAGGTCTCGATGGCGGTGCGGATACGGGCTATCAGGTCCACGTGACACAGCGTGTGGCCGGACAGATTGATGGAGAAAGCGGCCTGGCCGACCACCCGCCGCAGGCGCGCCAGCTCGGCGCAGGCGTGGTCCAGGATCCAGAAATCGATCTCCGGCATCAGATAAAAGCGTTCCGCGGTGGGGATGAACGTGGCGGGCATGATCTCGTGACCCTGCCGGTCACGCAGGCGCACCAGGACCTCGTAGGAAATCCGCTCCGGCAGCGAGCGGTGGTCGAAGCTATCCCACAGGCGATCACCGGGGCAGATCGTATCCAGCCGGTCGGCAAACAGCGCCAGGGGCAGGATCGGCTGGAAACGCAGTTCGAAGCGGTTTTCCTCCAGGGCCTCGCGCAACTGGGTCGACCAGCCGATGTCGAGGTCCATGCGGGTCTTCTGGTCGCTGGCCGGATTGAAGCGGTGGACCTGGTTGCCGCTGCGCGACTTGGCGATATAGCAGGCGATGTCCGCATCGACCAGCGTATCGCCGGGTGACGGCGCCTGCGCGTCGAACAGGGACACGCCGATACTGGTGGTGAGACTGAAGGTCTTTCCGCGATATTCGAAATCCTGCCCGGAAACGAGCTGGCGGAATTCGTCGGCCGTACGCTGCACGCAGTCGGGATCGATATTGCGCAGGATAATCGCGAATTCGTCGTCGCCCAGACGGGCGAGGGTGTCGGTCTTGCGCATGCGCTCCTGCAGGCGCCGACCGACCTGGATCAGCAAATCGTCGCCGATGGCATGGCCCGAGGTGTCGTTGATGTACTTGAAGTGGTCGAGGTCGAAGTACAGCAGCGCACTGGCGCCCGGATAGCGCTTGCGCCACTGATGTTCGCGCTCCAACTGCTCCTCGAAATAGCGGCGGTTGAACAGTTCGGTCAAGGGGTCGTGGGTGGACTGCCAGCGCAGGCGTTCTTCCAGACTCTTGCGCTCGCTGATGTCGCGGAAGGCGATAACCGAGCCTTCATGTTGACCACGGACATACAGCGGATAAATTGTGCACTCGACGGGGATGCCTCGCCCGTCCTGGGTCCAGAATAGCGTTTCCAGCGAGCGCAGGACCTGCTGAGAACCGTAGGCCTGACCGATCACGCTCTTGCCGGCGGGGATGGCCAGCCCTTCATTGTCGGCATGATGGAAACTGTCGTGCGCGCTGTGTCCGATCAGGTTCGTATCGGGCGGATAGGCCAGAATCCGGCAGGTCGCAGGATTCACAAAGGTGATGCAGCCATCTTGATCGACCCCGTACACGCCGTCGCCGACCGAATTCAGAATGCTCTGCAGGCGGCGGTAATCCGCCTCGACGGCGCGCATGTTCTGCACGGTGCGGCACATCGCCTCGACGCGCGCCAGGAACAGATCGACGACCTCGTCTTTCAGCAGACAATCGATGGCGCCCGCATTCAGCGAGTCGCGGACGACCTTATCGTGGTAAGTCCCGGTCAGGATGGCAGTAACGATATTCCGGGTATGCGGCTGGTCGCGCAGCCGACGGACCAGCTCGTCGCCGTTTCCGTCGGGCATGAAGTAGTCGATGATGCCGATGTCGTAGTGGGTGTTCTGGGTCATGGCGAAGGCCTCATGGATGTTCGAGGCCACGTCGACAGTGTATCCATGCGCGCTCAGCAGGCGGGTGTAGCGCACGCGGACGCTGGGTGAATCGTCGACGAACAGGACCCGCATCGAGGCGTCCGCGGCGGACACCCCCGCGGCAAGCGGCTGGGGCAGGGCGCCCAGCGCATCGTAGAGTTTGCGCAGCGCCGTGGCGAGTTCGCCGTTCTGGCGCCATTCGAGCATGGCGGTGTGCGTGCGCCGGTCGACCCAGGCGCGCGCCGCGGCATCTGCGTCCTGGTGCATCACCAGGATCGGCAGGTGTGCAAACCGGGGTGTCTCCAGCAAGGCCAGCAGTTCATCGGCGGTGGGCGTGGTGTGGGTCGGCCAGCCGATCACGATCGAGCCGACGCGCGTGGCCGCGGTGCCCACCTGGTTCAGGCGGTTCAGCCCGTCGGCATAGGTGTCGAGCGCCTCCACCGAATAGCGATGGCGGCGCAGTTGTTTGTTCAGGACATGCCGCAGGGTCGCGGATGCCTCGATGATCAGGACGCTGTCGGCGGGTATGACGGCCATGGACGACAACCAGTTTATTGTTGGTCATCGCGTAGCGGCGCGGGCGCGCCTTTCTTGACCGCCGGGCGGCGGGTTCAGCCCTGTGCGGGCGGGGTGCGCGCGAGCCACCGCCAGATCAGCCCGGCGGGCCGGTCATTGCCGGTTAGCACATAGGTCAGGGTGTTGAGATTCTTGAGGGTGGAACGCATGGCCCGGCGGGCCTCGTCGGTGCCGCAGAACAGCAACTGGTCCTGCTCCTGAATCGGCGTTTCCGCCTCCGGCAGCAGTTCCAGGTGTTGCCCGCGCTTGAGCAGCAGCGGCATGCAGGGCAGGGGGCGCGCGCGGTCGTGCGGGTCGACCGTGAGCCGGGCCAGGGTGATCGGCATGCCCTCGCCCAGCAGCGTGGTCACCGCGGGGCACTTGGCGGCATCGATGCTTAAAGTCCAGGTTTGCGGTGAGCGATCAGTGACCACGCCGGTGACGCGGCTGACCAGCATGTTCGCCCAGTCCTCGTCACGGTGCCGTGCCAAGCGCAGAAAATCCGCCAGCAACGGGGTAATGATCAGGGACAGGATGCTGCGGCCGATGATCGTACCCGGCTGCATCAACACATTGGCGCGCGCGGCCTCGAAAATGGCGTCGTTGTCGCGTTCATTCTGGCGCGTTACGGTAAACAGCGCGCCGTTGAGGTCCTTGGCCGTCATCAGGATCGACAGATTGTTGGTGTCGTCATCGGTGCCGGCGATGATGCCGACGGCCTGTTCGATGTCCGCCTCGCGCAGCGTGTGCGCCTCGGTGCCGCGGCCGATCACCGTGCCCTCCGGCGGCTGCGTGCCCTTGGGGTCGGCCTCGATGATCCGAGTCTGCACCCCTTCGAAGGACAGGTGCCTGCGCACCGCCTTGCCGAATCGCCCATAGCCGCACAGCACCCACAGCCCGCGCGGCGGCACCACGAAGTCCTTGAGCGGCGCGTTGTGTACCGCAGTAATCCACTCATAGACCAGATACATAGCCGGCGAATGGAACATCATCGCGAAGCGATCGGCGAAGGTGTCGAAGGGGTTGATGATGTGGTCGGTGCCGAACGAGGCCATATTGGCCGCGCCGTCTGTGGTCTCGGCGCGGCAGATCACCCGCAGCTGTGGGCGCAGCAGTTTGGTTGTGATGGCGATCTTGAGGTTGGTGTTGTCGCCGTTGGTCACCGCGACCACGCCCATGCAGTAGCGATTGCGCAGGCCGGCCGCGATCAGGCTGTCGGTGTCGTTGGCATCCGCGCACAGAGCCGGGACCGGCATCGGCAGCCCGGCGATCTCCAGCGCCTGGGTGCGCGTCTCGTCGATGTCGATGACCGTGCAGAGGATATCCCGGCTGGACAGCTCATCGACCAGCAGCGCGCCGGTGTCGCCGTACCCGCAGATCAGATAGAACGGCTCGCGCAGCTTGCGCACCTGGCGCGAGAACGCGCCGAAGGCCAGCACCCGGCGCAGTGCCCGGTCGTTGACCAGGGCCAGCAGGCTGCCGATGGCATACAGCCACGCGACGACCGTGATGTAGATGGTCAGCGTGGCCCACAGCCGCTGCCCGCCGGTGAACGGATAGGGTATCTCGCCGAAGCCGATGGTCGAGCCCATGAAGCTCACGAAATAAAAGGCATGGAAGAAATCCATGCGCCACGGCGCGCCGGTGTCGTCGGCGCCCGGAATCAGCACGAAGCCGAGCACGGACAGCGCATAGGCGCAGAGCAGCGCGATCAGCGGAC
>JBHEOS010000105.1:0-5053 GCA_046260695.1 Gammaproteobacteria bacterium
ACCCAACCTTGGGCGGTATCAGCCAACGCAGCATTTCGGCAGATTCTGAATCGAAAGATCATGATAAAACGGTATCCCAGAAGAGATTAACAAACCGCAAATATTACGCAGTTTATTTCCTTGTCCGGGCATTGCCATATCATCCGCGCCGCGGGCTATCAGTCGCTGTGTCCGGCACGAATGGCCGCTCTTGAAATACTGAAATACAGAAAATTCTGGCGTGACAAAGGTTCGGGAAGCGGCTGACTGCCGTTGCATGCAACGCTGTTCATATGCGGCCGCCTTGGAGGATGCCGGACTAGGGGCTGACCGTCAGCAAAGGGTCGAACACGCCGCTCGCTCCCCTCCCAATGGTTCCTCCCAAACGGGATCCGTATACGGGGGGGACGAGCGCGCCATTTCGCTAGCGACTGGATTCCTCACCGGGGAATCCACCCTGAAGCCACCTGTAGGAAGGCAGAGAATTATTCCACGTGATAACAGTTGGTTACGTGGTATTGTTCGGTGCGGAGGGTGGATTTTACTATTTTTGTCAAGAATCCACCTGAGCCAGTTTGAGGAATCCACCTGCGCCGGACGCCACCAGAGGAAGCCACCCCGTTTCAGCAGGTTTTGAGGGGTTGGGCAGAACTTGTTGATTCCAGGTCAAAAAATGGTTTGACATTTCTAGCCCCCTTGACGTACCCCTACATCATCGAAGAATAGCGCCCGGAGGAAACACCTCGCGGGCGTTTTCGTTTCCCCACATCGCGGACTCCGCTCTCGCTGCTGGCCAAGCTGGCGGCGCGCGTGCGTCTGTTCGCCCCTTCCTACATTCGAGACCGCCCCATGGACCTTGTCTTCGCGCCAAGCGAGATCGAGACGTGGCCGATCGACCGGCTGCGTCCCTATGCCCGCAATGCCAAGATGCACGGTGACGACCAGGTCGCGAAGATCGCCGCCAGCATGGCGAAGTTCGGCTGGACCGTGCCCTGCATGGTGGCCGACGATGGCGAGCTGATCGCCGGGCATGGCCGGGTGCTGGCCGCCACCATGCTGGGGCTGACCGAGGTGCCGGTGATCCGGCTTGGTCACCTGGACGAGACAGAGCGCCGGGCCTACCGCATCGCTGACAACAAGCTGACGGAACTTGGTGAGTGGGACGAGGCAACGCTGCGCGACGAGATCGCGGGGCTGCTGGCCGAAGATTTCGACCTGACGCTGCTGGGCATCACTGACGATGACCTCGATGCGTTGCTGCAGGACCCCGATGCGCCGGGCGAGGATGGCCCGGTCGAGGGCGAAGACGATGTGCCGGAAGCCCCGGTTACGCCAGTCTCGGTGCCGGGCGACCTCTGGCAGTTGGGGGCGCACTGGCTGATCTGCGGTGACAGCACGTCCGCCGATGTGACCGGACGGCTGCTGGGCGACGTCAAACCGCTGCTGATGGTGACCGACCCGCCATATGGCGTCGCGTACGATCCCGGCTGGCGTAACCAGGCGGGTGCAGCCCAGACGAAACGCACCGGCAAGGTGCTGAACGATGATCGCGCCGACTGGCGCGAGGCATGGGCGCTGTTTCCGGGCGATATCGCCTATGTCTGGCATGGCGCGCTGCATGCCGGAGAGGTGGCCGACAGCCTGACCGCGTCGGGCTTCGCCATCCGCTCGCAGATCATCTGGGCGAAGGACCGGCTGGTGCTGAGCCGCGGCGATTACCACTGGCAGCACGAACCCTGCTGGTATGCCGTGCGCGCCAGAGGCAAGGGCCACTGGGCCGGGGATCGCAAGCAGACGACGCTGTGGCAGATCGCCAGCCGCGATCAGGACGCCGAGACGGTGCACGGCACGCAGAAGCCCGTGGAGTGCATGCGCCGCCCGATCCTGAACAACTCGGCCGCCGGTCAAGCGGTGTACGAACCTTTCATGGGATCCGGCACCACGCTGATCGCGTCGGAAACCACCGGGCGCGTCTGCTACGGCATCGAGTTGAACCCGGCCTATGTCGATGTCGCCATCGAACGGTGGCAATCCTTCACCGGCGAGGATGCGGTTCTGGCCGAGACCGGCGAGACCTTCGCGGCGCTGAAGGCAAGGAGGTTGGCGGCATGACTGTGCCCCTTCTGCCGGGCCAGATCGAACACTGGCCATTGGGCAAGCTCAAACCCTATGCGCGCAATGCTAAGACTCACGACGCTGATCAGGTGGCGCACATCGCCGCCAGCATGGCCGAATTCGGCTGGACCGTTCCCTGCCTTGTGGCCGCGGACGGCGAGTTGATCGCAGGCCATGGCCGCGTCCTGGCCGCCGCACAGCTGGGGCTGAGCGAGGCGCCGGTGATCGTGCTCGACCATCTGACCGAGGCGCAGCGTCGGGCCTACCGGATCGCCGACAACAAGCTCACCGAGCTCGGCGGCTGGGACGAGGCGCTGCTGCTGGAAGAACTGCGAGGGTTGCTGGCCGAGGACTTCGATCTCGGGCTGATCGGGATCCCCGAGGATGAACTGGACGCCCTGCTGCATGATGCCGATGACGACCGCACACCCATCGACGATGATGCAGCCGACACGATCCCTGAACCCCCGGCCGAGCCGATTACCCGTCCGGGCGACATCTGGGCGCTGGGCGACCACCGTCTGATCTGCGGCGATGCCACCGATCCGGCGGTGGTGGCGCGGCTGATGCGAGACGAAGCGTCCATGCTGGTGTTTACCTCACCTCCCTACGCGCAGCAGCGCGACTATGGCGCGGCCAAGGAACAGGTTGGCGATTGGGATGCGCTGATGCAGGGTGTCTTTGCCGCCGTTCCGGTCACAGAGTCCGCGCAGCTGCTGGTCAATCTCGGCCTGGTCCATCGCGACAGCGAGTGGATCCCGTACTGGGAGGGCTGGGTTGACTGGATGCGCGCGCAAGGCTGGCGGCGCTTCGGCTGGTATGTCTGGGACCAGGGGCCCGGCCTGCCCGGTGACTGGAATGGCCGGCTCGCGCCCTCACACGAGTTCATCTTCCACTTCAATCGCGCGCCGCGCAAACCGCACAAGACCGTGCCCTCCAAGCACGCGGGCGAAACCCTTGGCGGCGGTGGCCTGCGCACCACGAAAGGCCAAGTCAGCCCCAAGACCGGCACCGGCAACGCGATCCAGAGCCACCGCATTCCCGACAGCGTCTTCCGCGTCATGCGCCACAAGGGCGGGCTGGGGGCCGCCGGATCGCACCCTGCGGTGTTCCCGGTGGCGCTGGTCGAGGCGGTGCTCACGGCCTTCACCGATGCCGGCGATCTGGTCTATGAGCCCTTCTGCGGCTCGGGCAGCCAGCTGATCGCGGCAGAGCGCGCCGGGCGGCGCTGCTTCGCGGTCGAGCTGGATCCGGCCTATTGCGACGTGGCCGTGCGGCGCTGGGAGATGGCGACGGGCAAAGTAGCGCGGCGCGGCCCGACCCGCATGGAGACTGATAATCTGGAAACAACGGTGGAATGAACATGCGTTGGCGAGCGAGCGATCTGGTCCGGGCGATTCCGATCCCGCGCGATGACCTGAATCAGGCGATGTCGCGCAATGGATTTCGCCCGGAGCATACACCGGAGCCGGGAAAAGAGCGCTGGTATGGCTGGCGCGATGTGGTGGCCATCGCCGCATCACAGGAATTGCGCGAGATCGGCTTTGGGCCTTCGATCGCGTTTCGGCTAGTGCGGGAGCATCTGTCGCCATTCCTGCGCACCACGGTCGATCAGACGCACCACTGCACGGGACTGCTGTGGTTGATCGACAAGGTTGAGGACCTGCCCGGTCAAAAGCACCGGTGCAGGGTTCTTCAAGGTGTCGACGCGGCTCAGCTCATGATCGAGGCCAGCAAGAACGGGAGCATCGTCGTCAACGTGGGCCGGATCGCAGACCGCATCCTTGATGACCTGCGCGCGACGGGGTGAGCCGAATGACCCAGTCCCGCCGCATGTCGCTGATCGAGTCATTCACCAATGTCGTCGTCGGCTACGCGCTGGCGGTCGCAACACAGATCGTGGTGTTCCCTTGGTTCGGTCTGCAGGCGAGCTTTGGCGAGAACATGGCGCTGGGCGGGGTCTTCACCGGCATATCGCTCCTGCGCAGTTACGCGCTGCGCAGGCTGTTCGAGACCGCGCAGAGACGATAGCGTGCGTCAGCTGTGCGGGACATAGCGGCCCAATGCTGATGCAGCGGAAGTTGCCTGCGGATGAATCCCACGGTCTGTTGCATGCTATCCGGCTTCGTGCCTTTCGCGACTGTGCCATAGCCCTCGGACCAACAGGCCAGCCGTCATGGAGTCCGCAAGGATAATCCCGATCAAGACGGATGCAGGCGCCATCAGCGGCCCCGCGAATTCAATGAATGTGCCGACGATCCCTCCGATCATGCAGGCAAGTGTCACCCATGCGACCCAAGCCATGTCCCGCAAAATGCCGACTGAAAGCAGGCTGTAGAGGCCTGCTGGGAAGAGGAGAAACAAACTCTCAGATGCGAACCCCGCCAAGGTAAATCCCAGCACATGCAGAATGGCGCTCATGAGCAGTGGAATTATCGCGTAGCGCATTTCGCAGCCCCCTTATCTTGATCATCTGCCTCCACCTATGGCTCCACGGCACGACAACCAAGATATCGCATCTCGGGCCGCCGTCGCAAAGGGCCAAGAGCCACAGGTGCGCCTTGGGCTCCAAGTTGCCACCTGACCCTTTTGATCGGTCGTGGCGGATCCCCAATCAGCCTGACCGGCGGCAGCGTGGGATCGTGTCACCCGATTCGATGCACCGTTCCTCGTCCTTGTTCCTTCGCTGAAGTGATCGCGAGACCCAACTTCTTCTTAAGCCCGCCCGAGATCATACCTCTCGCTGAATGCGGTGCCCATCCCGTCACCTCGACGATCTCACCAATGGACGCCCCCTCGGGCCGCTGAAGCAGTGCGATGATCTGGGCCTGTTTCGTGCCCCCCCGGACGGCGACGGGTTTCGGGGCATCGGTCGATTGCGGTGTCGGTGCGGGTTCCGGCTTGGTCTTGCGTGGATTTCCCCTCGGCACCTTCGAGACCTTCACCACCTATGGCGGGC
>JBHEOS010000106.1:0-4577 GCA_046260695.1 Gammaproteobacteria bacterium
GGCTGGGTGTCGTACGACTACCGGGCGTTCACCCGCACGCCGCTGGCCTTGCCGGCCGAGGGTCTGGTCTACGAACTCGCACCGGGGCGCTCACTGCGCGCCCTCGCCACCGACCTCGAACACCGCGGGGTGATCGACAATGCCCGCTATCTCGAATGGCTGGCGCGGCGCAAGGGGGTTGCCGCACGCGTGCAGGCCGGTGAATACCGTATCCCCGCCGGCACGCGCCCAGAGGCGTTCTTGAATCTGCTGGTGGCCGGCAAGGTGGTGCAGTACAGCTTGACCATCATCGAAGGCTGGACCTTCCAGCAAATGCTGGCGGCGGTGCGTGCGCACCCGGTTCTGGTGCAGACGCTGCATGACCAAACGCCGCAGGCGATCATGGCCGCCCTGGGACACCCGGACGAACACCCCGAGGGCCGCTTCCTGCCCGATACCTACCACTTCCCGCACGGCATGACCGACCGTGCCTTTCTCGCCCGCGCCCATAGCGCCCTGCGTCAGACCCTGGCGCGCGAGTGGTCCCAGCGCGCCGAGGGCCTGCCCTTGAAGACCCCTGAGGAGGCGCTGATCCTGGCCTCAATCATCGAGCGCGAGACCGGTGTGCCCGAGGAACGGGCGACCATCGCCGGGGTCTTCGTTCGCCGCCTGCAACTGGGCATGCGCCTGCAGACCGACCCCACCGTGATCTATGGCCTGGGCGAGGCCTTCGACGGCAACCTCCGCCGCCGCGATCTGCGAAGCGACACGCCGTACAACACCTACACCCGATTCGGGCTGCCACCTACACCCATTGCCCTGGCCGGTGCCGCCGCCATCCATGCCGCGCTGCACCCGGCCGACGGCGATGCCCTGTACTTTGTTTCCAAGCGCGATGGCAGCCACCAGTTCTCCGCCACGCTGGAGGAACATAACCGCGCGGTGCGCACCTACCAGCTCACGCGTTAGCGATGTTGATCCTGTTCAACAAGCCCTTTCACGTCCTGTCGCAGTTCAGCCCGGAGGGCGACAAGCAGACGCTGAAACACTACCTTGACATCCCCGGTGTGTACCCGGCCGGGCGCCTCGACTACGACAGCGAGGGTCTGTTGCTGTTGACCGATGAGGGCGGCCTGCAGCAGCGCATTGCGCATCCGCGCTTCGGCAAGGAAAAGGAATACTGGGTGCAGGTCGAGGGCGAGCCGGACGCGGCGGCCCTCGACCGGCTGCGCCGGGGCGTTGTGCTGAAAGACGGGCCGACCCTGCCCGCCGAGGTCGAGTGCATGGACACCCCGCTGCTGTGGCCGCGCGACCCGCCGGTCCGCTTCCGCAAGGCGATCCCGACCTGCTGGTTGCGGCTGGTCATCCGCGAGGGCCGTAACCGCCAGGTCCGGCGCATGACCGCGCAGATCGGCTTCCCGACCCTGCGCCTGGTGCGTTGGCGGGTCGGCGAGTGGACGCTCGCCGGCCTCGACAGCGGCTGCCACCGGGTGCTGACCCCGCAGGGACGTCCGGCGTGACAGCGTGCGGCATCCGCATTGACAGGTTCCGAGACGCGCTGCTAGTCTCGCCAGCCTTCAGTTCGGCATTGAATCGGATAAACGTGTGAAATCGGCTGTGCTGCTGCGAATCATGCTGGTCTGGGCGCTGATGATTCAGCCCCTGGGCATGCTGGCGCATGCCTGGTCACACCTCGCCGATCAGGACATCGAACAGCCGGCCGACCACGGCAACCTGCACGACTCCGCCTGCGAGCTCTGCGTCGCCTACGCCCAGACCGCGGCCGCCCTGCCGAGTGCCGGCGCCAGCTGCACCGCCGCATCCGCTATCCCTTGTCCGCCGCTTGCGGCCTGTCCGGAGCTCGCCGGTTCCCCACCGGCCCTCTACCAGCCCCGCGCACCCCCCTCCAGCGTCTGATCACCCTGCGGACCGGCCCGGTGACGGGCCGACCGCTTCGCTGAACGCCCGTACCGCTGGCGCGGCCTGCTTGCCGCGCACGCGGTTGCGCCGGCCTGGCCGGCAGACTGTCTGTGAGGAAACGTCCATGAAAGCTCCATATCTATTCCCTTGCGCGGGGATCGCGCTGGTATTGTCCCTGTCGGCTCAGGCCTCCGAGGTCGAGGTGCTGCGCCACGAGCTCCGGCGCGAGCTGGCCCAGGTCCAGCGCGACTACGAGGCCCGGCTGGCCGAGCTGGAGTTCCGCTTGAAGGAGACCGAGTCGCGCGCCGCGGCCGCTACCCCCCCGGCACCTGCTGCCGCGCCGCCGCAGGGCGGTTTTAATCCGGAGGTGTCGCTGATCCTGCAAGGTCGCTATGTCGACAAAAAGGCCCTCGACGAGCGGCATATCACCGGCTTTATCCCCGTCGGTGGCCACGACGAGCACGGGCACGCTGCGGCCGGCCGCGGTTTTTCGCTCGACCATACCGAGCTGGTGTTCTCGGCCAATATTGATTCCTATGTGCGCGGCTTCGCCACGCTGGCGTTGTTCGACGAGGAGGTCGAGGTGGAGGAGGCCGGGTTCCAGACCCTCGGTCTGGGCCACGGTCTGACCCTCAAGGGCGGCCGCTTCCGCTCCAACCTCGGCTATCTGAACGAGCAGCATGCGCATGCCTGGGACTTCGCCGATACCGCACTCATGTACCAGGCCCTGTTCGGGGAGTCCTACACCAACGACGGTCTGCAACTGAAATGGATCGCGCCGTTCAGTGATCTGCTTGTGGAAGTCTCCGGCGAGATCGGTCGTGGTGACACGTTCCCCGGTACCGAACGAGACAAGAACGGCGCCAATGCCGGGATCCTGGGTCTGCACCTGGGCGGAGATGTGGGGGCATCGCACAGTTGGCGGGCGGGTCTCGCCTTTCTCGATACGCGCGCCGAGCAGCGCGGGTTCGAGGGTCACGATACCGCCGACGAGGAACTCGAGGCCGAGTTCAGCGGCAAGAGCAAAACCTGGCTGGCGGACATCGTCTGGAAATGGGCGCCCGACGGCAATCCAAAGTACCGCAATCTCAAACTCCAGGCCGAGTACTTTCTGCGCAAGGAGAACGGCGATCTGGCATGCGACGACGACGCTGGCGCCAGCGTCTGCGCGGGCGGCCTGGAAGGCGATTTCCGTTCGCGACAGTCCGGCTGGTACGCACAGGCTATCCATCAGTTCCTGCCGCGCTGGCGGGTCGGTTACCGCTACGACCGGCTCGACCGCGGCGACATGGCGTTTCTCGGCGCGGATATAGGAGACACCATCGCCTCGCTGGAGGATTACACGCCGCAACGTCACAGCCTGATGCTGGATTTCAACCCATCGGAATTTTCGCGGCTGCGGCTACAGTTCGCCCGGGACCGGTCGATGCACGCGGTCACCGACAACCAGCTCACCCTGCAATACATCTACAGCCTGGGCGCGCACGGCGCGCACAAGTTCTGAGGAGGGTCGGGCATGTCATCGGGATGTCCTTTACTGAAGGGTGCGCTGGCGGCGTTGCTGTTGATGTTGTCGCAGAGTGTGTATGCCGCAGTGCAGGTGTTCGCCTGTGAACCGGAATGGGCGGCCCTGGTCGAGGCGCTGGCCGGTGAGCGGGCGGTGGTCTATACCGCCACCACCGCGCGGCAAGATCCGCATCGCATCGAGGCGCGGCCCTCGCTGATCGCGCGGATGCGCGGTGCGGACCTGGTGGTCTGCACCGGCGCGGAGTTGGAGGTCGGCTGGTTGCCGGTGCTGTTGCAGGAGGCGGGCAACGCGCGGGTGCGGCCGGGCGGTCCGGGGTATTTCGAGGCCGCGCGGCACGCCGAACTGCTGGAGATACCCGCGCACCTGGACCGGGCGCAGGGTGACCTGCATGCGGCGGGCAATCCGCACCTGCACGGTGATCCGCGCCGGCTGATCCCGGTGGCGCGGGCGCTCGCCGCCACCCTGGCGGCGGTCGATCCCGAGCACGCGCCCGAGTATCGCGCGCGGCTCACGGAATTTCTGGAACGTTGGCAGCAGGCACTGACGGACTGGGACGCGCGCGCCGCGCCGTTGCGCGGCGTACCCATCGTGCAGCAGCACCGTGATCCGTATCTTCCGGACTGGCTCGGTGTCGAGGTGGTCGCGGTGCTGGAGCCGCTCCCCGGTGTCGGGCCCAGCGCCGCGCACCTGGCCCGCCTCGCGGCACAGCTCAAGGAGCGTCCCGCGCGCCTGATCCTGCGCGCGGCCTACCAGTCCGCGCGGCCCGCCGACTGGCTGGCTGCGCGGACCGGAATTCCCAGCGTGGAGTTGCCGTACACAGTTGGCGGCAGCGCCGCGGCGGTCGATCTGTTCGCGCTCTATGAAGACACGCTCGCGCGGTTGCTGGCAGCGCTGCAATGAACGATCTCATACTCGATCCCGGCCTGCTGCTGCCGGCGTGGCTGGCGGGCCTGCTCGTGTTGAGCTCGCATGTGCCGCTGGGTCAGCAGGTGCTGGCCCGCGGCATCATCTTCATGGACCTGGCCATCGCGCAGATCGCCGCGCTCGGGGTGGTCGTGGCACACGCCACCGGCCTGGATGGCAACGCCTGGGGCGTCCAGGCCGCGGCCCTGACAGCGGCGCTCGGCGGGGCGGCGCTGTTGCATTTCAC
>JBHEOS010000106.1:4587-5049 GCA_046260695.1 Gammaproteobacteria bacterium
GGCGAATACCTCCGCGAGATGCTGGTCGGGCAGATCCTGTGGGTGAACCTCGGCGACTTGTTGCCGCTGCTGCTGCTGACTGGGCTGTTTCTGGGCCTCTGGCGCACTGGACGTATCCAGCGCCGGCCCGCTGTGTTTTACGCGGCCTTCGCGGTGCTGATCACGCTGTCGGTGCAGTTGGTGGGTGTGTATCTGGTGTTTGCGAGTCTGATCCTGCCGGCCTTGGCCGCGCCGCAACGCGTGGTGCCGGCCTGGCTGATCGGCGCCTGCGGCTATGCCCTGGGCCTGCTCGCCTCAGCGCTCTGGGATCTGCCCTCGGGGGCGGCGATTGTCTGCGCCAT
This sequence comes from Gammaproteobacteria bacterium, assembly GCA_046260695.1. Classification (GTDB taxonomy): domain Bacteria; phylum Pseudomonadota; class Gammaproteobacteria; order Thiohalobacterales; family Thiohalobacteraceae; genus JAHJQQ01. Next base: position 4,929 of record JBHEOS010000106.1, read on the forward strand.
CGCGGTGTGCGCAGCGGTCGGTGGCACCTGGCTGCGGCGTCCGCAGTAGGGAAGCTGAATACGTCCGTTCGTGGTGAGCCCCCCCTTCGACAAGCTCAGGACAGGCCTGTCGAACCACGAA
>JBHEOS010000107.1:0-4964 GCA_046260695.1 Gammaproteobacteria bacterium
GCACAACATGCAGATGCCATGGCGCGCACAGGCCTAGTGGTCCATGCGCAAAGTTCGGTGACTGTTCGCTGCGCCGGTGGGAGAGTGGCCCCTAGTGGACGCCTCATGAACTGCCGTGGCGTGGAGATCAGCGACCGCGCAAACGTTGCCACTCGCGCCGCGTCCGCTTATCGGGCCGGCCGCCCGGGACCGGTTTGACGGTCGCTTGCAGTCGCTGTTCCTCACGCCGCGTCTGGCGCGCGGCAATGCTGGATTCATGTTCGCAGTAAAGCCGCTGCGCGCGTTCAGCCGGGCCCCGCTGCACCGAGAGTTCCCGCACCGCGATCACAAACGTCTCAACGCCCTTCTGGATCTTTACTTCATCGCCACACCGGACCTGGCGCGAGGCCTTCACCCGCTCGCCGTTGATGTGCACCTTGCCGCCTTCAACGGCCGCCGACGCCTGGGCGCGCGTCTTGAAAAAGCGCGCCGCCCATAACCACTTGTCGATGCGGACGCGCGGTTCCTGCGGTGCAGACGCCATGGCGCGCGAGACGACGATTCTCAGGCCCCGCCAGAGGCGGACGTCTCGGCCGAGAGCTTCATCAGCAGATTATTCAGACGCCCGACAAAACTGGCGGGATCGTCCAATTGCCCGCCCTCGGACAGCATCGCCTGATCGAACAACACATGGCTCCAATCGGCGAAGCGCTGCTCATCAGTCACCGTCTCCATCTGCCGCACGAGCATGTGCTGAGGATTGATCTCCAGGATCGGCTTGGAAACGGGTATCTCGTGTCCGGCCTGACGCAGCACGCGTTGCAGATGCACCGCCATGTCCTGTGACTCCAATACCAGGCAGGCGGGCGAATCGGTCAGGCGATGGCTGAAACGCACCTCTTTGACCTTCTCTCCCAGGGCCTTGTGCATCCGCTCCAGTAATGGCTTGAGGTCCGCCTCCGCCTGCTGCGCGGCTTGCGCGTCATCCGCATCGGACAACTTTCCGAGGTCCAGATCACCCTTGGCCACGGAGACCAGCGATTTGCCGTCAAACTCGGTCAGGTGCGACATCATCCATTCATCGACCCGATCCCACAGCAGCAGCACCTCGATACCCTGCTTGCGGAAGACCTCCAGGTGTGGGCTCTTTTTCGCCGCCGCGTAGCTGTCGGCGGTGATGTAATAGATCTTGTCCTGCCCATCGACCATCCGTCCGAGGTAATCGTGTAGCGACACCGTCTGCTCCTGCGAGTCCGAGCGTGTGGAGGCAAAACGCAGCAGTTTGGCGATGCGTTCGCGGTTGGCGTGATCCTCAGCGGGCCCTTCCTTGATGACCCGCCCGAATTCCTTCCAGAATGTCGCGTAGCGTTCCGGCTCCTTGTCGGCCAGATCCTCCAGCAGCCCGAGGACCTTCTTGACTGACGCGGAGCGGATGGTGTCGATGAACCGGTTGTGTTGCAGGATCTCGCGCGAGACGTTCAGCGGCAGGTCGTCAGAGTCGACGATACCGCGCACGAAGCGCAGATAATGCGGCATCAGCTGCTCGGCATCATCCATGATGTAGACCCGCCGCACATAGAGTTTGATCCCGTGGCTGCTGTCGCGGTCCCAGAGATCGAATGGCGCGCGCTGCGGGATATACAGCAGCGCGGTATAAGACTGGGTACCCTCGACCTGGTTATGGGTCCAGGCGAGCGGGTCCTCGAAGTCGTGGCCGACGTGTTTGTAAAACTCTTTGTACTCTGCCTCGCTGATGTCCTTCTTTGGCCTAGCCCACAAGGCCGAGGCGCTGTTGACGGACTCGTACTCACCGGCCTGGTTTTCTCCCATGGCCTCCATCTCGATCGGCAGCGAGATATGGTCGGAATACTTGCGGATGATGCCGCGCAGGCGGAACGGCTCCAGGAATTCCTCCTCGCCCTCGCGCAGGTGCAGGATCACTTGGGTCCCGCGCTGGGCCTTTTCGACCGACGCCAGGGAATAACTGCCCTGGCCATCCGATTCCCAGCGCACCCCGTGTTCGCTGCCCAATCCGGCCCGGCAGGTGATCACTGTGACCTTGTCGGCAATGATGAACGCGGAATAGAAGCCCACGCCAAACTGACCGATGAGCCGGGCATCTTTGGCCTGATCGCCGGTCAAGGATTCGAAGAACTGCCGTGTCCCGGATTTGGCGATGGTGCCGATGTTGTCGATGACCTCGGCGCGGCTCATGCCAATGCCGTTGTCGCTGACGGTGATCGTCTTCTGGTCGCGATCCACCTGCACACGGATCTTGAGGTCGCTGTCGTCCTCGTACAACGCGTCATCGCCCAGCGCCTCGAAGCGCAGCTTGTCGCAGGCATCCGAGGCGTTGGAGATCAGTTCACGCAGGAAGATCTCCTTGTTGGAATACAGGGAGTGAATCATCAGGTGCAGCAGTTGCCGCACCTCGGTCTGAAACTCCAGGGTTTCCTTATGGGTTTCTACGGTCATTGCTGAGACTCTCCAGATTGCCTGATGGGGTGCTGTGTGCGTTGCCGGACTGCCAGATGGGGGCGTGGATGCGCAGATTCAAGCGGGGAGCGGAACACCCTCGTGGGCCAGCAACCAGCGTTTGATGCTCAACTCCGGCCCCGCGGTGGCCCCGCTGTACCCGCCGGCCCCATCGCGCGCCAGGATCCGGTGGCAGGGGATGAGGATAGGGATGGGATTACGTCGGCAGGCCTGCCCGATGGCGCGCGGCGCGGAATCCAGTCGGCGCGCCAGATCACCGTAGGTCCAGGCACTGCCCGAGGGGATTTTCCGCAGTGCAGCCCAAACACGTAATTGATAGGGGCTGCCTGCAAGGGCGATGGGGATATCAGCCACGCAGCCCGGATCGGCGAAATAACCGTGCAAGGCGGTCACGACCCGCCGTCCGGCTAGCGATAAGGGGGGACGCGAACGCCCGCGCTCGCCGAGAAAGTCCAGGGCGACCAGCCGCTCGCAGGCGTCCAGCCGCAATCCGATACGGCCAATCGGGCTGGTCATGATGGCCTGGTAATCCACCATGGTCAGGGCAAAAAAATGGGCGTCATGTGAAACACGACGCCCATTATAGTCGCTGTTCCGACCACAGCGCGGTGCTGAGATGCCGGACCGGATCAGATCTTCTCTTTGATGCGGGCGGACTTGCCCTGACGGTCGCGCAGATAATACAGCTTGGCGCGCCGCACATCGCCACGACGTTTGACCTCGATGCTGTCGATCGCCTGGCTATAGGTCTGGAACACGCGCTCCACGCCCTCGCCGTGCGAGATCTTACGCACGGTAAAGGCCGAGTTCAGGCCGCGATTGCGCTTGGCGATCACCACGCCTTCAAAGGCCTGAAGCCGCTCCCGCTCCCCCTCCTTGACCTTGACCTGAACCACGACGGTGTCGCCGGGGCCAAAGTCGGGTACCGCGCTCTTCATCTGCTCGGCTTCCAGTTGCTGAATAATGCTCTTCATCATCGAACCTCAATCGTCGCTATTGCTGCCGCCCGCGGAGGTCTTCCGCAGGCAGCGGTATTCGTCCAGCAGGGCCGTGTCGTCCAGCCCCAGCGTCAAGCCGGCCAGCAGGTCCGGCCTGCGCTCCCAGGTGCGCCCCAGCGCCTCACGGCGCCGCCAGCGCTCGATCTGTGCGTGGTGGCCGGTCAGTAACTCAGCCGGCACAGCGCGCCCTGCGACCACTTCCGGTCGCGTGTAATGCGGGCAGTCGAGCAAACCATCCGCGAAGGAGTCCTGCGCGGCGGAATCGGCGTGGCCCAGCGCCCCCGGCAGCAGCCGGACACAGGCGTCGATCAGCACCATCGCGCCCAACTCTCCGCCGGAGAGCACATAATCCCCGATCGACCACTCCTCGTCGACTTCGGCCTCCAGAAGCCGCTCGTCGATGCCTTCGTAGCGCCCGCACAGCAAAGCCAGCCGAGGTAGTTCCGCAAACCGCTCCACCGCGGCCTGATCCAGCCGACGCCCCTGCGGCGTCAGGGCGATCACCAGTGGTGGACGCGGATCGTTCTCCCGCATCGCCGCCAGCGCCGCCGCCAAGGGAGCGTACTGCATCACCATACCCGGTCCGCCGCCATAGGGCCGGTCGTCGACCGCCTGGTGCACGCCGGCGCCCCAGCGCCTGGGGTTCCAGGTATGCAGTTCGAACAACCCATCTTCCGCCGCACGGCCGGTGATCCCGTAGTCGGCGACCGCGGCCACCATCTCGGGGAACAACGTGACCACGTCAAAGCGCATCGCGGCGCTCAAAAATCCGGATCCCAGTCCACCCGCACGCAACCGCCTGCCAGGTCCACGTCGATGACATACAGTCCGCGCACCCAAGGCACGAGACGCTCCCGATCGCCCTTGACCACCATCACGTCATTGGCCCCGGTCTGAATGAAACCATGGATCTTCCCCAGCAGCGTGCCATCCATCGTTTCCACCCTCAGGCCCCGCAGATCGGCCCAATAGAAGGCGCCTTCCTCGGGAGGCGGGAGCCAATCGCGCTCGACCGCCAATGTGCAACCGACCAGGGCGTGCGCCGCCTCCCGATCAGCCGTCTCCCGAAACTTCAGGACCACGCCGCGCCCGTGGGCACGTCCGCCCTCGACTTCCAAGGACTGCCAACTGTCGCCGCGCTCCACCCAGAGGCGGGGGGATTAGCCGCTGTCGCGGCGGGCTCGCGAGTCGGTGACGACGATCTGATAGAAGGGCGCGCGCTTCGCACCACGGCGGGACAAACGAATGGTAACCATGCCTGTTCTGGACCTCGGCGAATTCAGTGTGCTTGAGGAAACCGCGGAGTATAGCGTACTGCGGCCACGAAACAACCTGCAGAGTCGGTAAAGCTAGGGAAAACTACTGCATCGGGCAAACCGAACCTTCAACTACCGGAAGGGGAAGCCGCCCGCCCCCGGTCCACCCGTGCCCCCCATGCCGCCAAGACGTCCGCCCAGCGCCCGCATCATCTTGCCGGCTCCGCCCTTGGAG
>JBHEOS010000108.1:0-268 GCA_046260695.1 Gammaproteobacteria bacterium
GGCCAGCGGCGAGAAGCCCACGCCGGTCAAGATCCAGCAGGCGCTCCGGCCGGTCCTGTCGATACGCGAGATCCAGCACTCGTTGGCGGCGATCCGCCAGGTCGGCGGCCAAGCGGAATACGTCAGTGCCGACGTGACCGACGCCGCCGAGATCAAGCGCCAGATACAACCGCTGAGCGAGCGTCTGGGACCCATCACGGGGTTGATCCACGGTGCCGGCGTACTGGCCGACAAGCATGTCGAGAAGAAGACCCTGGCCGAATTCCAG
>JBHEOS010000108.1:278-4742 GCA_046260695.1 Gammaproteobacteria bacterium
GACTGGCCTCCCTGCTGGCCGCGGTCGAGCCTGCCCGGCTGACGCATTTGGTGCTGTTCTCCTCGGCCGCGGGCTTCTATGGCAACACCGGGCAGTCGGATTACTCGGTCGCCAATGAGATCCTGAACAAAACGGCCCTGCGCTTCAAACAGCTTCACCCGGACTGCCAGGTGCTCTCGTTCAACTGGGGTCCCTGGGACGGCGGCATGGTCACGCCGGAATTGAAGCAGATGTTTGCCGCGCGCGGGGTCTACGTCATCCCCCTGGAGGGCGGCGCGCAACTGTTTGTCGATGAGGTGGGGGCAGCGACCAATCGCAGCCCGCAGATACTGGTCGGCAACGACATGGGCGGCGCACCTGAAACCGGGAGGGCCCCGAGCGAAAAAAAGTCCTCGGCTAGCCAGCTGAGCCGCACGCTCAGGCTGGCCGAGCTGCCCTTGATGAAGCAGCATCGCATCGGCGGCAATCCGGTGCTGCCCACCGTCTGGGCCACGGCCTGGATGGCCGCGGCGGCGGAACAGGCACACCCCGGCTTCCACTATCAGGGCCTGGAGAACTACCGCCTGTACAACGGCGTGGTGTTCGACGGCAGCGAGTCAGATCAGTACGCGCTGGAACTGTCAGTCCGGGAACAGACCGCGACCGACCTGCTGTGTGCGGCGCGCATCACCAGTACCGACCGGGGCGGGAAGCAAGTAAACCATTACGCGGCCGATGTGATTCTGAAGCGTGAGCCGGTGCCGGCGCCGCGGCGCACGGCACCGGACCTGCGCCAGGACCCGGAACTGGCGGACTGGAACCCGTATAGCGACGGCACGCTGTTCCATGGCCCGGTGCTGCAAGGCATCCGCAAGGTCATCAACTGCGGCGAACGCAGCATGACCCTGCTGTGTCAGGTCAGCGATCCGGCGGCACGCAGCGAGGCCCGCGGGAAACCGACCTGCTGGGTGGCCGACGATCTGCTGCTCCAGGCGATGCTGGTCTGGGTCCGCCGGCACCACCAGGCGGGCAGCCTGCCCACCACGATCCGCGAGTGGATGCAGTATCGGCCGATACCCCTGGAGGAGCCGTTCTACCTGACGCTGGAAGTGGTCAGCCAGTCGGATACGAACATGACCGCCGATGTCAGGCTGCACGACGCACACGGCACTGTTTACAGTGAAATGCACGGCGCGCAGGTCACCGTCAGCAAACGGCTCAATGCGCTGTTTCTGAACACAACCGGCCGCTAAGGATGTCTGGTATGACTAAGCAGTTTGCAATCATCGGGATGGACTGCCGGATCGCCGGGCTCGGCGATCTGGATCAGGCCGACGCGGCGGTGTATCGCGGCAAGGCCGGCTTTGACGCGGCCCGCTTCCCGGAAAACACCAGCAACACGGCGCTGATCGGCGAACTGCTGAACGCGGTCTGTCTGGCCTCGGCGGTCGTCCCCGAGGAGCTGCATCTGATCCTGATCGGCGAGGACCGGCTCGACGATCTGGCCCTGACCAGCCTGCAACGGGCCGTGGCCTCGGTGGAGGAAGCGAGCGACCTCGGTGACGCCCTGGCGCGGGCGCAGGCGCGCCTGACGGCCGCGCCGCAGCGTCATCTGGGCCTGCTGGCGCTGCACCGCTTAGGCGAGCACAGCGACCCGGATGTGGCACAGACCCCGGCGGCCGATGCCCTGCACACCCTGGCCTACAACCAAGCCTGGACTGGCTATGGCCAGCGCGAAGGCGCGGCCCTGCTGCTGCTGCAGCACGGCGAGACCGCCCTGCGGGACGGCCGCAAATGCTATGGCTTCATCCACGGTTTCGCCCGCCATGCGCAACCGGCCCAGGCCTGCCGCATCGCCTTGCACAATGCCCGTCTGAGTCCCGCCGACGTGCAGTACATCGAGGCCACTGCGAGCGGCGATGCGCCATTGTTGACGCACGAGCAGGCGGCCCTGCAAGCGGTTTACGCAACGGCGGCGCCGCTGTCCTGCGCGCTGGGCGGCGTGCGCGCGGTGCTCGGCGAGGCCGGCGCGCTCAGCGAACTGATGGGTCTGATCAAGGCGCTGGTGTGCGCGTATCAGCGCTATCTGCCCGGCATTCCGAACTGGCAGACCCCGCGTGCGGCAGACAGTTGGCAGGCCACGCCCTTCTATTTCCCGGAGCAGTCCCGACCCTGGTATGCGCAACCGTCCGCGCCCCGGCACGCCGCCTGTCATGTGCAGCGGGCGGATGGCGCCTGCCACATCCTGCTGTCGGACAATCCGGCAGACAGCGCACGCCCCAACGGCTATTTCTCCCAGGTGGCCCTGCATTTCTTCGCGCTCCCGGGCAACTCGGAGACCGCCTTGCAGCAGGCCCTGGAGACGCTGCAACAGGACATCGACCGGCTGGCCACGCAGACCGCCGACCCAGCCGAGGCCCTGCGGGCCCTCGCCCGGCAGTATCACCAGCAGCGCCCCGCCGAAGCCGAGGCGGATTATTGCCTGGTGGTGCTGGGTGAGACGGCCGAGGATCTCGGCAAGGAGATCCAACTGCTCGGCAAGGGGCTGGCCGAAAGCCTGCGCAACGGCACCGAACTCAAGACCCCGAAAGGCAGCTACTTCACCCCGCGGCCGCTGGGACACGAGGGCGGCGTGACCTTCGTCTACCCCGGCGTCGGCGCCGCCTACGTGGGACTGGGGCGCGACCTGTTTCACCTGTTTCCGTCCCTGTATGACGCATCGGCAACCGTGATCCACGACATGGGCGCCACCTTGAAGGACACCGTGATCAATCCGCGCGCCCAGCACGCGCTGAGCTACAAGGACCTCAAGGCCCAGGACCTTTCCCTGCGCCACAACCTGGCCTCCATCAGCGAGTGCGGCGTGGGCTTCGCTTGCGTGTTCAGCAAGTTGTTCCAGCGCGAATTCGGCCTGAACCCCGACTATGCGCTGGGCTACAGCATGGGCGAGATCAGCATGTTCGCCGCGCTCGACTGCTGGCAGGACCCCGGGGTCCTGCCGCAGCGCATGGCCGAGTCCGTGACCTTCAACCACAACCTGACCGGCGAGCTGCACACCCTGCGCAAACACTGGGACCTGCCGCCGGCGGCCGACGGCCAGCAAGAGAAACTCTGGGAAACCTACACCCTCAAGGGCACGGTGGAGCAAGTGGCGGCCGCCTGCGAAGAGGAGGACCGGGTGTATGTCACCATCATCAATACACCCGACAGCCTGGTGATCGGCGGCTACCCGGCCGATTGCGAGCGGGTGATCGCCCGCCTGGGCGTGCGCGCACTGGCCATGGAGATCCCCAGCGCGATCCACAGCCCGCCGGCGTTCAAGGAATACGAGAATATCGAGGCCCTGCATACCCTGGACGTGGCGCCGCGCATTGCGACCAAGCTGTACTCGGCCTCCTGCTATCTCCCGGTGCCACAACGCACCAAGGCCATCGCCAACAGCATCGCCACCTGCTTTTGCGAGCAGGTGGATTTCCCGCGTCTCGTGAATACCGTCTACAACAACGGCGCGCGGCTGTTCCTGGAGATGGGCCCCGGCCGCTCGTTGTGCAGCTGGATCGACAAGATCCTGAATCATGATGAGCCGCACCCGCATGCGACGGTCCCGGTCAATGCCAAGGGCACGCCAGATGAAGTCACCCTGGTGCGCGCCCTGGCCCGGCTGGTCGCGCACCGCGTGCCGGTCCATCTCGACGGCCTGTTCACCGGCTCGCTGATCGTGACCCAGACCCCCGGCTCGGCAGAGGTCGAGAAACCCGCCACATCCTTCGGGAAAACCATCGGAATATAACGTGGAAAAAATCGCTGTTATCGGCCTGTCCAGTCTGTTTCCCGGGGCCGGCTCCCCAGAGGCGTTCTGGGAAAACCTGCTCAATAAAACCGATTCACGTGGTCTGGCCGGCGCCCATCAGATGGGTGGCGACCCCGCCGCCTACCTGGGCAAAAAGGGCGAGGTCGACAAGTACTACTGCATGAGCGGTGGGTACATCCGCGACTTCCAGTGGGAGACCGAGGGGCTGGCGCTGCCACCCGAGGCGCTGGACGCGCTCGACGACCTGTATCAGTGGTCGTTGCAGGTCGCGCGCGCGGCGTTGGTGGACGCGGGCTACTTCAATCAGCAGGCCGCCTTGCGCAGCTGCGGCCTGATCCTGGCCAACCTGTCCTTCCCGACCAAACATTCCAACCATGTCTTCTTGCCGCTGTATCACCGGACCGTCGAGGCCGCCCTGCAAAGGCTGCTCGATGCGCCGGGATTTTCGCTCGATCCGTTCAGTCCGTCTCAGCCGGTCTCGGCGCAGGACGGGTTGATCTCCGGCTATCCGGCGGCGCTGATCGCCCAGGCGCTGCGCCTGGGCGGCGATTTCTTCGCGCTCGACGCCGCCTGCGCGTCTTCCTGCTATGCGGTGAAGCTGGCCTGCGACTACCTGCAATCGGGCAAGGCCGACATGATGCTGGCCGGCGCGGTCAGCGCGGCCGATCCCTGGT
>JBHEOS010000109.1:0-4680 GCA_046260695.1 Gammaproteobacteria bacterium
CCCTCGATATCACAGCATTTCCCTTTGCCCTTCGACAAGCTCAGGGCGAACGGGGAACTTGATCAGAGCTTCCTTAGATTCTGCTGACGAACGTAGATCAGTCTCAAATCCGACAGGCTCCTAGGTGCCCGTCGCGGCCTTACAGGGGCGGCCTTGCCGCCCCTGCAACGGGTCCTGTAACGCGCCCGGCAGGCGTCTTGCCTACTTGCCCATTTTAATCTTCGCGCCCTTGCGCAGTTCGGCGAGGTAGTCGTCGACGCGCTGGTTCTGGATCTGCATGCGTAGCTGGTCGGCGATCTCTTCGAAGGCCGGCGCGGTCGCTTCCCGGGTCTCTTCCAGCTTGATGACGTGCCAGCCGAACTGGGTCTGCACCGGTTGTTTGCTGGTCTGGCCGGGCTTCATCTTGGCGACGGCCTTGGCGAAGGGCTCCACCATCTGCTTGCCACTGAACCAGTCCAGATCCCCGCCGTTGTGCTTGCCGCTGGGGTCCTTGGATTTTTCCTCGGCGAGTTTCGCGAAATCGCCGCCCTTGCCGAGTTCGGCGATGATGGCCTTGGCCTCGTCTTCCTTCTCGACCAGGATGTGCCGGGCGTGGTACTCGTGCGTGTCGCGGGTCTTGAGGAATTCGTCGTAGGCCTTCTTCACCTCGTCGTCGGTGATCGGATGGTCGGCGACGTATTCGTGCATGCCGACACCGACCAGCAGGCTGCGGCGTTGCCATTCCAGCTGTTTGACCACGTTCGGGCGCTTGTCGAAACCCTTGCGCGTGGCGTCCTGAGCGACCAGCTCGATGTTGATCAATTCATCCAGGGCGGCCTCGCGGCTGATCGGCGGGGCACCGGGATTGCGGTTGCGCTGGGTGCTGTACATTTGCAGCATCTCTTCGGTGAGGGTTGTCCCGTTCACCGTGGCGACCACGGGCGATTCGGTTGTCTCTGCGGCGAGCGGGCCGCTGAGTGCCAGCAGCAGTACCGGCAACAGGCGCGTGGTCTTCATCATCTTCATGGTGTGCTTCCTCTGAGGGGTGGTGGGGGTTGTGAAATGGCTGCGGAACATCCTGCTCTTGGCGCCGGATCATACCTCGTCCGGGGACAGGGCCTGGATGCTCAGGGCGTGGATCTCATGCTGCATGCTCTCGCCCAAGGCGCTGTAGACCATGCGATGGCGCTCGATCGATGACTTTCCGGTGAAGGCGGGCGAGACGATCTGCACATTGAAGTGCCCGCCGCCGCCGCGGGCGCCGGCATGACCGGCGTGCTTGGCGGAATCGTCCTGAATCTCCAGGTGGACCGGCGCCAGCGCGGCGGTGAGTTTTTCGCGGATCAGGTTCACACGGGCTTCGTTCATCAGGGCAATACCTTCTTGAAGGGTTTGACCAGCACCTCGGCATAGACACCGGCCGTGAGATAGGGATCGGACTCGGCCCAGGCGTGCGCGTCTGCCAGCGAGGCGAATTCGGCGACCACCAGACTGCCGGTGAATCCGGCGGGGCCGGGGTCCGGGCTGTCGATGGCCGGGTGAGGGCCGGCCAGGATCAGGCGTCCGGCATCGCGCAACGTCTCCAGGCGCGCCAGGTGCGCGGGCCGCGCGGCCAGGCGTTTCTCCAGGCTGTCGGCATGATCGCGGCTGAGTATCGCGTAGAGCATCAGGTCTTCTCTTCGGGGTCCGGCGGTTGTTCGAGGTAATGCGACAGCACCAGGCCCTGGGCGACCACGAACACCAGGGTCAGCCCCATAAGTCCGAACAGCTTGAAGTTGACCCAGGTGTCCTCCGGGTAGTTATAGGCGACATATAAATTGACCCCGCCCATAACGACGAAGAATGCGACCCAGGCCAGATTCAGTCGGAGCCAGATCGTGCGCGTGGTCTGTATGGCGTGCCCCATCATGCGTTCGACCAGGGATTTCCCGCCCAGAAACTGGCTGCCGAGAAACACCGCGGCGAACAGCCAATAGGCGATGGTCGGTTTCCATTTGATGAATAGCGGGTCACGCAGTATCAGGGTCGCGCCGCCGAAGACGGCGATGATGGCCAGGGAGGCGAGGTGCATCTTCTCGACCCGGCGGTGCCGCAGCCAGAAGGCACCGACCTGCACGAAGGCCGCCACGATCGCCACGGCTGTGGCGACATAGATGTCGTACAGCTTGTAAACGATGAAAAACAGCAGGATCGGAAAGAAGTCGTAGAGGATCTTCATGCGAGTGGGTTGTGCGGGTGTCGCCGGTGGCGTCTACCTGTCTCCAAGGAGGCGCTATGGTAGCGCATTTCCCGGTCAGCGCCGATGCTGCGGATATCCGCTCTCTCCGGTGTGGGTTTCCTTGCCCCGGGTGAATCTGGCCTGCGCCAGTCCCGCGCGCGGCGGGTGTTCAATGCACCAGGTCTATCACCCGGACACACCCACCACGCCAGTCCCGCGCGCGGGCGGTGTTCAGGTAGAATGCGCGGATGTCTCTGCACTACGACTTGCATACGCATTCCCGGGCCTCCGACGGTACCCTGGGCGCCGCCGAGCTGGTGTGCCGCGCCCAGGCGGTCGGCATTGACGTGCTGGCGCTGACCGATCACGACAATCTCGACGGTCTGGCCGAGGCGCGCGCCGCCGCGGCCGATCTGCCGCTGCGGCTGATCGCCGGGGTGGAGGTGTCGGTCACCTGGAACGCTCAGACCGTGCACATCGTCGGCCTCAATGTCGATCCGGACGATGCGGGCCTGCGCGCCGGTCTCGACGGTTTGCAGACCTTCCGCGACTGGCGCGCCGAAGAGATCGGGCGGCGCCTGGCCAAGGCCGGCATTGCCGATGCCTTTGCCGGCGCGCGGCGCTTCGCCAGCGGGCGCATCGTCAGCCGCACGCACTTCGCACATTTTCTGGTCGAGCAGGGACGCGCGAAATCCCTGCGCGAGGTGTTCAAGAGATTCCTGGTGCGCAACAAGCCGGGCCACGTGCCCGGCGAGTGGGCGGCGCTGGAGCAGGCCGTAGGCTGGATCCGCGGCGCCGGCGGTGAGGCGGTGGTCGCGCACCCGGCCCGCTATCCCCTGACCGGCAGCAAGCTGGGCCGGCTGCTCGACGAGTTCAAGGCCTGCGGCGGCGGCGCCCTGGAGGTCGTCTCCGGCAGCCACACCACCGAGGACATGCTGCGCATGGCCGGACTCGCGCGCAAATTTGACCTCAAGGCCTCGCGCGGTTCCGATTACCATGGGCCGGAAAATCCCTGGATCGAACTCGGTCGCATCCCCGCACTGCCCGAGGGTTGTATCCCCGTCTGGCAGGATTGGGTCCACTGACGGCCCGCGTTTGCATCGGCGATTCCGCGCCTTTTTATGAGCCAATATTTCGAAATCCATCCCGATAATCCCCAGCGGCGCCTGATCCGGCACGCCGTGGAGATCCTGCGAGCAGGCGCCGTGATCGCCTATCCAACTGACTCCAGTTATGCCCTGGGCTGCATGATCGGCGACAAGACGGCGCTGGAGGTCATCCGCCGTATCCGTCAGCTCGATGACAAGCACAATTTCACGCTGATGTGCCGGGATCAGTCCCAGATCGCGCTGTATGCGAAGGTCGATAATGCCGCGTTCCGTCTGCTCAAGGCGCATACGCCGGGGCCCTACACCTTCATCTTCAAGGCCACCCACGAGGTGCCGCGCCGCTTGCAGCATGCCAAGCGACGGACCATCGGCATTCGCATCCCGGCCCACCCGGTCTGTCAGGCGCTGCTGGAGGAACTCGGTGAACCGCTGATGAGTTCGACCCTGATCCTGCCCGGCGAACCGCTTCCCGAGGTCGACCCCTCGGCGATCCGCGATCGCCTGGAACACGCGCTGGGCCTGGTCATCGACAGCGGCGGTTGCCGTCCCGAGCTGAGCACCGTGGTGGACATGACCGAGGGTCATCCACAGGTGTTGCGCGAGGGCCTGGGGCCGGTCGGGGTGTTCGCGTGAGCGGGCCAATGCAGCGCGGTAATCGGGGTATACTCCGCCGATGCACGGTCTCAGCCTGATCCAATATGCCGCAGTCGCGGCGCTCCCCCTGTTGTTTGCGATCACCCTGCACGAGGTGGCGCATGGCTGGATGGCGCGACGCCTGGGTGATCACACCGCCGAAATGCTCGGGCGCCTGTCGTTGAATCCGCTCAAGCATATCGATCCCATCGGCACCGTGCTGGTGCCGGGCATCCTGCTGTTCGTCGGTGGCTTCATCTTCGGCTGGGCCAAGCCGGTGCCGGTCGACGCACGCAATCTGCATAACCCCAAGCGCGACATGGCCGTGGTCGCCGCCGCCGGGCCGCTGTCCAATCTGGCCATGGCCCTGATCTGGGCGCTGATCGCCAAGCTGGGCCTGATGCTGGCGGCCCTGCCTTGGATCTCGCTGCCGTTGATCCTGATGGGCAAGCTCGGCATCTTCATCAACCTGATCCTGATGGTGCTGAACCTGCTGCCGATGCCGCCGCTCGACGGCGGCCGGGTCCTGGTGGGCTTGCTGCCGGACCGTTACGCCGTGCGGGTCGCGGGCCTCGAACCGTATGGGCTGTTCATCCTGGTGGGCTTGCTGGTGACCGGCTACCTGGGCAAGCTGATCGGTCCGCCGATCCTGGCCCTGGAACGGCTGCTGGTGATGTTCACGGGCATTTAGGCAAGCTGGATAAGTTTCCCGTTCGCCCTGAGCTTGTCGAAGGGTGAACG
>JBHEOS010000011.1:0-284 GCA_046260695.1 Gammaproteobacteria bacterium
GTGCCGACGAAGGCCGGGTACATCACGATCTTCTTGGTGTGGGCGGCCAGTTCGTCCTGCCACTTCAGGGATTCGGTCAGGTTGCGCAGCACATCCGGCAGCAGGCCGCTCTGCTCGCCGGCGCTGATCAGGCTGTAGAACACCTTGTCGAAGATGCTGGGGAAGCGCGCCAGCGCCTCGGACAGGTTCTTGCCGCCCTCGATGTCCTCGATCACCCCGGCGATGACCTCGCGGAAGCGCGGGTTCACCACGCTGTCGCGCAGGTCGGCCAACCCCTCCAGGAT
>JBHEOS010000011.1:297-7759 GCA_046260695.1 Gammaproteobacteria bacterium
CGGCACGCCGGCGCGGGTGAGCTGTTCCAGGTGAAAGCAAAAGGCGATCAGCTCCGGGCGCCCGACCTTGCTGCGGGTCGAGAATCCGTTGCGGCGGCCGGCCGGCTTGCAGCGGATCAGCTCCAGACCCATGCGCGCCAGGCGCACCTCCAGATCGGAATCATTGGCCGCCTCGATGCGCCCGGACACGGTCTTGCCGCCGTCGTTGATTGCTTTGTATTCGAATGCAGCCATCTGCTCAGCCCAGCCGATCGGTCAGGTCGATCACCCGTGAGACCTCGTCGAGGGTGGTGACGCCTTCCAGCACCCGGCGTACGCCGTCCTCGCTGATCGGGCGGAAACCCTTGTCCATAGCCATGCCGTGCAGTTCGCGCCAGGTCGCGCGGCGCGCGACCAGCTCGTCGAGATCGGCGTCGAGTTTCAGCAGCTCCATCACCGAGAGCCGCCCGCGGTAGCCGCTGTGGTTGCACTGGTCGCAGCCGCGCGCCTGGTACAGCGTGATCTCGGCGTCCTCCGGCTGACGCAGCAGCTTGCATTCGAAGGCGCCGGCGGTCACCGGCTCGCGGCAGTGCATGCAGAGCTTGCGGATCAGCCGCTGGGCGACGATGCCGATGATGTTGCCGGCCAGCACGTCGGGCACGATGCCGAGATCGAGCAGGCGCGAAATCGCCCCGAGCGCCGAATTGGTGTGCAAGGTGGAATACACCTGGTGGCCGGTCATGGCCGCGCGCAGCGCCATGTCGGCGGTGTCCTCGTCGCGGATCTCGCCGATCAGGATGATGTCCGGGTCCTGGCGCATCATCGAGCGGATGCCGCTGGCGAAGTCCATCTTGGCCGCCTCGTTGACCGAGCTCTGGCGGATCAGCGCCATCGGGTATTCGACCGGGTCCTCCAGGGTCATGATGTTGACCGATTCGCTGTTGACGTAGCTGAGCATCGAATACAGCGTGGTGGTCTTGCCGCTGCCGGTCGGCCCGGTGACCAGGATGATGCCCTCGGGGCGCGCCATCATGAGTTTCAGCAGCGACAGCGATTCCGCGGGCAGGCCGAGGTTGTCGAGTGCGACGATGCCCTTGCTGCGGTCGAGGATGCGCAGCACGATGTTCTCGCCCCAGGTGGTCGGCTGGGCCGAAACGCGGAAGTCGATGGTGCGGCCGTACAGCGTCAGCGAGATGCGCCCGTCCTGCGGCGCGCGGGTTTCGGCGATGTTCATGCCGGACATCACCTTCAGGCGCACGGCGATGGCCGACCAGTAATTCTTGTGCAGGCTGCGCACCTGGCGCAGCACCCCGTCGATCCGGTAACGCACCCGCAGGAAGCCCTGCTCGGGCTCGAAATGGATGTCCGAGGCGCCGGCCTTGACCGCATCCGAGAGCATCGCGTCGACCAGCCGCACCAGCGGCTGGCTGTATTCCGCGCTGTCGCCCTTGAGGCTGTTGTAGTCGACCTGCCCGGTCTCGATCTCGTGCAGGATGCCGTCGACCGACAGCTCGTAGCCGTAGAACTGGTCGATGGCCGTCTCGATCTCGGATTCGCCGGCCAGCAGCGGCTGCACATCGACGCGTCCGCCGAGGATCGCCCGCAGCTGATCGAGCGCGACCACGTTGCTGGTGTCGGCCATGGCCACGGTCAGCAGGTGATGCTCGGTGTCGATGGTGATCGGCAGCACCCGGTAGCGGCGCGCGACCTCCTTGGGCACCAGCTTCAGGGCCTCGGGATCGACCACCACCTTGTGCAGATCCACCGACGCCTGGCCGAGGGCCTCGGACAGCGCGTCGCGCACGATCGCCTCGGTGGTGAAGCCGAGCGTGACGATGATCCGCCCGAGTTGGTCGCCGGACTTCTTCTGCTCGGTCAGCGCGATGCGCAGCTGATCCTGGCTCAGGACGCCCTGCTCGATCAGGATGTCGCCGATCCGGCGCGGGGGCTTCTTGGCGGAGGGCGCGTTCATGGCGACAGGGCGGCCTCCAGGTGGGCGATGCGCCGCGCGGCGCTGGCGGCCTCGAACTGCGCCGGGTGCACCGAGGCCAGGCGCAGGGCCCGCCGGTAGTGTTCCAGCGCCGCGCGCGGCTGGCCGAGGTGCTCCAGGCTCACCGCCAGGTTGAAGGCGTAGTCGGGCGCCTCCGGCGCCCGGCGCAGGGCCTCGAAATAGGCCTGCTGGGCCTGCGGCCAGCGGCCCTGCGCGGCGTACAGATTCGCCAGGGCAAACTGCAACGGGGCCGATTGCGGCTGTTCGGCCAGCCGCAGCTTCAGCGCGCTCTCGCTGCCGGGGCCGGCGTCGAGCGCCTGCAGGGCGGCAAAGGCGCTGGCGTCCTTGGGGTCGCGGCGCAGCAGCGCCTGGTAGTGCGCGCGGGCCTGGTCGGGGTCGCCGGCGCGCTGGGCCAGGGCGGCCAGCCCCAGCCGCGCATCGCGGTTGTCGGCGTCCTCGGCCAGCACCCGACGGTAGGTCTGTTCGGCACGCGCCCAGTCGCCGGCCTGAAAGGCCGCGTAGGCGGCGTGCAGATCCTCGCCGATCCGCGCCGGCCGCGGGCTGCGGGTGATCTGGATGGCCGCGCCCGGTGCCGCGGGCGCGGCGATCGGTTCCGCGCGCGGCGGTTCGGCCGGTTCGGGTTCCAGCGGCGCAACGCCCGGCGCCGGCCCGGCGCGCCAGGGTGTCTGGGCTGGCGCCGGCTCGGCCGGGTTGGGCAGCGGCGCTGGGTCGCTTGCCGCCAGGGTGGGTCCGGCCTCGATTCGCTCGGCGGCCGGGGCCTCGTCCTGGGAAGGCAGTTGCGGCTGCGGCTGCGGCTGGGCCAGGCGCGCGTAGTGGTAATAGCCACCCAGGGCCAGGGACAGCAGCGCGCCCAGGCCGGCCAGGCCGAGCAGGTTGCGGCGCCGTTGCGCGGCCTGGCGCGCGGCGTTGGCGGCGAGCACGCGCGCGGCGGCCTGGGCGCCGGGGCCGGGCGCGGACTCGACCGGCGACATCTGGATCTGGGTTGGGGCCGGAGGGTCGGGGGCCGCGATCGGCGGCGGGTCCGGTGCGGCCGCAGGTTCGGCCGGATGGAGCGCGAGCGGCGGGGACTGGCTGGCCCGCACATGCGCGGGCTCAGGCGCCTCGGGTGCCTCAGGCGGTGCGGCCGGATCGGTCAGTTCGGTCAGCTCGGTCAGCTCGGTCAGCTCGGGTGGTGTGGCCGGATCGGGCAGCTCGGGCACAATGTCTACTCGTTCAGGCGCGGGTGCCTCGGCCGGCGTCAGGCTGAGTTCCAGATCGGGGGGGGCCGCGGCCACGGTTACCGGGGCTGCCGGTGGTGGCTCGGGCCGCGGCTCGGGGTCGCCGCGCTTGGCGTGCTCGGCCTGCTTCAGTGCATCCATCAACAGGCTCATGAACCGTCTCCCGCGCGCCGCCCGGTCAGCCGTTCCGGTTCGGCGCTGAGGCGCTGGCGCGCCGGCAGATAGCGCTGATAGTCGGCCAGTTCGCCGCCCACGCTGGCCTCGCGGATCACCCGCGGGCGCAGGAAGATCACCAGCTCGGTGCGGTGCACGCGGTTGTCGCGGTAGCTGAAGGCGTCGCCGATGACCGGCAGCTCCGACAACACCGGTGTGCCGCTGCGGTTCAGGTCCACGCCGTCCTGGATCAGGCCGCCAAGCACCGCGGTCTGACCGGAATTGATGCGCAGCAGCGAGTCCATTTCGCGCACCTGGATCTGCGGCACGCTGCTCTCGGTTCTGCGGCCACTCGGCGCTATGAGCGCGGGGTTGGGATCGTTCACGAAGCTGGTCACCCGTGAGATGGTCGGACGGATGTTCAGGATCACGGTGTCGGTGTCGTTGATCTGCGGCGTGACGCTCATCACGAAGCCGACCGGCACGGTGTGCACGGTGGTCGTGTAGGTGGTGGAGGCGACGCTGTCGGTGGTGGTGGTGTCGGCCTCGATGGTGAAATACACCAGGTTGTCGACCACCTTCAGCAGCGCGGTCTGGTTGTTGATGGCCATGATGCGTGGGCTGGACAGCACCTTCACATCGCCGAACTGGCGCAGCAGGCCGATGTTGGCAGTGGCGTCGCCGCGCCGGGTGTCGGGGTCGGCGTAGGTCAGCAGGGTGAGGGGTTCCTCGCTGAGGTTGGCGCCAAGCAGCGCCTGATTCACGCTCCAGCCGGCGCCGTTGGCGATCAGGCTCCAGTCCACGCCGAGCTGATACTGGTCGTTGAGCCGGACCTCGACCACGGTGGCCTCGATCATCACCTGACGCTGGGCGCTGGCCAGCACCTGGTCGATGAAGGCCTGGATCTGGCGGTGTTCGCGGTCCGTGGCGCGCACCGTCAGGACGCCGGACTCGGCATTCACGATCACCGTCGCCGAGCCCTCGCTCGCCCCGGCGGTCACGACCTCGCCGAGGATCGCGCGCAGGTTGCGCTCCAGCGTGCCCCAGAACTGGTGGTTGGAGGTGCTGGCGACCTCGGTGGTGGAGTTGTTGCCGGCGCCGCCGCCACCAGCATCGCCCCCCGCCGCCTGGCCGGTGGTGGCGATCTGGGTCGCGACGCTGACGCTGCTGGTGTTGTTGCGGGCCATGTTCACGTAGTCGACCGCGTAGCTGCGCAGGAACGGCTGATCCGGTTCGACGTGCAGGGTGTCGCCGTCCTGGCTGAAACGCACGTCCGTCTGGCGGGCGATGCGGTCGAGGAGCTGCGGCAGGGTCTGGTCGAGGGCATTCAGTGTGACCGTGCCGCCGACACCCGGATGAATGTCGACGTTCAACTTGGCGTCGCGCGCCAGGGCGAACAGCATCTCCTTCACCGGGACCTCGGTGACCACCACGCTGTAGGTCTCCAGCGGCGCGGCCGGCCGCGGCAGTTCCAGCCGCGGCGCGGACTGCACCGGCGCGGGGATGTCCTGCTGCGCCGTCTGCGGCGCGGCGAGGTGGCCCGGGTCGGGGCGCTGCGGGGTCAGCGCGCAGGCGCCCAGCAGCAGCACACCTGCGAGCAGGGCGGGGGGCAGGACGGAGGGCCTGAGCGGGCAGCGGCGGTTGTTCATGTGTCTTGTCGCGTCGGCAGCCAGTGGCCGGACGCCTCCTTTTTTACGGCCGTGAGGGGGCGCAGATAGGGGCCATGCCCCTTCAGCGCCGCGGGCAGCGCCGCCAGGGCCTGCTGCGCGGCGCCGTAGCTGGCGTAGCTGCCGTAGAGCACCGACCAGCGCGGCGTGTCGTTGATGCGCGCGGGCGCGACATAGAGCCGATCGAGATGCTCCGCGCGGTCCGACGCCAGCAGATAGCGCTCCAGCGGCGCTTGCGCGGCGTCGTCGCTGGTCATGATCTGAATGGTGTAGCGGTCGCCGCGGTCATCGCTCAGCCAGGCCCGCGCGGCGGCGATGCGCGCGTCCAGGGGCGAGGCGGTGGCAGGGGTGTGCGCGGCCGGCGCGGGTTTCTCCACGACCGGCCCGGCGGCTGGCGCGATCTGGCTCAGGTCACGCGCGTCCGCTGCGCGGGGTGTGCTGGCGGGACCGGGCGGCGCGGGTGCGCCCACCCAGGCGGTGCCGCCGACTAGGATCAACAGCCCGGCGGCGAGCGCCCAGGCCGAGGGTGCCCCGAGCCTCTGGCGCGTCAGGGACGTCCAGCGCGGGGCGAATTCGCTGTCTTCGATCGCCCGGCGCATGTGTCGCAACCGCACCTGCCGGCTGCCGTCGGCATAGGCGGCCAGCAGGGCCTTGTCGGCCAGGATATGGATGCGGCGGATCAGCCCCCGCGAGGCGCGCGCCAGCCGCCGGTAGGCCAAGGGCGTGAACGGGTCGCCGCCCTGGTAGCCGGCCGCGCGCAGCCGGAACGGGATGTAATCGCGGATGTCCGCCAGGCCCATCGGCGGCAGGCTGAAGCTGTGGGTGATGCGGTCGCGCAGTTGGCGCACGCCGTGCACGGCCAGGTGCGCGTCCAGCTCCGGTTGGCCGAACAGCACGAGTTGCAGCAGCTTGTCCTCGCGGGTCTCCAGATTCGACAGCAGGCGGATCTCTTCGAGGGCCTCCAGGTCCATGCCCTGGGCCTCCTCGACGAACACCACCACGCGACGGCCCTCGGCGTGGCGCGCGATCAGGTGGGCCTGCAAGGTCTGCAAGATCGCCAGATGGCCGCCGCTGGTCGGCAGCCTCAGGTCCAGGGCGATGGCCTGGAGGATGTCCTCGCGGCGCAGGCTGGGGTTGGCCAGATAGACCACATCGGCCTGTCCGGCCAGGCGGTCGGCGAGCATCCGGCAGAGCATGGTCTTGCCGCTGCCGACCTCGCCGGAGAGCTTGACGATGCCCTCGCCCTGCACGATGGCGTAGGTCAGCGCGTCGAGCACCGCCCCGCGCTGCGCGCCGGCGTAGAAGCGCCGCGTGTCGGGGGTAATGCGGAACGGCGCGGTGGCCAGCCCGAAGTGCGTTGCGTACATAGCCGAAGCTCCCGGATCGAAAGGGTCATGCCGGGGCAAGCAAGGTTCGGACCAGGGCGGGCGGACGGTGGGTCGTAACGGCCCGTTGAGACAGGTGTTTTCAGGGACACGGGCGCCGGGCGGCGGGCCCGTCGGGCGTGCGGATCAAGGGGTTGCGAGCGTCGCAGTGACGCCGGGGTGCGGCTTTACCGTTCAGACCCCGCAGGCGCCGGAGGGGGCTTGCCCGTGCAGCGCGAGGGTATCCGTCAATTGACTGACGTTGCTCAGATTATGCCGGTCGAGGTAGTCGACCAGGCCGGCGTTGATGCGCGGGCACACCAGCGGATCGTAGAACAGCGCGGTGCCCACCCCGACCGCCGTGGCCCCGGCGATCAGGAACTCGATGGCATCGCTCGCCGTGGTGATCCCGCCCTGGCCGATGATCGGGATGTTATGGGCGCGGCAGACCTGGGCGACCTGCTGCACCTTGAGCAGCGCGATGGGCTTGATCGCCGGCCCGGACAGTCCGCCCTGGTTGTTGCCGATCACCGGGCGGCGGGTCTCGCTGTCGATGGCCATGCCCATCAGGGTGTTGATCACCGCGAAGCCGTCGGTGCCGGCCTCGATGCAGCGCCGGGCGTTTTCGGCGATGTCGGTCTGGTTGGGCGAGAGCTTGGTGATCAGCGGCTTGCTGGTCGCCTTGCGGCAGGCCGCGACCACCCGCGCGGACATCTCCGGGTCGTTGCCGAAGGCCACCCCGCCCTCCTTCACGTTCGGGCAGGAGATGTTGATCTCGATCGCGTCGATCGGCGAAGCGTCGAAGCGCCGGGTGACGTTGTAGTACTCCTCGACGGTCGAGCCGGAGACATTGGCGATGAAGCGCGTCTCGGAAAAATCCAGCGTCGGCAGGATCGCATCGACCACCTGGTCCACGCCGGGATTCTGCAGACCGATGGCGTTGAGCATGCCGGCGGGGGTTTCATAGACGCGGTGCGGCGGATTGCCCAGGCGCGGTTTTTCGGTGGTGCCCTTCAGACAGATGGCGCCGACCTCGCGGTTGGAGAAGCCGGCCACGCGGGTGTACTCCTC
>JBHEOS010000011.1:7769-37416 GCA_046260695.1 Gammaproteobacteria bacterium
GGCCCGATCAGCCAAATAATCTGCGTCGATTAACCATGTTCCATGTCGTTCTGTATCAGCCGGAGATTCCGCCCAACACCGGCAACGTAATCCGTCTATGCGCCAACACGGGCAGCCGCTTGCACTTGATCCGGCCGCTCGGCTTTGAGCTGGATGACCGCAAGCTGCGTCGCGCCGGTCTGGATTATCACGAGTGGGCCGAGGTGCGCGATTACCCGGACCTCGCTGAGTTCATCGGCGAGGTCGCGCCGGCGCGGATGTTCGCGCTGTCCACCCGTGGGACGCAGCGCCATGATCAGGTGCGCTTTGCTGCGGGCGACGCCTTTCTGTTCGGTCCCGAAACCCGCGGTCTTCCGGTCGAGATACTCGCCTCCCTGCCCCCGGAACATATCCTGCGCCTGCCGATGCGCCCCGGCGTGCGCAGCCTCAACTTGTCCAACAGCGTCGCTGTTGTGGTCTATGAGGCTTGGCGGCAGCTGGAATTTGCCGGGGGCGTTTAAACATTTTCAACACAATTTTCAACACAGACGGCGTGCAAAGAACCAGCTAAACGAAACTTGAGAAACAGCGGCCAGCGCCCGCGAAGCAGTTCATGGGCCGACGGTTGTACCCCTAATCCTGGTGTTTGCCTCGCGCGCCTTTGACGCCTTCGTGTTGAATGTTTTTCAGAGCTGCTCCGCTTTTGGCTCCCGTGCCAGCAGTGCGTGCACGGCCGCGTGCGGGTCGAGGCCCTTGTAGATGACCTGATAGACCTGCTCGCTGATAGGCAGGTCGATGCCGTACTGCCGGCCGAGCGTGTGGATCTCGCGCGCGGTGTCGACGCCCTCGACGACCTGGCCGATGGCCTGCTGCGCCTGGGCCTGCGTTTGGCCGCGGCCCAGGGCCAGGCCCATGCGGCGGTTGCGCGACTGGTCGTCGGTGGCCGTCAGCACCAGATCGCCGACCCCGGCCAGGCCCATGAAGGTTTCGCGGTGGCCGCCGAGGGCCTCGCCCAGGCGGATCATCTCGGCCAGGCCGCGGGTGATCAGTGCGGCGCGGCTGTTGGCACCGAGGCCCAGGCCATCGGAAATGCCGGTGGCGATGGCCAGCACGTTCTTCAGCGCGCCGCCGAGTTCGACGCCGATGACGTCGCCGCTGGTGTAGGCGCGGAAGCTCGGCCCGCGCAGGCGCGCGGCGAAGTGTTCCGCGGTCGCGGCGTCGGTGCTGGCCACGGTGGCGGCGGTCGGCAGCCCGGCGGCAACCTCGCGCGCGAAGGTCGGGCCGGAGATCACCGCGCGGGGCAGCGCGGCGGGCAACACCTCGGCGGCGACCTGATGCAGCAGCTTGCCGCTGGCCATCTCCAGCCCCTTGGTGGCCCAGGCGAGCCGGGGCTGACCGTCGAGTCGCGGGGCGATCTGCACCAGCACCGCGCGGAAGGCGTGGCTGGGGACGACGATCAGGACATCCGCACCGTCGGCCAGGGCCGCATCGAGTCCGTCCAGCGCCTCAAGCCCCTCCGGGAACGCCGTCTCGGGCAGAAACGGCAGGTTGCGGCGCAGGCGGCGCAGCTCCGCCATGACCTCCGGCTGGTGACCCCACAGGCGCACACGCTGGCCGTTGCGGGCCAGGAGGATGGCCAGCGCGGTGCCCCAGGAGCCGGCACCGAGCACGGCGATGGGCGTTTCGGCGCGCATGGCCCGGGTGTCGGCTCAGTGCTGCGGTTGGCCGGGATCGACGACCTGGGCCTGCACCTTCTGAATCTGCTGGGCGAACAGGGCGTCGAAATTGATCGGTGCCAGTACCAGCTGCGGGAAGCCGCCGCGCGCGACCAGGTCGGACACCGTTTCGCGGGCGTAGGGGTACAGCGTGCCGGGGCAGAAGGCGCCGAGCATGGGCGCGAGTTCCGCCTCGCTGAAGCCCTGCATGGCAAAGATCCCGGCCTGTTTCACCTCGGCCAGGTAGGCGGTGGTGCCGCCGAGCTTGGCGGTCACGGTCAGCGACAGGATGACCTCCTGGACGCCCTCGGAGACCTTGCTGGCCTGGGAGTTCAATTCCAGGTTGATCTCCGGTTTCCATTCCTGGGTGAAGATATTGGGCGAATTCGGGGTTTCGAAGGACATGTCCTTGACGTAGATCTTCTGGATGCCGAATTGCTTCTGATCGGCCGCGGATGGGGTTTGCTCTGCCATGATGAGTGTCCGTTGTGGGGAAAGATCGGGTTGCCGGGTGCCCTGCGGGCGGCCGCCATTATGCCAGAAGCCTAACTCAGGTGGCGTTCGGTCCAGGCCAGCAGGCTGTTGAGGTCCATGGCCCCGGAACTGCGCGCGAGCTCGCGGCCGCCGGCGAACAGGATCAGGGTGGGTATCCCGCGGATGGCCCATTGGCTGGCCAGGGTCTGTTCGCGATCGGTGTCGATCTTGGCCAGGCGCAGGCGCGGTTCCAGCCGGGCTGCGGCCTGTTCGAAGACCGGCGCCATCGCCTTGCACGGCCCGCACCAGGCGGCCCAGAAATCCACCAGCAGGGGCAGGTCGCTGCGTTCCAGGTGTTTGCGCAGGCGCGCCGCGTCCAGGTTCAGCGGCCGGCCGCTGAACAGCGGTTGATGACAGACGCCGCAGTTGCCGCTGCCAAGGCGTTCGCGCGGCAGGCGGTTGACGCTGTCGCAGTGCGGGCAGACGACGTGGAGCGGGTCGCTCATGGGTTCAAACCTCCGTGTTCAGCAAGGGGTCCAGGTCGCCCTGGCGCTCCAGCGCGTAGAGGTCGTCGCAGCCGCCGACGTGGTGACTGCCGATGAAGATCTGCGGCACGGTGCTGCGGCCGCTGCGCTGATGCATCTCCTGGTACAGCCCGGGTTCCAGGTCCACGCGGATCTCGGTATAGCGGACGCCCTTGTGTTCCAGGAGCCCGCGCGCGCGCACGCAATACGGGCAGAAACCGGAGCTGTACATGACCACCTCGGGCATCCTGCTACTTCTTCGTGAGCGGCAGGTTGGCGTTCTGCCAGGCGACGATGCCGCCGGCCAGGGTCCGGATGTCTTCGAAGCCTTGCTTGCGCAGCAACGCGGCCGCCTTACTGGCGCGACCGCCGGTGTGACAGTAGGTGACCAGGGTGTGACCGCGGTGTTTGTCGAGTTCCTTGAGGCGTTGCCCGAGTTGGCCGAGCGGGATGTGCAGGGCGCTGGCGATGTGCCCCTGTTTGTATTCGCTGTCCTCGCGCACGTCGAGTATGACCGCCTCGTCGGTGTTCATCAGGCGGGTGGCGTCATGCGCGCCCAGCTGAGTCACGCCATACAGGCGTTGGCGCAGCTCATTCAGGATGATCAAGGCGCTGAGGGTTACGAAGGCGCCGCTGAGGATCCAATGATTGGCGACGAATTCGAGCAAACGGCTGGTGTCCATGTCGCAGAGGTTTCCGGGGTTGAGGCGTTTAGAGGAGGTCGATGGGTGGAGCCGCCGGGCGCGTTCGGCTGGGGATCGGCGGGGTGTTCACGGCAAAGCGCTAGCCCGCGCTCGCCTATTGGCGGGAACAGAACACCTCGCGCATCATCCCGATCAGCCGCAGGGTGCGCATGTCGCCGACCCGATAGTAGACGCGGTTGGCATCCTTGCGGGAGGCGAGAATGCCCTTGTCGCGCAGGATGGCCAGGTGCTGGGAGATGTTGCTCTGAGAGGTGCCGACATTCTCGACGATGTCCTGCACGCTGGCCTCGTGGTCGCCCAAGGTGCAGAGGATCTTCAGCCGCAGGGGGTGGGACATGGCCTTGAGTGAGCGCGAGGCCCGTTCGATATCGTCATCCTGAGTCATCAGGTCGTCGTGAATGGCGTTTACACTCATCAGGTTAACCTCATGGCGCGTAGTGCGGGAAATGACTCGGAGCGACAGCCGCGCCAGCAAAATCTGTACTGCCTTTCATAAACAAATCGCTATAGAATGATAAACCTTTTAATGCATCTGACAATGTTCAGATCTGGCGCGTCCGCCACCGCGGTCGTGCCGCGTCCCGCGCAGCGCCGCTGGTGGGGCGCGCGGAATCGAGCTAGACTTAGTCTAAACCACCCAAGGAACTGTTGAGCAATAGCATGCCTGCCATCCCTAAGCCCATGGTCCTGATCATCCTGGACGGTTGGGGCTACTCGGAAGATACCCATTTCAACGCCATTGCCGCGGCGCGCAAGCCGGTCTGGGACCGGCTTTGGTCGCACCAGCCGCACACCCTGATCCGCACCTCGGGCGCGGCGGTCGGCCTGCCGGGCGATCAGATGGGTAATTCCGAGGTGGGTCACCTGAACCTGGGCTCGGGCCGGGTGGTGTATCAGGAGTTCACGCGGGTCAGCCGGTCGATCAAGACCGGCTCGTTCTACGCCAATCAGACCCTGACCGATGCGGTGGACCAGGCTGCGGCCAACGGCCACGCCGTGCATATCCTCGGACTGCTCTCGCCGGGCGGCGTACATAGCCACGAAGAACACATCCACGCGATGGTGGACCTGGCGGTCAAGCGCGGCACCAAGCAGGTCTATCTGCACGCCTTCCTCGATGGCCGCGACACCCCCCCGCGCAGCGCCACCGCCTCGCTTAACCTGATGCAGGAAAAATTCGCCGAATATGGCGGCGGTCGCTTTGCCTCGCTGATCGGTCGCTACTATGCGATGGATCGCGACCACCGCTGGCCCCGCGTCCAGGCCGCCTACGATCTGATCACCCAGGGCAAGGCGCCGTTCCAGGCGGCCACCGCGCTCGAAGGTCTGGAGCTGGCCTACGCGCGCGACGAGGGCGATGAATTCGTGCAGGCCACGGCGATCGTGCCGCCCGGCGGCGCGCCGGTCCGCATCGAGGACGGCGATGTCATGATCTTTATGAATTACCGCTCCGACCGCGCCCGCCAGATCACCCGCCCGTTCATCGAGCCGGACTTCGACGGCTTCCAGCGCGCGGTCGTGCCGCAGCTGGGCCGTTTCGTGAGCCTCACCGAATACAACTCGGAGTTCGATATCCCGGTGGCGTTCCCGTCGGAGCGCCTGCAGAACGTGCTTGGGGCCTACCTGTCGCAGCTGGGCATGCGCCAGCTGCGGCTGGCCGAAACCGAAAAATATGCCCACGTCACCTTCTTCTTCAACGGCGGTGTCGAGGAGCCCTTCGAGGGCGAAGACCGGCTCCTGATCCCCTCGCCGCAGGTGGCGACCTACGACCTGATGCCGGAGATGAGCGCCGTACTGCTGACCGATCACCTGGTCGAGGCCATCGACAACGGCAAATACGATGTGATCATCTGCAACTACGCCAACCCCGACATGGTCGGCCACACCGGAAATTTCGACGCGGCGGTCAAGGCCATCGAGGTCATCGATGCCTGTCTGGGTCGCGTCGAGCAGGCGCTGGCGCGCGCCGGCGGCGAGGCGTTGATCACGGCCGACCATGGCAACGCCGAGAAGATGCGCGGCGACGACACCGGGCAGGCGCACACCGCGCACACCACCAACCTGGTGCCGCTGGTCTACCTGGGCGCGCGCGCAATGCGTTTTGCCGCCAACGGCTCTCTGTGCGATGTGGTGCCCACCCTGTTGCGCCTGATGGAGCTGCCCCAGCCCGCGGAGATGAGCGGGACCGCGTTGGTGGAACGCCTCGCCGAGACGTCTTCGCAACCGGAGTGCCGTGACGCCTGAACGGCCCCGCGCGCGGCGCCGGGTTCTGGCCCTGTGCCTGCTGCTGGTGGCGGCGTCCCCGGTCTCTGCGGCGGACGACCCGCGCAAGGCCAGCGCCGAACTCACCGAACTGCGCGCGCGCATCGGCGTGTTGCAGGATCGGCTGCAGGCGACCCGCACCCAGGAATCCACGCTGGCCACCCAGGTCCGCGAGATCGAGCAGCGCATTGGGGCGCGCAGCCGCGAGCTGCGTGCGGTCCAGGCGCGCCTCGCCGACGGCGAACGCCGGCTCGACGCGCTGCAGGCTGACTACACACGCACCCAGACGCAGTTGGCCGGCGAACGGCAGGGGCTGGCGCGGCAGTTGCGCGCCGCCTACCTGCTCGGGCGTCAGGAACAGGTCAAGCTGCTGCTGAATCAGGAAGACCCGGCCCGCCTCGGCCGGGTGCTGACCTATTACCACTACTTCAACCAGACCCGGCTGGCGCGCATCGAAAAGGTGGAGACCCTGCTCGTGCGACTCGCTGAACTCCAGGATGAGATCGGCGCGCAGCGCACGGAACTGGCCCGGAGCGAGGTCCGGCAGACCGCCGAGTTGACCGAACTGGCCCAGGCGCGGCTGGCACGCGAGGCCCTGCTGGAACGCCTGAAGGCCGATATCCGCGCCCAAGGCGGGGAGCTGGCGCAGATGCAGCGCGACGAGCAGCGTCTGGAGCAGCTGATCGGCGACCTGCAACGGGCCCTGGCCGAACTCGCCCCCGAGGGCGGGAGCCGCGAGCCGTTCGCCAAACTCAAGCGGCGTCTGCCGTGGCCGGTGACGGGCCGGTTGGTGGCCGGTTTCGGCGAGCGCCGCGACCTCGGCGATCTGCGCTGGCGCGGTGCGTTCATCGCCGCGCCCGCCGATCAGGCCGTGCACAGCGTCGCCCATGGCCGGGTGGCCTTCGCCGACTGGCTGCGCGGGTTCGGCCTGCTGATCATCATCGATCACGGCGATGACTATATGACCCTGTACGGCCACAATCAGTCGTTGTTCAAGGAGGTCGGCGACTGGGTCACGCCCGGCGAGGTGATCGCCAGCGTCGGCGATACCGGCGGCGTGGCGCGCAGCGGCGTGTATTTCGAATTGCGTCACAAGGGCGAGCCACAGAATCCGCAGGGCTGGTTTGCCGGCCGCCCGGACGCCGCCCGGGCCGCGCGCTGAGCGCGTTCCGCTGGCTGGCGCGCTATGCTATGGTCCTGTGCGCGCTATCTATACAGCAGTTTGGCCGGCAGCGGCCGCTAATCGAAACTCATCCCCAGCGAGGCCGGCCGCGTCCGGGTAATGGCAGTCCAATGAACCCCCAAACACAGAAATTCGCCCTGGTCTTTTCCGGTCTGCTGCTGGGCCTGTCGCTCAGTATCGGTCACGGCGTGTTCGCCGAACGCGAGGCGCCCCAGGCGGCCCTGCCGCTGGAGGAACTGCGCAGTTTCAGTGACGTGTTCGCGCGCATCAAGGCGGACTATGTCGAGCCGGTCGAGGACAAGGTACTGCTGGAGAACGCCATCCGCGGCATGCTCACCGGGCTCGATCCGCACTCGGCCTATCTGGATCAGGAACAGTTCAAGGAACTCCAGGTCGGCACCTCCGGCGAATTCGGCGGCCTGGGCATCGAGGTCGGCATGGAGGACGGCTTCGTCAAGGTGATCGCGCCGATCGACGACACCCCCGCGCAGCGCGCCGGTGTGCAGTCTGGCGACCTGATCATCCGCCTCGACGATACCCCCGTGAAGGGCATGGCCCTGAGCGACGCGGTCAAGCTCATGCGCGGCAAGCCCGGCAGCGATATCGTGCTGACCATCGTGCGTGAGGGCCAGGAGAAGCCACTGCGGCTGACCATCACCCGCGCCGTGATCAAGGTCAAGAGTGTGCGCCAGCGCATGTTGGAAGAGGGTTTCGGCTATGTGCGCATCTCCCAGTTCCAGGCCACCACCGCCGACAATCTGGTTGATGCGGTGGCCGCGCTCAAGAAGGAAGGCACGCTGCGCGGCCTGATCCTGGACCTGCGCAACAATCCGGGTGGCGTGCTCAACGGCGCCGTGGCGGTGTCCGACGCGTTCCTCGACAAGGGCCTGATCGTCTATACCGAGGGCCGCATCGCCGATTCCCGGATGCGCTTCAACGCGACGCCCAACGACGTCACCCAGGGCGCGCCGCTGGTGGTGCTGGTGAACCAGGGTTCGGCCTCGGCCTCCGAGATCGTCGCCGGCGCCCTTCAGGATCACCGTCGCGCGATCGTGGTCGGCAACCGCACCTTCGGCAAGGGCTCGGTGCAGACCATCGTGCCGCTGAGCAATGGCACGGCCGTCAAGCTCACCACCGCGCGCTACTACACGCCGAACGGGCGCTCCATCCAGGCCGAGGGCATCGTGCCGGACATCGAGCTGGAAAATGTCCGTCTGACCGAGGTCGAATCGCCCCTGGAGGCGGTCAAGGAGGCCGACCTGTCGCGGCACCTGCAAAACGGCAAGGCCAAGAAGGATGACAAGGGCGCGGCCAAGCCCAAGGCCGATCCCAAGGCCGACCCGACACCCGCGGCGCCGGTGGAATCGCTGGCCCGCAGCGACTACCAGCTCTACGAGGCGCTGAATCTGCTGAAGGGGCTGGCGATCCAGCAGGAACGCACGCGCTGATGCGGGGCGCGGCGCGGCGCACCCGGCCCCTGGGCCGTCCGCGCCGGGCTTGGCTCCCCGGCCTGCTGGTCGCGGCCCTGCTGGGGTCGCCGGGCAGTCGGGCCAGCGGGCTGCTCCCGCCGGCGCCGGAGGCGGTCCCCGGTGACCGGCCGGAGATCGCCCTGATCATCGATGACCTCGGTGGCCGCCTGGACGCCGGCCGGCGAATTGTTGGACTGACCGGGCCGGTGGCCTGCGCTTTTCTGCCCCATGCCCCCCACACCCCGACGCTGGCGGAGCAGGCGCACCGCCAGGCTAAGGAGGTCCTGCTGCACCTGCCGATGGAGGCCGTCGAGCGCCGGCGCCTCGACGGCGGCGGGTTGACCCTCGACATGGACGAGGCGGCGCTGGCCGCCACCGTGCGGGACAACCTGGCCCGGGTGCCGCATGTCGCTGGCATCAACAATCACATGGGCAGCCTGCTGACCCGTCACCCCGGCCATATGCTGTGGTTGATGCGCAGCCTCCAGCGCGACGGGCTCTTCTTCGTCGACAGCCGCACCACCAAGCACACCGTGGCTCGGCAGGTCGCCTACGAGAACCGGGTGCCGAGCGTGTCGCGCGACGTGTTTTTGGACGACACCCCGACGCCTGAGGCCGTGCAGCGCGAGTTCCAGCGCCTGTTGGGGTTGGCGCGGCGCAACGGCAGCGCCCTGGGTATCGGCCACCCACACCCCGCCACGCTGGCGCTGCTGGAGCGCGAGCTGCCGCGGCTGTCCGAACACGGCGTGACCCTGGTCCCGGTCGCCCGGCTGGTGCAACGGCAACACGAGAGGGATTCCCTATGGCGAGCGTCCTTGTCCCCCTAGCCCAGGGTTGCGAAGAGCTGGAGGCGGTCACGATCATCGACCTGCTGCGTCGTGCCGGTATCGAGGTGGTGACCGCCGGCCTGGATGCGCAGCCGGTGCGCGCCGCGCGCGGCACCGTGCTGATCCCCGACACCACGCTGGACGCGGTCGCCGGGCGCGACTTCGACATGGTGGTGCTGCCCGGCGGCCAGCCCGGCGCCGACCACCTTGATCAGGACGCGCGGGTGCGCGCGCTGTTGACCCGCACCGCCGCGGCCGGCCGCTACGTCGCGGCCATCTGCGCGGCGCCCAAGGTGCTGGCCAGCAGCGGCCTGCTCGACCAGCGTCAAGCCACGAGCTTTCCCGGGGCGCTCGACGGGCTGGCCGTGCCGGGCCTGCGTTACTGCGAAGACCCGGTGGTCCAGGATGGCCAGGTCATCACCTCGCGCGGGCCCGGCACCGCCATGGATTTCGCGCTGACCCTGATCGAGAACCTGGTCGGCCAGGACACGCGGGCCCGGGTCGAGGCCGGCCTGCAACGTCCCGCGGCGCGGGTTCCGGCCGGCTAGCAGCCTGTCGGATTTGGGACTGATCTACTGCGCCGGTGTGAGAGTGGCCCCTTTTCCCGATCCTTTTCGTCAAATAGCGACGGCCATTCTCCTCAAACGATCGGGAATATGGCCTCACTCTCCCAGCTTGCTCGCTACGATCGCCCAAGTCCGACAGGCGCCGGTGAAAGCCTGAATAAACCTCCCGTTCGCCCTGAGCCAGTCGAAGGGGGCAAACGGGAGGTGCTGTGATACTGAAGGCGATCCGCCCGTTCGTGGTTCGGCAGGCTGCTAGAACGCCTTGACCGCCGCGCGCAGCGCGCGCAATTGGCCGGGGTCCGGCCGCGGCGCGTAGCGCAGCGCGATGTACAGCGCGGTGATCCGGCGGGCCGCGGCCAGCGTCGGCAGCCCGGTGCGCTCGATGCGCGCCAGCAGGTCGCAGGGGCCTTCCTCGGGCCGGGCGATCAGGCCCTGGCCGGCCAGCCGCTGGCGAAACCGGGCATACAGCCGTCCGACCGGGTCGCCCGGCGCCGGCCGCCGCCACAGCAAGCCCCCGGCCAGCCCCACCAGCACCGCGCCGACCGCCCCCAGCAGGACCCCGGCCAGCCCCTGCCAGCCCAGCCCGGCCAGACCCAGGGCGTCGAGCAGGTTCTGCTGGCGCTGCGGGCTGTAGCTGATTACCCACTGGTTCCAGCCGTTGTTCAGCGCGTCGAGCGTAAAGCGCGCCAGGCGCTGCGCCCGGCCGAACAGGCCGGTCTCGTCGAAGTCGAACAGGATCGCCGCCCCGGCCCGTCCCCGGCCCAGCGGGATACGCCGCTCGACCCGCTCCGGCGCGACCGCCGCCGTCGGGTCGACCCGCACCCAGCCGGCGTCGTCCAGCCAGACCTCCGACCAGGCGTGCGCGTCCGACTGGCGCACGATCAGGTAGTCGCCGACCGGGTTCACCTCGCCGCCCTGATAGCCGGTCACGATGCGTGCCGGAAGGCCGGCCGCGCGCATCAGCAGGGTGAAGGCCGCCGCATAGTGTTCACAAAAGCCGCGCCGGGTCTCGAACAGGAAGCCATCGACCGGGTCGCTGCCCAGCAACGGCGGTTCCAGGGTGTACACGAAGGGCTGCTGGCGGAAGTGGCCCAAGGCGGCCGCGATCACCGCGCGGTCGTCCGCGGCGGCCCGCCGCCAGGCCCGCGCCAGCGTGCGCACGCGCTCGCTGGTGCGCTCGGGCACGCGCAGGTTGCGGCTCAGCGCCGCGGCGTCCGGGGTGTCGGCCCGGTAATCGGGGTGGGAGGTGTAGGCGTCGCGGCGCAGGCTATCGACCGCGCGTCGGGCCTTGAGCTCCAGCGTGGCCAGGCGGATGGCGTCCTCCGGCACGCGGGTGGCCATCTCCAGGGCCGGCAGCCAGGGGTTGCTGCTGGGTTCCAGGGTGATCACGTAGTGATAGGCGGGGCCCTGCGCCTGGAAGGCCGGCTGTGGCCTGGCGTTGGCCTCCGGGTCCGCCGCCGCCGCCCACCAGCGCCGGCCGTCGGTCTCCTCGAACACCGGGCCGCGCCAGTAGCGCTGCGCCGGCGGCGGCAGGGCGGCGGCGAAATCGGCCCGGAAGGCGACCGCCTCGGACAAGGCGAGCTGGCTGATGCGACCGGGCTCCAGCTCGTCGCTCAGGCCGGTGCGGGCGCTGTGGGCGTCCGCGGGCAGGCTCCACAACGGCCCCGGCAGGCGCGGGAACAGAATGAACAGGACCAGCATCATCGGCACGGCCTGGGCCAGCAGGCGTGCCGCCAGGCCCAGGTCCTCGCGCCAGTGGCCCGCGTCCAGGGGATTGCACAGCTCCACCCAGACCGCCGTGACGGCCAGCACGGAGACCAGGGCATAGCCGACCTGGAGCACGGACTGGTCGAACATGAACTGGAAACCCAGCAGCAGGTAGCACATCAGCATCAGCAGGGTTGCGTCGCGCCGGTAGCGCACCTCCAGCAGTTTCAGCCCGACCATCATCACCAGCAGGGCGCTGCCGGCATCGCGGCCGAACACGGTCCCGAAATACAGGAACAGGGCCAGCGCGGTGGCCAGGGTCACCAACCCGCGGATCAGCAGCGCCGGCCCGCGCCGGCCCTGGGCCCCCAGCGCCAGGCGCCAGCCCACGGCCAGCACCCAGATCGCCATCAGCCAGGCCGGCAGGCGCAGCAGGTGGGGGGCCGCGCTCAGGGACATCGCCAGGGCCAGCCCCCACCACTGCGACGGGCGCGGCTGCCAGGGGACCAGGACCCGCTTCATGCCGGGGCCCCGAAACAGGCCAGCGCCGCCAGGCAGCGGTCGCGGTGGGCGTGACCGTGCGCCGGCGCCCAGGCCTGTCCCGGCAGGCGCAGGCCGTAGCGGATCTCGGCACGTTCCGCATCGAGGATCCAGCGGCACAGGCGCCGCAGCCGTGCCTCCGGGTCCGGCCCCGGCGCCGCCGCAAAATCCAGCCAGCACAGCTGGGGCGTCCCGGCGGCGGCGAATTCCTTGGTCAGCAGGCCCTGCCCGCGCGCCAGGGCCTTCCAGTGGATCTGGCGCAGCGAGTCGCCGGGATGATAGTGGCGCAGCCCGTGGAAATCCTCGTCCCCGGGGCGGTGGTCACCGGCCTGCGCCGGCAGGTCGGCCGCCTCGGGGGGCGGCGGTCCCGGCGGCGCGGGGGCGGGATAGACCAGCTCGGTGTGCGCGAACTCAACATTCGACCAGGCCTGGAACAGGCCCAGCGGGTAGCGGGTGGAGACGATCACCCGCCCCAGTCGCTGCGGCCCGCGTCGGGTCGCTGGCCGGTGCAGCCACACCGCCACGGGCGCCGTGCCGGGTTGGGCGAAGCCGCTGTCGCCTCCCTCGACCTCCAGGTGCAGCGCGCGTCGCGGACGCCCGTCCCCGGCGCGCAGCCAGACCTGGAAGCCGAGCGCCCCGCCGACGAAGTCCGGCCGCCCCTGGCCGGCCTGGAGCTGGAGCCGGCTCAGGTTGCGGTAGGTGTGCAGCAGGCTCACCGGCCCCAGCCCGGCCAGCAGGAAGGTCAGCGCGAAGATCAGGTTGTTGCTGTAGTTGATGGCCCCCACCAGCATCACCAGCAGCAGCGCGGCAAAGCCGAACCCGGCGCGGGTGGGCAGGACGAACACCCGACGCCGGTCCAGCTCGACCCATTCGCCGCCCACCGCCCGGGCGGTGCGCTGGCGGAAGAAGGCCGCAACCGGGTTTCGCAGGGTGGTGGTCAGTCGGGCGTTGGGCATGATTTCAGTAATTCTAAAAAACAGAGTCGACTATAAAATTATGCGTTATGGATTTATATCCATTAAGGCTTTGTCTTGATTGACCATCATGCCCGTGGTCCCGGGCCCGGGCGGCGGGTCTCAAGGGATGGGCAATGCCAGGAACGGCGCGACGACCGCCCCGTGGTCCGCCATCCCGAGACCCTCGCGGGGCCGCAGGCGGTGGCCGACCACCGCCGGCAGCACCACCTGGACGTCCTCGGGCAGGACATGGCTGCGTCCGTCCAGGCAGGCCCAGGCGCGGGCGGCGCGCAACAGGGCCAGGCCGGCGCGCGGCGACAGCCCCGCGACGAAGCGCTCGGACTGGCGCGACAGGGCCAGCAGGGCCTGCACATAGTCCAGCAGGGCCGGGCTGGCGTGGACCGCCTCGACGGTCTGCTGCACGGCCTGCAGGTCTGCCGGGGTCAGGGTCGGCTGGAGGTCGGCCAGCAGTTCGCGCCGGTCGCGGCCGCTGAGCAGTTCGCGCTCGGCGGCCGCGTCGGGATAGCCGAGCTCGATGCGCATCAGGAACCGGTCGAGCTGGGACTCCGGCAGCGGGAAGGTGCCGATCTGCTCGCTGGGGTTCTGGGTCGCGATCACGAAGAACGGCTCGGGCAGCTTGCGCGTCTGCCCCTCAAGGGTCACCTGGCGTTCCTCCATGGCCTCCAGCAGGGCGCTCTGGCTCTTGGGGGTCGCGCGGTTTATCTCGTCGGCCAGGATCAACTGGGCGAACACCGGGCCGGGATGAAACTGGAAGCTGCCGCTGCCGCGCTCGAAGATCGACACCCCGAGGATGTCGGCCGGCAGCAGATCGCTGGTGAACTGGATGCGCTGGTAGTCGAGCCCCAGGCCGACCGCCAGCACATGCGCGAGCGTGGTCTTGCCGACCCCGGGCAGGTCCTCGATCAGCAGGTGGCCGCGCGCCAGCAGGCAGGCCAGCGCCAGGCGGATCTGGTGTTCCTTGCCGAGGATGATCCGACTGGCCTGGCGGACCACCGGTTCGAGGGGGCTGCTCATGCATTGAATCCTGCCCCGGCGCGGGCGGCCGGGCAATGCCAAGCAGGGCGGCCGGATCGGGGCGGGCTTGAGCCGGGCCCGAATCTGGCCTGAATCTGGTCAGGCCAGATCCGGCTGGCGTATAGTTTCCGGCCCTTGCACCCCGGTGGGCGGCTACATGCAGTTTCAGGACGTATTCGAGGTGATTGTGGTCGGCGGCGGGCATGCCGGCAGCGAGGCGGCGCTCGCGGCCGCGCGCCTGGGTTGCCGCACCCTGTTGCTGACCCACAGCCTTGAGACCCTGGGCCAGATGAGCTGCAACCCGGCCATCGGCGGCATCGGCAAGGGTCACCTGGTCAAAGAGATCGACGCCCTCGGCGGCCTGATGGCGCAGGCGGCCGATCGCGCCGGTATCCAGTTCCGCATCCTGAACGCCAGCAAGGGCCCGGCGGTGCGCGCCACCCGCGCCCAGGCCGACCGGACGCTGTACCGGCAGGCGGTGCGCGCGGCCCTGGAAAACCAGCCGAATCTGCGCCTGTTCCAGCAGGCGGTCGGCGACCTGGTGGTCGAGGGCGGCCGGGTCACCGGGGTGGTCACCCAGATGGGGTTGCGCTTCTCGGCGCCCTGCGTGGTGCTGACCGTCGGCACCTTCCTCGGCGGGCGTATCCACATCGGCCTGAGCAACCATGAAGGCGGTCGCGCCGGCGACCCGCCCGCCAATGCGCTGGCCCAGCGCCTGCGCGAACTGCCGTTGCGGGTGGCCCGGCTGAAGACCGGTACGCCGCCGCGCCTCGACGGCCGCAGCCTCGATTACCGCGTCATGCAGGCACAGCCCGGCGACGATCCCGTGCCGGTGTTCTCCTATCTCGGCCAGGCCGCCGACCACCCGCGCCAGGTGGCCTGCCACATCACCCACACCAACGCCCGCACCCACGAGCTCATCCGCGCCGGTCTCGACCGCTCGCCGCTGTACACCGGGGTGATCGAAGGGGTCGGTCCGCGTTACTGCCCGTCCATCGAGGACAAGGTGCAGCGCTTCGCCGGCAAAGAGGCGCATCAGGTGTTCGTCGAGCCCGAGGGGCTGGATACCCACGAGGTCTATCCCAACGGCATCTCGACCAGCCTGCCCTTCGACGTGCAGCAGGCGCTGGTGCGCTCGATCCGCGGCTTCGAGAACGCCCACATCACCCGCCCCGGGTATGCCATCGAATACGACTATTTCGATCCGCGCGACCTTCAATATTCGCTGGAGACCCAGTCGATCGAGGGCCTGTTCTTCGCCGGCCAGATCAACGGCACCACCGGCTATGAGGAGGCCGCTGCGCAAGGCTTGCTGGCCGGCCTGAACGCCGCGCGCAAGGCCCAGGGCCGCGCGCCCTGGTGGCCGCGCCGCGACCAGGCCTATCTGGGCGTGTTGATCGATGACCTGATCAGCCGTGGCACCCTGGAACCCTACCGCATGTTCACCAGCCGCGCCGAATACCGGCTGCTGCTGCGCGAGGACAACGCCGACCTGCGCCTGACACCGATCGGTCGCGAACTGGGCCTGGTGGACGACCGACGCTGGCAGGCCTTCGACAGTCACCGCGAGGCCATCGAGCGCGAGCGCGCGCGGCTGTGCGGCCTGTGCATCCACCCCGCGAGTCCTGCGGGGCAGACCCTGGCGCAGCGCCTGGGTGCGCCGCTGGCGCGCGAACAGCGGGCCTTCGAGCTGCTGCGCCGGCCGGAGCTCGACTATGCCGCGTTGACCGCGCTGGACGCGGTCGGTCCGGGCGTCGCCGACGCGCGGGTCGCCGCGCAGGTCGAGGTGCAGGCGAAATATGCCGGCTACATCGACCGCCAGCAGCTGGAAATCGAACGCCACCGCCGTCACGAAGAGCAGCCGTTGCCGGCGGATATGGATTATGATCGGGTGCGCGGTCTGTCGACGGAGGTGTGCGAGAAATTCCGCCGGCAGCGACCGCAAACCCTGGGTCAGGCCGCGCGCATTCCCGGGGTCACGCCGGCGGCGATCTCGCTGCTGCTGGTACATCTTAAAAAGGGCGCGGCGCGCCGACACGCGTGACCCGCCACACCGCGCCGCCCTGTGCGGTCCGCCGGTCAGCAAGGGCGTAGTGCATGGAACTGCAACAGATACTCACATGCGGCCTGAACGAGGCCGGACTCGAGCTGGAGGCCCAGGCCCAGGCGGGCTTACTGGACTACGTCGCCCTGCTGGTGAAGTGGAACCGCGTCTACAACCTGACCTCGGTGCGCAAGCCGCAGGACATGCTCACCCGGCATATCCTCGACAGCCTGGTGGTGCTGCCCTATGTCAAGGGCCCACGGGTGCTGGACGTGGGCACCGGCGCGGGCCTGCCAGGTCTGGTGCTGGCCATCGCCCGGCCCCAATGGCAGGTCGTGCTGCTGGATTCGAGCAACAAAAAGCTGCGCTTCGTGCGTCAGGCGATAAGCGACCTGGCGCTGGACAATGCGACGGTCGAGCATGTGCGCATCGAGGATTATCGGCCGGCGGCCTTGTTCGATACGATCATCAGCCGGGCCTTCTCCTCCTTGGGCGAGATGCACACGCACTGCGCGCGCCTGTGCGCCGCGGACGGCCATCTCCTGGCCATGAAAGGCGTCTATCCCCTGGCCGAGGTCGAGTCGCTGTCCGACCCGGGTGTGGTCCTGGCCGCGCACGCCCTGCGGGTGCCGGGCCTGGATGCGCAGCGGCATCTGCTGGAACTGCGCCCGAGCTGAGCGTTGGGCACCGCCCGCGATTTTCCCGGACCGTCGCACGGTCGCGTGTGCCATGCAGCACGCGCCCGGCTGCGGCAGGCCTGCCGGCGTCACGCATCGCCGAGCTGGCCGTCACGGGGTACACTCTCGCCCCACCATTACGAGTACGAGCAGCGCGGCTGGACCATGGGACGCATCATCGCAGTCACCAATCAGAAGGGCGGGGTCGGCAAGACCACCTCGTGCATCAATCTGGCCGCGGCCCTGGCGCTGACCCGCCGGCGCGTGCTGCTGATCGACCTCGACCCGCAGGGCAACGCCACCATGGGCAGCGGTGTCGACAAGCACGAGGTCGAGTACACCAGCTGCGACGTGTTGCTCGGCGAAATCGATCTTGCCCAGGCGCTGATCGCCAGCGAGGTCGCCGGCTACGACGTCCTGCCGGGCAACAGTGACCTGACCGCCGCCGAGGTCGAGCTGCTGAAGGCGCCGGACGGTGGCCAGCGCCTGCGCGCGGTGTTGGCACCGGTGCGGGAACGCTACGACTACCTGCTGATCGACTGCCCGCCGTCACTGAACATGCTGACCATCAACGCCCTGACCGCGGCCGACGGCGTGCTGATCCCGATGCAGTGCGAGTATTACGCCCTGGAAGGGCTCTCGGCGCTGGTCGACACCATCGGCCAGATCCGCGCGTCGGTGAACCCTGGCCTTGAGATCGAGGGCCTGCTGCGCACCATGTTCGATGCGCGCAACAACCTCGCCACCCAGGTCTCCGAACAACTCATCGAGCACTTCGGTGACAAGGTCTACCGGACCATCGTCCCGCGCAACGTGCGCCTGGCCGAGGCGCCCAGCCACGGCATGCCGGTGTTGCGCTACGACAAGGCCTCGCGCGGTGCGATCGCCTATCTCGCCCTGGCCGGCGAGCTGGTGCGCCGCGAACAGGAGCGCACGGTCGCGGAGTCGGTGGTCGGCTGAGGACACGTGGTTTGGCCGACGGGACGCCCCGGTGCCCTGGGCCGCTCGGCGGACTGAAGTTTTTTTCTTGGCAACCGGCGCGCCCGGGCGGATATCCTTACCCACTATGGCTACGAAGAAACGAGGATTGGGGCGCGGGCTTAATGCGCTGTTGAGCAGCACCGCGCCGTCGCCGGTGCCCGCCGAAGCGCCGACCGCCGAGGCGGGTGACGGCAGCCTGCGCAAGCTGCCGTTGGATCAGATCCAGCGCGGCAAGTATCAACCGCGCCACGATATGCACCCGGAATCGCTCCAGGATCTGGCCGACTCCATCACCGCCCAGGGTGTGGTGCAGCCGATCGTGGTGCGGCCGATCGGCGCTGGCCGTTACGAGATCATCGCCGGCGAACGCCGCTGGCGCGCGGCGCAACTCGCCGGCCTGCAGGAGATCCCCGCAGTGCTGCGCGAGGTCGATGACCGCGCCGCCATCGCCATGTCGCTGATCGAGAATATCCAGCGCGAGAACCTGAATCCGCTGGAAGAATCCCGGGCCCTGCAGCGCCTGATCCGGGAATTCGCGCTGACCCATCAGGAGGCCGCCGAGGCCGTCGGGCGCTCCCGCGCCGCGGTCAGCAATCTGCTGCGCCTGCTGGAACTGGCCGAGGAGGTCAAGGAGCTGGTCGAGGCCGGCAAACTGGAGATGGGCCACGCCCGCGCCCTGCTGGCCCTGGCCGGTCCGGTCCAGCTCCAGGCCGCGCGGCAGATCGTGGCCAAGGGCCTGTCGGTGCGGGAGACTGAGCGCCTGGTCAAGCGGCTCCAGGCCGAGGCCGGCCGGCCGGCCAAGCCGGCCCAGGTGATCGACCCGGATGTCCGCCGCCTGGAGCAGGACCTCGCCGACCGCCTGGGCGCCAAGGTGGTCCTGGAGCAGGCCCGCGGGGGCAAGGGCCGGCTGGTGATCAGCTACAACAGCCTCGATGAGTTGGACGGTATCCTGGAGAAGATCCGCGAGGCATGAGGTGCCGGCGTAACCCCATCGTCATGGGGACGCCGAAGTGCCGCGGCGGGCAGCACCAACGCGATGCGATTCCGTGTCCTGGTGCGCAGGGGCGAGCGTGCCATCCTGATTGACCCCCCGACCACGAAGTCCCTATAATGCGCGCCGGCACGCACGGCGCCGGTTTTGCGATGGGCCCCAGGTGGGCGCTTTGCTTGGCCGGGCCGGTGCTGAAGACGGTTGTGGCATGCGCGCGATTCTGAGTATCCAGGTGTTCATTGCCGCGGTGGCGGCGGTCGTTGGGTATCTCTACGGTGGAACACCGGTCGCCTTCGCCGCCCTGTATGGTGCGGCCATCGCGTTGTCCAATACGTTGCTGCTGGTGTGGCGACAGTACCGGGGGAAGCGAGTGCTTCATGCCGACGCGCATCGGCACCTGCGGTCGTTGTATTTCTCCATCCTCGAACGTTACTTCGTGGTGGGCGGCCTGTTTGTCGCGGGGCTGGGTGGCCTGCACCTGGCGCCGCCGCCGCTGCTGATTGCCTTCGTGGCCGGGCAGCTGGCCTGGTTGTTTTCTTGGATCGATCACGGATAAGAAGCTAATGGCTGGCGATACGCTTACCTCCGGCGAATACATCAAGCATCACCTGCAAAACTGGACCTACGGGATGCACCCCGAACACGGTTTGTCGTTCGCGCATACGCCCGAAGACGCCAAGGC
Organism: Gammaproteobacteria bacterium; assembly: GCA_046260695.1. GTDB lineage: Bacteria > Pseudomonadota > Gammaproteobacteria > Thiohalobacterales > Thiohalobacteraceae > JAHJQQ01. Next base: position 27,086 of record JBHEOS010000011.1, read on the forward strand.
CATGGGTTTCTGGGCCATTCACGTTGACAGCATGCTCTGGTCGATCCTGCTGGGCGTGGTGCTGATGTATTTCTTCCGCAGCGTCGCCAAGCAGGCGACGGCCGCCGTTCCTACCGGCAAACAGAATTTCGCCGAGTGGATCGTCGAGTTCATCGACACCAGCGTGCGCGGTTCCTTCAGCGCCAAGAACGACATGGTCGCGCCGCTGGCGCTGACCATCTTCTGCTGGGTATTCCTGATGAACCTGATGGACCTGGTGCCGGTCGACTGGCTGCCGCTGGTGGCGCAGCAAATCGGGGTGGCCGTATTCGGTGCCGACCCGCACCACGTCTATTTCAAGGTCGTGCCCACCACCGACCCGAACATCACCTTCGGCATGGCGCTGTTCGTGTTCGTGCTGATGCTCTACTACTCCATCAAGATCAAGGGCGCGGGCGGCTTCGCCAGCGAACTGGCGTTTCAGCCCTTCGGCAAGGTCGGCGCGCCGGCCAACCTGGTGCTGGAAGGCGTGTCGCTGATCTCCAAGCCGATCTCGCTGGCGCTGCGCCTGTTCGGCAATATGTACGCCGGTGAAACCATCTTCATCCTGATCGCCCTGATGTACAGCGCCGGTTGGGCAGTAGGCCTGTTCGGCGGTGTCTTGCAGCTGGGCTGGGCCATCTTCCATATCCTGATCATCACCCTGCAGGCGTTCATCTTCATGACGCTGACCATCGTGTATCTGGACATGGCGCATCAGGCGCACCACTGAGCCCCTTCACGTACTCAAAACTTACCTAATCAGCTAGGAGACAATGATGGAAATGGCAAATGCACTGCTGTATATCGCCGGCGCACTGATGATGGGCCTGGGCGCGCTGGGCGCCGCGGTCGGCATCGGTATCCTGGGCGGTCGTTTCCTGGAAGGCGCCGCGCGCCAGCCGGAACTGATCCCGATGCTGCGCACCCAGTTCTTCATCGTCATGGGTCTGGTCGACGCGGTTCCGATGATCGCGGTCGGTATCTCTCTGTACGTGCTGTTCGCGGTCGTCGGCGGCTGATCCGGTCACCCGGTTCACCGGCCCTTCCGACTAACGAGGTAACGGCATGAATATCAACCTGACACTCTTTGCGCAGTCCATCACGTTCGGCGTGTTCGTGTGGTTCTGCATGAAGTTCGTGTGGCCGCCCATCATGGGCGCGCTGGAGACGCGCCGGCAGCAGATCGCCGATGGTCTGGCCGCCGCCGAGCGCGGCAAGCACGAGCAGGAACTGGCACAGAAGCGCGCCGCCGAGGTCCTGCATGAGGCCAAGCAGCAGGCCCAGCAGATCATCGCCAAGGCCGAGAAGCGTGGCGCCGAGATCGTCGACGAGGCCAAGGCCGATGCCAAGACCGAAGGCGAGCGCATCCTGAGCGGGGCCCGCGCCGAGATCGGCCAGGAGATCAACCGCGCGAAGGAGGGTCTGCGTGCCCAGGTGGTGTCCATCGCCATCGCCGGTGCCGGCAAGGTCCTGGAGCGCGAGGTCGACGCCAACACCCACAACGACCTGCTGAACAAGCTGGCCGCGCAGATCTAGGCGAACGCCCATGGCCGAATTCACCACCATCGCACGACCCTATGCCCAGGCCGTGTTCCGTCTGGCGCAGCAACAGCAGAACCTGCCGGACTGGTCCGGGATGCTGAGCTTGGCGGCGCAGGTGGCCGTGGACCCCGGGATGCGCCGGTTGCTCGATAATCCGCGCATCACCCCCGCGCAATTGGCGCAACTGTTCGTCGACATCTGCGGCGAGCACGTGGATGAGGCCGGACACAATCTGCTCCGGCTGCTGGCCGAACGGCGGCGGCTGGTGGTCCTGCCGGAGATCTTCGGGCTGTTCGAACAATTCAAGAACGACGCGGAGGGCGCCATCAAGGCGCAGCTGATCACCGCGTTCCCGGCGACCGATGCCCAGAAGCAGACCATCGCGACGGCGCTCAAGCAGCGCTTCGGCCGCGACGTGCAGCTCGAATTCGTCACCGACCCGGCCCTGGTGGGCGGCGCGGTGGTGCGCGCGGGCGATCTGGTCATAGACGGATCGGTACGCGGCAAGCTGGCCCGCCTGGGCTCGGCACTGAATCATTGATGAGGAACGGTTATGCAACTCAATCCCACTGAAATCAGCGAGCTGATCAAGAGCCGCATCGAGAAGTTCCAGACCGTCGCCGAGGCACGCACCGAGGGCAGCGTGGTCAGCCTGACCGACGGCATTGCCCGCATCCACGGTCTGGCCGACGTGATGTCCGGCGAGATGATCGAGTTCCCCGGCGACGTTTACGGCTTGGCCTTGAACCTGGAGCGCGATTCCGTCGGCGCGGTGATTCTCGGCGAGTACAAACACATCACCGAGGGTGATTCAGTCAAGTGCACCGGCAAGATCCTGGAGGTGCCGGTCGGCGAGGGACTGCTCGGTCGGGTGGTCGATGCGCTCGGCAGCCCGATCGACGGCAAGGGTCCGATCGCGTCCAGCCAGACCTCGCCCATCGAGAAGATCGCGCCCGGGGTGATTGCCCGCAAATCGGTCGATCAGCCGGTGCAGACCGGCCTCAAGGCCATCGATGCGATGGTGCCGGTCGGCCGCGGCCAGCGCGAGCTGATCATCGGCGACCGCCAGACCGGCAAGACCGCGGTCGCGATCGACGCCATCATCAACCAGAAGGGCACCGGCATTAAGTGCATCTATGTCGCGATCGGGCAGAAGAACTCCTCGATCGCCGCGGTGGTGCGCAAGCTGGAGGAGCACGGTGCCCTGGCGCACACCATCATCGTCGCCGCTGCCGCGGCCGAATCCGCCGCGATGCAGTACATCGCCCCCTACGCCGGTTGCGCGATGGGCGAGTACTTCCGCGACAACGGTGAAGACGCGCTGATCGTATACGACGACCTGACCAAGCAGGCCTGGGCCTACCGGCAGGTCAGCCTGCTGCTGCGCCGCCCGCCGGGCCGCGAGGCCTATCCCGGCGACGTGTTCTACCTGCACTCGCGCCTGCTGGAGCGCGCCTCGCGGATCAACGCCGACGAGGTCGAGAAGCGCACCGGCGGTCGGGTGAAGGGCAAGACCGGCTCGTTGACCGCGCTGCCGATCATCGAGACCCAGGCCGGCGACGTGTCGGCCTTCGTGCCGACCAACGTGATCTCCATCACCGACGGGCAGATCTTCCTCGAATCCGACCTGTTCAACGCCGGTATCCGGCCCGCCATCAACGCCGGTCTGTCGGTGTCGCGCGTGGGTGGTGCGGCGCAGACCAAGATCATCAAGAAGCTTGGCGGCGGTGTGCGACTGGCCCTGGCGCAGTACCGCGAACTCGCGGCCTTCGCCCAGTTCGCCTCGGACCTGGACGAGACGACCCGCAAGCAGTTGGAGCGCGGCCAGCGGGTGACCGAATTGATGAAGCAGAAGCAGTACGCGCCGCTGACGGTCGCCGAAATGGCGCTGTCGCTGTTTGCGGCCAACGAGGGTCTGCTCGATGATGTCGAGATCAAAAAGATCGTCGATTTCGAGGCCGCCCTGCACGCGTATGCCAAGTCGAACCACGGCGCGCTGATCGACAAGATCAACGAGACCGCGGATTACAACGACGAGATCGCCGCTGGCCTGCGCAAGGCCATCGAGGATTTCAAGGCCAACGGGGCCTGGTAAAGAGGCATAGGGGACAGACTCAAGTCTGTCCCCATCACCTAGTCTGGAAACGATATGGCTGGCGCAAAAGAGATACGCACCAAGATCAAGAGCATCAAGAGCACGCAGAAGATCACCAAGGCCATGCAGATGGTCGCGGCGAGCAAGATGCGCAAGGCTCAGGATCGCATGCAGGCCACTCGGCCCTACGCCGAGAAGATGCGCAACGTGGTCGCCCACATGGCGCTGGCGCATCCCGAGTACAAGCATCCCTATCTGGTCTCCCGCGAGGTGCAGCGGGTGGGGCTGATCGTGGTGTCCACCGACCGTGGCCTGTGTGGCGGCTTGAACGTGAATCTGTTCAAGGGCGTGATTGGGCAAATGAAGGGCTGGAATCAGCAGGGTTACGAGATCGATGTCACGGCCTTCGGCTCCAAGGCCACCCAGTTCTTCAAACGCATCGGCGGCCGGGTGGTGGCGCAGGCCACGCATCTGGGCGACGCCCCGGCCATCAGCGATCTGATCGGCAGCGTGAAAGTAATGTTGGACGCCTATGACGAAGGCAGGATCGATCGCCTGTATCTGGCCTACAACGAATTCGTGAATACCATGACCCAGGCACCGCGGGTGGATCAGTTGTTGCCGATCGTGCCGGACACCGATGAGCGTCTGCGTCACCACTGGGACTACTTGTACGAACCGGATGCCAAACCGGTCATGACCGCGCTGCTGACCCGCTACATCGAGTCGCTGGTCTATCAGGGCATGGTCGAGAATATCGCCTGCGAGCAGGGCGCGCGGATGGTCGCCATGAAGTCCGCCACCGACAACGCCGGAGAACTGATCGACGAACTGCAACTGGTCTACAACAAGGCCCGTCAGGCGGCGATCACCCAGGAGATCTCGGAAATCGTCGGCGGCGCCGCGGCGGTCTAACTGATTATCCCCTCTCCCCTGAGAGAGGGCTGAGCATTGAACATTGGATGAGCCAGGGTCGCGTGACATGCAGATGGAGCTTTTCGCTGCGCCGCACGTCGATCACGACGACAGAGATTCAAAAGTTAAAGAGGACAGCACCATGAGTTCGGGCAACATCGTTGAAATCATCGGCGCCGTGGTTGACGTGGAATTTCCCCGCAGCGCGGTCCCGAAGATCTATGACGCGCTCACCGTCGCCGAGGGTGGTCTGACCCTGGAAGTCCAGCAGCAGCTGGGCGACGGCATCGTGCGCACCATCGCCATGGGTTCCACCGACGGCATCAAGCGTGGCCTGGACGTGGCCAACACCGGCGCCCCGATCAGGGTGCCGGTCGGCAAAAAGACCCTCGGCCGTATCATGAACGTGCTCGGCGAGCCGGTGGACGATGCCGGTCCGATCGGCGCCGAGACCACCTCCGCGATCCACCGCAAGCCGCCGACCTTCGCGGAACAGGCCGCGGCGATCGAGATCCTGGAGACCGGCATCAAGGTCATCGACCTGATCTGTCCGTTCGCCAAGGGCGGCAAGATCGGCCTGTTCGGCGGCGCCGGCGTGGGCAAGACCGTGACGCTGATGGAGCTGATCCGCAACATCGCCGTCGAGCACTCCGGTTACTCGGTGTTCGCCGGCGTCGGCGAGCGTACCCGCGAAGGCAACGACTTCTATCATGAGATGACCGATGGCGGCGTTATCGACAAGGTCGCGCTGGTCTACGGTCAGATGAACGAGCCGCCGGGCAACCGCCTGCGCGTGGCGCTGACCGGCCTGACCATGGCCGAGCACTTCCGCGACGAGGGCCGCGACGTGCTGTTCTTCGTCGACAACATCTACCGTTACACCCTGGCCGGCACCGAGGTCTCCGCATTGCTCGGCCGCATGCCGTCGGCGGTGGGTTACCAGCCGACCCTGGCCGAGGAGATGGGCACCCTGCAGGAGCGCATCACCTCGACCAAGACCGGCTCGATCACCTCCATTCAGGCCGTGTACGTGCCCGCCGACGACCTCACCGACCCGTCGCCGGCCACCACCTTCGCGCACCTGGATGCCACCCTGGTGCTGTCGCGCAACATCGCCGAGCTGGGCATCTACCCCGCCGTGGACCCGTTGGATTCCACTTCGCGCATCCTCGATCCGCTGGTCATCGGCAACGAACACTATGACTGCACCCGGGCCGTGCAGGGCACCCTGCAACGCTACAAGGAACTGAAGGACATCATCGCGATTCTGGGCATGGACGAGCTGTCCGAGGACGACAAGCGCGCCGTCGGCCGGGCCCGCAAGATCCAGCGCTTCCTGTCGCAGCCGTTCTTCGTCGCCGAGGCCTTCACGGGCGCGCCGGGCAAGTACTGCTCGCTGAAGGACACCATCCGTGCCTTCCAGGGCATCGTCAACGGCGAATACGATCACCTGCCCGAACAGGCCTTCTACATGGTCGGCACCATCGAAGAGGCCATCGAAAAGGCCAAGACCCTTTGAGGGAAATGCGCGCGGGCAGCCGCACGGCGGGATTGACGGCGGCCTTTGCCGACATCCTGTATCTTGCAACCTGGATATGAATTTATGGCCATGACCATTCACGTCGACATCGTCAGTGCAGAGGCCGCGATCTTCTCCGGCGCGGCGACCATGGTGTATGCGCCCGCCGAGATGGGCGAGGTCGGTATCGCGCCGCGGCACACGCCGATGCTCACCCGCCTGAAGCCGGGCGAGGTGCGGGTGCAGACGGATGACGGCAAGGAGCAGAGCTTCTACGTCTCCGGCGGCATGCTGGAAGTCCAGCCACATGTGGTGACGGTGCTGACCGACACCGCGCTGCGCGCCAAGGATCTGGACGAGGCGGCGGCCTTGGCGGCGAAAGAACGCGCCGAGAAATTGCTGTCCGATAACCAGGCCGATATCGACTATGCCAAGGCCCAGGTCGAACTGGCCGAGGCGGTCGCGCAGCTGCGCACCATCCAGAAGTTGCGCAAGGGCAATGTCAGCTGAGCACGCGCGCTCGGCGCCCACTGTCCGCACACCTCGGTAAAGACACAGCCATCAGAATTCGCGAACGGCAGGAGCGGACTCTGCCCGCGAGCAGGCCGGCTGTTGAGTGTTCGCGCCGAAGGCCGCTCTAGCCGCCGCGAACCGCGGCCGGTCGACACCCCGCTGAGAAATCCGCCCCTCCAAGCCCCTGATCCGGGGTGCTATGATTCCCCCCGCTGCCAGGTATATGCAGCGACGCCGGCCACCTTCGAGCGCGGCGTGGACGGAAGACCGAGATAGAGCGATCTATGGCCTTGAGCATCCTCATCCTCGCGGCGGGACAGGGCACCCGCATGCGCTCCGCATTGCCGAAGGTCCTGCACCCGCTGGCCGGCAAACCGCTCCTGGGGCACGTGATCGATGCCGCCGAAGCGCTGGGCGCTGCCCGGATTCGGGTCGTCTACGGGCATGGCGGTGAACGGGTGCGGGAGTGTCTGGCCGCACGCCGGGTCGAATGGGTGGAGCAGGCGCAACAGCTCGGCACCGGCCACGCCGTCGCCCAGGCCCTGCCGGGGATTGCCGACGCGGATCAGGTGCTGATCCTGTACGGCGATGTGCCGCTGATCGGCACAGACACCCTGCACCGGCTGCTGCGCGCGGCCGACAGTGGCGCACTCGGCCTGCTGACCGCGGTGCTGGAGGACCCGACCGGCTATGGCCGTATCCTGCGCGAGTCCCCGGAGGATCGCGGCGGCCGCGTGATCGGTATCGTTGAACAGAAGGATGCGACGCCGGAACAGTTGCGCATCCGGGAAATCAATACCGGCTTTCTGACCGCCGGCGCCGCGTCGCTGAAGCGCTGGATCGCGGCACTCGGCAACGACAACGCCCAGGGCGAATACTACCTGACCGATATCATCGCTCAGGCCGCGGCCGAGGGCGTGAACATCGAGACCGTCGCGCCGGCCTCGCTGGCGGAGATTCTTGGCGTGAACAACCGCGCCCAGCTCGCCGCGCTCGAACGCGACTATCAGTGCCAGCAGGCGCAGCGACTGATGCACGCCGGCGTGACCCTGTGCGACCCCGCGCGCTTCGACCTGCGCGGCCGGCTCGAACATGGCCAGGATGTCAGCATCGATATCAACGTGATCCTCGAAGGCACGGTGACGCTCGGCGACCGCGTCAGCGTCGGCCCCGGTTGCGTGATCCGCAATGCCGTGATCGGCGCCGACAGCATCATCCAGGCACACTGCGTGATCGAGGACGCGGTCATCGGCAGCGGCGCGCGTATCGGCCCGTTCGCGCGCATCCGCCCGGGGACGCGGCTGGCGGATGACGTGCACATCGGCAACTTCGTCGAGATCAAAAACACCGACATCGCCGCCGGCTCAAAGATCAACCACCTGAGCTATATCGGCGACGCCAGCATCGGCGCGCGGGTGAACGTCGGTGCTGGCGCCATCACCTGCAACTACGACGGCGCCAACAAACACCGCACCGTGATTGAAGACGACGTCTTCATTGGCTCGGATACGCAATTGATCGCGCCGGTGACGGTCGGCGCCGGCGCGACCCTGGGCGCGGGTACCACGCTTACCCACGACGCCCCGCCCGGCGAGCTTACCTACAGTCGTGTGAAGCAGAAAACCCGACCGGGCTGGAAGCGGCCGGTGAAGAAGTCATAGGATTCAGAACGCGGAGCATCAAACATGTGCGGTATCGTCGGTGCGGTAGCTCAACGGGATGTGGCGCCCATCCTGCTCGAAGGACTGCGGCGCCTCGAATATCGCGGCTACGATTCGGCAGGCATGGTCGTGGTCGATGGCGATGTCCTCGCACGCATCCGCGCGACCGGCAAGGTCAACCAGTTGGGCGAGTTGTTGCAGGCGCAACCGCTGTCCGGTCAACTCGGCATCGCCCACACCCGCTGGGCCACGCACGGAAAACCGACCGTGTCGAACGCCCACCCGCACATCTGCCGCGACACCGTCGCCGTGGTTCACAACGGCATCATCGAAAATCACGAGGCGCTGCGTGCGCATCAGCGCGAACAGGGCTTCGTGTTTACCTCGGAGACCGACACCGAGGTGATCGTGCATCAGATCTACCATCACCTGGAAGCCGGCCGGGATCTGCGCGCCGCCGTGCAGGCGGCCGTGGCGGAACTGCACGGCGCCTACGCCCTGGGCGTGGTCTCGAAAACCGAGCCGGGCCGACTGGTGGTCGCGCGCCGCGGCAGCCCGCTGGTGATCGGCCTGGGGATCGGCGAGAACTTCATCGCCTCCGATGTCGCCGCGCTGCTGCCGGTCACCCAGCACTTCATGTTCCTAGAGGACGGCGACATCGCCGTGCTGAGCACCGACGGCATCGAGATCTTCGACCACACCGGCGCGCCGGTACAGCGACCCGAGCGCCTGTCGGAGCTCACCGCCGATGCGGTCGAGCGCGGTGAATATCGGCACTACATGCTCAAAGAGATCTTCGAGCAACCGCGCGCGGTTGCCGATTGTCTGGAAGGCCGCCTCGCCGGCGGGCGGGTGCTGGAACAGAGTTTCGGACCGGATGCGGCGCGTATCTTCGATCAGGTGCAGGGCGTGCACATCATCGCCTGCGGCACCAGCTATCACGCCGGCATGGTCGGTCGCTACTGGCTGGAATCCATCGCCGGCATCCCGTGCAGCGTCGAGGTAGCCAGCGAGTTCCGCTATCGCCGCCCGGTGGTACGCAAGAACTCGCTGATCGTCACCCTCTCGCAATCGGGTGAGACCGCCGACACGCTGGCCGGCCTGCAGGAGGCCAAGCGTCTGGGCTTCGGCCATTCGCTGGCGATCTGCAATGCGCCCGAGAGCTCCCTGGTGCGCGAATCAGAACTGGTGCTGATGACCCGCGCCGGCCCCGAGATCGGCGTGGCCTCGACCAAGGCCTTCACAACCCAGCTCGTCTCCATGTTGCTGCTGGTCGCCGTGCTTGGGCGCCGGCACGGCCTGAGCCCCGAACGCGAGGCGAATCTCGTTCAGCAACTGATCAGCCTGCCCGGCAAGATCGAGCATGCCCTGCAGTTGAGTTCGCAGATCCGCGAACTCGCCGAACACTTCGCCGACAAACATCACGCCTTGTTCCTCGGCCGCGGCGCGCAGTATCCCGTCGCCATGGAGGGCGCGCTCAAACTCAAGGAGATCTCCTACATCCACGCCGAGGCCTATCCCGCCGGCGAACTCAAGCACGGCCCGCTCGCCCTGGTCGACGCCGATATGCCGGTCATCGCCGTCGCACCGAACAACGAGCTGCTGGAAAAACTCAAATCCAACCTTCAGGAAGTCAGCGCACGCGGCGGCGAACTGTACGTGTTCGCCGACGAAAGCGCCGGCGTCGCCGCCGGCCCCGGCATCACCGTGCTCCCCGTCGCCCCCACCGACGACTGCATCGCGCCGATCATCTTCACCATCCCGCTGCAACTGCTCGCCTATCACGTCGCCGTGCTCAAGGGCACGGACGTCGACCAACCACGCAACCTGGCCAAGAGCGTGACGGTGGAATGACTGCATCAGGGGCTATCCCGATAATGCTGCCCCGCAGGTCCCTGGCGACGGATCTCCTGAAAACCAGCGCCGGGTTGACCACGCGCCTTCTGGACCTTGAGAGGGGCTTCGTAGGTCATTTCAGGGTCAATGGAGGATCAATCGAGTCTGACGCCGTTGATCCAGACCCCATTGATCCATTCACTTCGCATCCGAATGGACAGGGATATGC
>JBHEOS010000011.1:37426-37760 GCA_046260695.1 Gammaproteobacteria bacterium
GACCCCGCCTCAGCCCGTATCGAGCGGACTGAGCACCCCCATCCCGCCGCGATTGAGCACATGGGTGTAGATCATCGTGGTGGAGACGTCCGTGTGCCCCAGCAACTCCTGCACCGTGCGAATGTCCTGCCCGCGTTCGAGCAAATGGGTGGCGAAGCTGTGCCGCAGGGTGTGGCAACCGACCTTCTTCGCTATACCCGCTCGCCGCGTTGCGCCGGTCACCGCCTTCTGGATCGCACTCTCGTGCAGATGGTGCCGCCGCGTCTTGCCGCTGCGTGGATCGACGGAAAGACGTCCGCTCGGAAACACGAACTGCCAGCGCCACTCCCTCGGC
>JBHEOS010000110.1:0-4623 GCA_046260695.1 Gammaproteobacteria bacterium
GGGCTGACCAGGTCGTTGATCTCGCGCAGATTGGGGCCGGACTGCATCTCCGGGAATTCGACATCCTGCAAGGAGAAGAAACGGGCGCGGGCACCGCCGGCCACCACTACATAGTTGTTTTGCATGAACGTACTCCTTCAACGGACACACGACAGGCGGCGCCGGGTGGCACGCGCCGTAAAACGGGGCTGGCTATTCGCGACGGCCCGGGCGGGAGAGGCTGGATCGGGGAGACTGGGCCGGCAAGACAAAACGAAGGTCATGCTGACTTGATAGTCCCGCGCCGGGTGGAATTCAAGGGCTGGCTTGCGAATAAACCCGGCGTAGGCAGCCCTTAGACGAGGTCTTATACTCGCTACCTCGCCGGCGCCCTTGGGTTGCCACATTGGGGGTTGCCAAATTGGGCCGCCGAATTGGTCGTGAAACGCAAAACGGATGCAGACGGCATGACTAAATTATTGCGCATATTCGGGATCTTGATCGCCACGCTGGTGGTGCTGATCGCCGCCGCGGCCCTGATCCTCCCGCAGGTGATCGACCCCAATAATTACCGCGACCGGATCGCCGCCCTGGTCAAGGACAAGACCGGGCGCGAGCTCAGTATTGCCGGCGACATCGGCTGGTCGGTGTTCCCCTGGTTGGGCGTGGAGGTCGGCGAGATGCGGCTGTCCAATGCGCCGGGCTTCGGTGAGACCCCCTTCGCCGAGGTCGCCGGGGTGCAGGTTCGGGTGAAGCTGCTGCCGCTGCTGCGCAAGGAGGTGGAGATGTCCACCGTGGTGCTGGACGGCCTTCAGTTGAACCTGGCCAAGGATCCGTCGGGGCGCAGCAATTGGGACGATCTGCTGCCGGCCGAGTCCCAGGCCGAGGCCCGGGCCAAGCCCGGGGTGGCGCCCGCGACCGAACCCGCGGGCTCGCCGCTGGCGGCGCTGGCCATCGGCGGCTTGAATATCCGCGACGCCCGGCTGGTCTGGGACGACCGGCAGGCCGGTACCCGCCAACAGGTCGAGGCCCTGAATCTGACCGTCGGCGAGATCCGCCCCGGGCAGCCCGTCGATGTCGCGTTGGACTTCACCGCCCAGAGCGGCACGCCCGAGGCCACGGCACGGGTGAATCTGACCGGTCAGCTGGCGCTGTCGGAGAGCTTCAAGCAGATCACCGTGAACGGGCTTAAGCTCGGCGTCGCCGCGCAGGGCGCGGGGCTGCCGGGCGGACGGTTGGACGCCGAACTGGCCGCGCAGTTGGCCGTCGACCTCGACAGGCAGACCCTCGATCTGAAGGATCTGCTGGTCACGCTGCTGGATCTGAAGCTGCGCGGCCAGGCGCAGGGCAGCGGGATCACCGGCGAGGCGCCGCAATTCACCGGCAGCCTGCGGCTGGACGAATTCGTTCCGCGCGAGCTGCTCAAGCGCCTCGGCCAGGCTTTGCCGGAGGTCAGCGACCCGGCCGTGCTCGGCAAGGCGACGGCCGAGTTCGGCTTCAAGGCCGGTACCCAGGACGCCCAGATCAGCAATCTCAAGCTGCGCCTGGACGACAGCACCCTGACCGGCGGCGCCAGCGTCAGCGATTTCGCGACCCCGGCCATCCGCTTCGACCTGGTGCTCGATGCCATCGATCTCGATCGCTACCTGCCGCCGCGCCGGGCCGACGAGGTGCGCGCCGCGCCGACCCCCGCCGAGGCCGCCGCCGGCGGGATGGGCGCCCTGCCCGTGGAGACTCTGCGCGGGCTGAATCTCAACGGCAGCCTGAAGATCGGCCAGCTCAAGGCCTACCAGCTGCGCAGCACCGACGTCAGCGTCACGCTTGCGGCCAAGAACGGCCTGGTGCGCGTGCACCCCGCCAGCGCGCGGCTGTATCAGGGCAGCTACGGCGGCGACGTGACCCTGGATGTGCGTGGCAAGGCACCGCGCTATGCCCTGGACGAGAAGCTGAGCGGCGTGCAGGCCGGGCCCCTGTTCACCGACATGCTCGGCGAGGCCAAGGTCACCGGCACGGCGAACATCGCGGTCAAGCTTACCGCCGTCGGCGCCGAGTCCGCGGCGGTGCGCCGCAGCCTGAACGGCACGGCCAGCTTCGCCTTCACCGACGGCACGGTGAAGGGCATGGATGTGCTCGGCGATATCCGCAAGGCCTACTCGGTGCTGCGCGGGCGTCCGGTACCGGCCGAGGCCGGCGTCAACCAGACCGACTTTAGTGCCCTGACCGGCACCGCGACCCTCACCAACGGCCTGGTGCGCAACGACGACCTGCTCGGCAAATCGCCGCTGATGCAGCTGCAGGGCGCGGGCACGGCCGACCTGAACACCGAGGCGCTGGACTACCGGGTGACCGCGACCCTGGTCGACACACTCGAAGGCCAGGGCGAGCTGACCGGGCGGCCGATCCCGGTGCGCGTCTCCGGCAGCTTCGACGCGCCCAAGGTCAGCGTGGATCTGCAGTCGCTACTGAAGGACGAGGTCAAGAAGCAGATCGAAAAACAGATTGAAAAACAGATCGAGAAGAAACTGGGCGGCGAGGGCGTCGAGCAGAAGAAGGAACAACTCCAGGACTCGCTGGAAGACAAGGCCAAAGAGAAGCTCAAGGGACTGTTCGGCCGGTGAGCGCGCGTCGTCCCGCACCCGGCCCTGCATGAAGCCTTTCAGCGAGCGCGTGCTGCGCTGGTACGACCGGCACGGCCGCAAGGACCTCCCCTGGCAGCGCGCGCGCAGCCCCTACCGGGTGTGGGTCGCCGAGGTCATGCTGCAACAGACCCAGGTCAGCACGGTCATCCCCTATTTCGAACGCTTCATGGCGCGGTTCCCCGACACTACCGTGCTGGCCGACGCCGACCAGGACGCCGTGCTGCACCTGTGGTCGGGGCTCGGCTATTACGCCCGCGCACGCAACCTGCACAAGGCCGCGCGGGTCGTGCGCGATGAACACGGCGGGGAGTTTCCACGCGAATTCACCGCCGTGCTCGGCTTGCCCGGCATCGGCCGCTCCACCGCCGGCGCGATCCTGGCGCAGGCCTGCGAGCAGCGGCATGCGATCCTCGACGGTAACGTGAAGCGGGTGTTGGCGCGCTATCACGCGGTGGCCGGCTGGCCGGGCGAGACGGCGGTACTGGCGCGGCTCTGGGACTACGCCGAGGGCCACACGCCCGAACGGCGGGTGGCGGATTACACCCAGGCGATCATGGATCTGGGGGCCATGCTCTGCACCCGGGCGCGGCCGCGCTGCGGCGACTGCCCGCTGTGCGAGGGCTGTGCCGCGCAGGCCGCGGGCACAATGCAGGCGTTTCCCGCGGCCAGGCCGCGCCGTGAAATCCCGGTGCGCGCCACCCACATGCTGCTGGTGCGCAATAGCGCCGGCGAGGTGTTGTTGCAACGGCGTCCACCGAGCGGCATCTGGGGGGGTCTCTGGAGCCTGCCCGAGCTGGCCTCGCCGGAGACGCTGACCGATTGGTGCGCGCGGACCCTGGGCCGCGCGCCGGGACGCCTGAGTCCCTGGCCGGCGTTGCGGCATACCTTCAGCCATTTCCACCTGGACATCACCCCCTGGCTGGTGGAGCTGGGCGATAACCGCGCGGCCGCCGTGTTGGAAGGCCCGCCGACGGTCTGGTATAACACGCGGGCCGCCGAGCCGGGCGGCCTGGCCGCGCCGGTGCAGCGCCTGCTGGAACGGCTGCGGGATCTCGACAGCCCCCGCCCGTAGTACCGATCTGCCGCCGCGGCAGCCGGTAAATCCCCATTCATCAGGAGACCCGCATGACCCGCATGGTGAACTGTGTGAAGTTGAAGAAAGAGGCCGAGGGCCTGGAGCGTCCGACCTACCCCGGTGAGCTGGGTGCGCGGATCTTCGAAAACGTCTCGAAGGAGGCGTGGCAGCAATGGGTGCGTCAGCAGACCATGCTGATCAACGAATACCGCCTGTCGCCGATCGAGCCGAAGGCGCGCAAGTTCCTCGAAGAGCAGATGCAGAAATTCTTCTTCGGCGACGGCGATGTCGCGCCGCCGGATTACAAACCGCAGTGAACCGCGCCCGCCGGCTGGGATTTCCCGGCTAACAGACAGAAAACCAAAACAGGACACTGACGATGCGCGGGATCATTCTGGCGGGCGGCTCGGGGACGCGGCTGTATCCGTTGACCCAGGTGGTCAGCAAGCAGCTGATGCCGGTGTACGACAAGCCCATGGTGTATTACCCGCTGGCGACCCTGATGCTGTCGGGTATCCGCGATGTGCTGCTGATCTCCACCCCGCACGATCTGCCGCAGTTCCAGCGCCTGCTCGCCGACGGCAGTCATTTCGGATTGAACATCCAGTATGCCGAACAGCCGACCCCGGGCGGTTTGGCGCAGGCCTTCCTGATCGGCGAGCGGTTCGTCGGCGATGCGCCCTCCAGCCTGGTGCTGGGCGACAACATCTTCTATGGCTATGGCTTGGGCACCAACCTCCAGCGCGCGGCGCAGACCGCACGCGGCGCGACGGTGTTCGCCTATCGCGTGCGCGACCCTGAGCGCTACGGCGTGGTCGAGTTCGACGCGCAGGGCCGGGCCATCAGCATTGTCGAGAAGCCCAAGCAACCGCGCTCGCATTTTGCCGTGACCGGGCTGTATTTCTACGACAACCAGGTGGTCGATATCGC
>JBHEOS010000111.1:0-4529 GCA_046260695.1 Gammaproteobacteria bacterium
GGGAATCGATCGCCTGGAACACGCCCGACTCCTTGGCCCGCTGCAGGTTGCCGGCATCGACCGTGATCAGCACGTCGGCCGGGGTGTTGCGGCCTTCACTCTCCAGACGGGAGAGCAGGGCGCCGGCCTTGGCGGTCAGCAATTGCACCTCGATGCCGGTCTCGTCGGTAAAACGATCCAGCAGCGGGGCGATCAGGTCTTCCTTGCGGGCGGAGTAGACGTTCAGGGTGGTGGTGCCCTGTTCGGCGGCCGTGTCACCGTTCTGCTCGGCGTTGTCACTGCAGCCGGCGATGGTCAGGCCGGCGGTGGCGAGGGCCAGGGTGGCCAACGGGAAAATTCGGGACATGATCGAGACCTCTTGGCTCTTGGAATTGTCTGGTAGTCGCGTCGTTGCAAGCGCGTGTTCCGGAAAAGCGAGATCAAGATAGCCAAGGGTTTTTGCGCTGTCAAATAAGAATCATTCCTAGTCCAACTTCGATTGGTATCCGAGTTCCACGCTGAGGTTCATGCGCGCCGTTCAGTGCCTGCCGGCGACCGGCAGGTGGTGATCCCAGTAGGGCTCGCCGGCGAAGCGCTGGGCGAGAAAGTCGATAAACGTGCGCACACGGGCCGAGAGGTGGCGGGTCTGCGGATAGACCGCGTAGGCGCCGAACTCCGGCCAGGGCACGTCGGTGAGGATGGGCACCAGTTGCCCCTCCGCGATCGCGCGGTGCAAGAGAAAGGTCGGCTCGATCACGATGCCCGTGCCGCTGATAGCCGCCTCGCGCAGGTAATCGCCGTTGTTGACCCGCAACCGGCGCCGGCCATGTACCGGCTGCCAGCGCCCGCGAGCGTCGGTGTAGCCCCACACGCGCGTCTCGGGAACGTTGCTGTAGATCAGGCAGTCGTGATGGGCCAGGTCGGCCGGGTGGTGCGGGGTGCCTTGGCGGGCGAGATAGTCCGGGCTGGCGGCGGCGAGGTTGCGGATCGGCGCGAGCTTGCGCGCCATCAGGGTGGAGTCCGGCAGGCTGGCCAGTCGAATGCCGAGGTCGTACCCATCGGCGACCAGGTCGACCTCGTTGTCGTCGAGGTTGAGATCGAACGTCACGCCGGGGTGGGCATTCATGAATGCGGTGATCGCCGGCTGCAGGTGCAGCAGCCCGAAGGAGAGCGGTGCCGCGATGCGCAGCGCGCCGGAAAGCTCGCCGTGCTCGCGGGTGACCGCCTCCTCGGCCTGGTCCAGGTCCGCGAGCAGGCGCGCGGCGCGGTGATAGAACGCCTCGCCCGATGGTGTGAGCGCGAGGTGGCGGGTGGTGCGATGCACCAATTCCACGCCTAGATGGTTCTCCAGATCGCGCAGGCGCCGGCTCACGGCGGACTTGGCGATGCCGAGACGCTCGGCCGCGCCGCTGATCGAGCCGACGTCCGACACGCAGGTAAAGGTAGCCATGGCGTTGAACCGATCCACATCGTTCTCTTTTCGGCAACAGTGTTTTCCGAGATTAGTGATTTAAAAACCGTCGCGCAACGACCACCCTCTCAGGAAGCTTTGATCTGACGGCGACCGCCGCGGAACGGAACAGGGAGCAGGCATGCAGTGGCGTAACACGCAATGGGGATACGGCTGGACGGCCATCGGCCTTCACTGGCTGGTGGCCGTTGCCGTGGTGGGGATGTTCGCCCTGGGCTGGTGGATGGTCGAACTGACCTACTACGACCCCTGGTATCGCCAAGCGCCGGCCATCCACAAGGCCACCGGCGTGCTGCTGTTCCTGGTGCTGACCGCGCGCCTGCTGTGGCGGTGGTTCAACCCCTCGCCCCGGCCGCAGGGACGGCCGTGGGAGCGGCGGTTGGCGGGGCTGGTTCACGGGCTGCTCTACCTGCTGCTGTTTACCCTGTTGATCGCCGGCTACCTGATCTCTACTGCCGACGGCAGCGCGATCGACGTGTTCGGCCTGTTCTCGGTGCCGGCCGCGATCAGCGATCTGCCGGAACAGGAAGACATTGCCGGCGACGTGCATCGCTGGCTGGCCTGGACCGTGATCGGGCTGGCCGGGCTGCACGCGCTGGCGGCCTTCAAGCACCACCTGATCGACCGGGACGACACCCTTCGACGGATGCTCCGGCCCGCCGCCCGGCGCTGAATTGCATTCTTTTTAACCCGAGCTGATTCGGGCCAACCCGAGGAGACCAACCATGTTGACCAAACGTCTTTCCGCCGCCCTGCTGGCCGGTGCCATCGCCGCCCCTATGACCGCCTTGCCGGAAACCGCGCAGGCCGCCGAGTACAAGCTCGACATCGAGGGCCAGCACGCCTTTATAGAGTGGCGCATCCAGCATCTGGGCTATTCCTGGCTGTACGGCCGCTTCAACGACTTCGATGGCAGCTTTGCATACGAAGACGGCCAGATCGAGGACGCCAGCGTCGAAGTGACAATCGACATGGCCAGCCTCGACTCCAACCACGCCGAGCGAGACAAGCACCTGCGTGAAGCCGACTTCTTCCACGTCAAGGAATACCCCAAAGCCACCTTCAAGAGCACCGGCATCGAGTCGACCGACGGCGGCTTCGTCATCACCGGCGATCTGACCATGCGCGGCGTGACCAAGAAAATCGAGATCGACGCCGAGAAGATCGGCGAGGGCGAAGACCCCTGGGGCGGCTACCGCGCCGGTTTTCTGGGTACCACAACGCTGACCCTCAAGGACTTCGGCATGGACTACGACCTCGGGCCGGCATCGACCACCGCCGAGGTGACGCTGTCGGTGGAGGGGATTCGCCAGTAAGCCTTCCCCGATCCCTGAGACTGCGCGCTCATCAAACGCCCCGGCAGATCCTGTCGGGGCGTTTCTTTTGGTAGCCGCGGCCCGGGTCTCGCCGACGTGGTTGCCGGTGGCATGCACGCCAAAGCGTCTTTCATTGTGGGGTCGGACCAGGATAACTTTTTGTTACGCAACAGTGGTTTTGATTGTTTTTAAAAAATCGCCATCCATTCGATAGATAAACATGTGCTATAATTGCATTTGAATAAAGCATATTTGGGATGCGGTTGTTAATCGCGCCCGATGATTATTTTGGAGACAGTACTTTTTAATGAAAGCATTTTCCAATCCTGTCGGCCCCGGCACGTTGTGGTTTAACAACCTGACAACCGCGGACGGCATGCCCGTAGCCTACGATCCCCAGGCGCGGGCCTTTTTGCCGATGCCGCCATTCTGTATTAACCGCGACATTATCGGTTGCAACTGGATTGCGCCCGAAGAGGGGGCCTTTTGCCGCTCCTGCGCGATGACCGAGCTGGCACCAGACCCCGAAATTCCCAACGCAATTGCCAATTGGGCAGAAACGGAAGCCGCCAAGCGCTGGGTGCTTGACAACCTTGGCCGCTGGCACTGGTTCAGACCGGAAGACCCCGGCACAAGGCCTCGGTTTCATATGCTGGCCGATGGCCATCAGTTGGCCGCCATGGGCCATGGTGGTGGCATAGTCACGATTAGCGTCTCCGAGGCCGACCCGGTGGTGCGCGTGACCCGCCGCGAGGCCTTGAGCGAACCGTACCGGACGATGATCGGCCACATGCGTCACGAGATCGCCCACATGCTTTGGTGGCGGCTAAGTTTGCGTGAGGATTTCCTGATTGCGTTTCGCGAGATGTTTGGTGACGAACGGGCCGACTACACCGCAGCGCTGAAGAAGCACTACGAGCAGGGGCCATCCCAGGATTGGGAGATGTTCTACCTGACGTCCTACGCCTCGTCGCACCCCCATGAAGACTGGGCAGAGACAGCCGCGCACCTGTTGCACCTGGTGGATATCACGGACAGCTTCGTGGCAACCGGCATGACCTCGCCAGAGATGCCCAGTCAAAATTGGGACCCCTACTCTGAGCCGGATACCGAGGTGCTGCTGCACGTGGCCGCCACGCTTGCAACGCGAATCAACCATGTCAATCGGTCCATGGGGCTGTCAGACCTGTACCCCTTCGTGCTCTCTGAGGCGGCCCGTCGCAAGATTGCTTTCGTGCACGGATGGCTGCGCCGCGGTGCGCAAGGGCTTTGAATGGTCTACCCTACATACCCCCCGCATTTACGATTTCCTGTGTGAATTTTTTAGGAGAATATTAAATGTCGAGTATTTCAGAATCTAAGATGCCCCAATCAGAATCTAAGATGTCTCAAGAGGTTTTGTCTTGGCGCGACCCCGAAATGGATTCGGTCAAGGGAACTGAAACGCCCAAGGGTTATATTGCATTGCTGGGTTGGAGTGTCAATGCAATCAAGGCGGCGCAAAAATTCGATCGCCGTTATATCGTTGTCGCGCCGGAGTGGGCCGAGGACTTTTGCACGGCAAACAATATTCCCTTCATGGCATGGGATTTCATTCGATTGAATGATCGGTCCATGGAGATTGCGGAAAAGCTGAAAGCTGAAGGCGTGGATGTCGCCATTCCTTTGTTCGAGGAAACCGTGGAATGGTCCGGGGCGGTTAACTCGGTTCTTCTCGATAATCCCCGCATGTTCGGGCAATCAATCCTGTTCCGCGACAAGGC
>JBHEOS010000112.1:0-4490 GCA_046260695.1 Gammaproteobacteria bacterium
CCTCAAGCGCGTGCCGGGCACGACCAATGTGCAGATCTTCGGCGCCAAGGATTACGCCATGCGCATCTGGGTCAAGCCCGACCGGCTCACCCAGCTCGGGCTGACCACCCGCGATGTGATCGACGCGATCCAGGAGCAGAACGCGCAGTTCGCACCCGGCAAGATCGGCCAGCCGCCGGTCGGCGACGGCCAGCAACTGGTCTACACCATCACCACCGAGGGCCGTTTCGCCGAGGTGGGGCAGTTCGAACAGATCATCGTGCGCGCCAATCCGGACGGTTCGCTGGTCCGCCTGAAGGATGTCGCCGAGGTGCAACTCGGTTCCAAGGACTACGAATTTATCGGTCGCGTGAACGGCGAATCCGCAGTGCTGGTCGGTATCTTCCTGCAACCGGGCGCCAATGCCCTGGACGTGGCCGACGAGGTCAACGGCCTGATGGCCGAGCTCGCGACGCGCTTCCCTGCCGGGCTGACGCACGCCGTGGCGTTCGACACCACCCGCTTCGTGAAAGTGTCGATCCGCGAGGTCGCCAAGACCCTCGGCGAGGCCATGCTGCTGGTGTTCGCGGTGGTGTACCTGTTCCTGCAGAACTGGCGCGCGACGCTGATTCCGAGCATCGCTGTGCCGGTGTCGCTGATCGGCACCTTCGCCGGCCTGCATCTGCTCGGCTATTCCATCAACACCCTGACCCTGTTCGGCATGGTGCTGTCCATCGGCATCGTCGTCGACGACGCCATCGTGGTGCTGGAGAACGTCGAGCGCATCATGCACGAACAGAAGAAATCCGCCTACGACGCGACGATCCAGGCCATGCGCGAAGTGACCGGCCCGGTGATCGCCATCGTGCTGGTGCTGACCGCGGTGTTCGTGCCCATCGCCTTCCTCGGCGGGCTGGCCGGCGAGCTGTATCGGCAGTTCTCGATCACCATTTCCATTTCCGTGATCATCTCCGGGGTGATCGCGCTGACGCTGACCCCTGCATTGTGCGCGCTGATCCTGAAGCATGAGCACAAGAACGAGGCGCGGATCTTCCAGGCATTCAACGCCGGGTTCGCGCGCGTAACCCGGCGCTATACCGCGGGCGTGGCCTGGATGCTCAAGCGCAGCCTGGTCGGCGTGCTGTTGTTCGGCGGCATGGTGGTGATTACCGCCGGTCTCTGGAAGGCCACACCGGGCTCGCTGGTGCCCGACGAGGACCAGGGCTACTACATCGTCTCCGTGTTGTTGCCAGATAGCGCGACCCTGGGACGCACCGACGCGGTGGTCGGCCAGGTGATCGAGGCGATCCGCTCCAACCCGGCCAATGCCTACGCGATCGCCTTCACCGGTTTTGACTTCCTCGGCGGCGGCTACAAAAACAGCGCAGCGACCATCTTCGTGACCCAGACCCACTGGGACGACCGCGAGATGGACACCCAGTCGCTGGTCGGCGAACTGTTCATGAAGACCGCGCACATCACGGAGGCCCTGGTACTGGCCTTCAATCCGCCGCCGATCTTCGGCCTGGGCTCCGCCGGTGGCTTCGAGCTGTACATCCAGAACCGCGGCGAGGGCGGCGCCAAGCGCCTGGACGAGATCAGCCAGCAGTTCATCGCCAAGGCCAACGCCGATCCGCTATTAATGAATGTCGCGACCTTCTGGCGGGCCGGCACGCCGCAGCTGTTTGTCGACGTCGACCGCGAAAAGGCCAAGGCGCTGGGCGTATCCATCGATGCGGCCTTTGCCACGCTGTCGGCCACCTTGGGCAGCTACTACGTCAACGACTTCAATAAATATGGTCGCACCTGGCAGGTGCTGATGTCGGCACACCCGGACTACAAAACCCGCCCCGACGACATCACGAGCATCTACGTGCGCTCCGAGCAGGGCCGCATGATCCCGTTGTCGGCGTTCGCGCGGGTGGAGTATGTCGCCGGCCCGGACACCCAGGACCGCTTCAACAATCTGCCGGCGGTGAAGCTCTTCGGCAGCGGCCAGCCCGGCGTGTCCACCGGGCAGGCCATCGAGCGCGTCGAACAATTGCTCGATGAAACCCTGCCCAGCGATTTCAGCTACGACTGGAGCGGCGCCTCGTTCCAGGAAAAGAATTCGAAGGGTTCCAGCGGGCTGGCCATCGGCCTGGCGGCGATCATGGTGTTCCTGATCCTGGCGGCGCAGTACGAGAAGTGGTCGCTGCCGTTCTCGGTGCTGTTCGCCCTGCCCTTCGGCACCTTCGGTGCCCTGCTGGCGGTCACCCTGCGCGACATGACCAACGACGTGTACTTCCAGATCGGTCTGGTGACACTGCTCGGACTCGCGGCGAAGAACGCCATCCTGATCGTCGAATTCGCCTCACACCGAAAGCACGAGGGCATGGAGACCGTCGCGGCAACCCTGGAGGCGGCACGGCTGCGCTTCCGCCCGATCCTGATGACCTCGCTGGCCTTTATCCTCGGCGTCAGCCCGCTGGCCTTCTCGACCGGCGCCGGCGCCGGCGCACGGCACTCGGTCGGCACCGGCGTGATGGGCGGCATGCTGGCCGCGACCTTCCTGGCGATCTTCTTCGTGCCGCTGTTTTTCAAGCTGATCACGGATCTGCGGCTGCGGCGCGCGGGCACGGTTGTTGGCGAGGCCGGGCCTGCACAGGCGGCAATAAAAAAGCCCGAGTGAGGATTCACTCGGGCTTTTCGGTGTTGGTAGCGGGGCTAGGATTCGAACCTAGGACCTTCGGGTTATGAGCCCGACGAGCTGCCAGACTGCTCCACCCCGCAACTGGAGAGCGCAGGAGTCTACAGAGGCATAGCGGCTATTGCAAGCCTTCAGAAGGCTATTTGAAATGGCTCGCCAAGGTATTGAGACGACGTCAGTTAATACAATCCGCCAGCGGCTGCGCGGTTAGGCGTTGCGGCGCTTGGCCCGCTCCAGCAGCCCTTTCAGATCGTAGCGGTAGATGAACCCCGGCAGGGCGAACACCAGGAACAGGCACAGGGTCACGGCGAAGAATTCCCAGTCCTGCGCATGCCGCTCCCCGAAGCTCTTTTGTTCCAGGCCGAGTGCGACGCCACCGACCAGGGCGTACAGCATCAGCCACTCCAGCAGGCGCAGCCAGCCCTTTTTGACGCCACCCGGCGCCGGGAATACGAACAGGAACCGCTCGCTCAGCCAGGGCAGGTTCGCGGCCAGCACGGCCACCACCAGCAGGGCCAGCACAGCCAGTGTCAGGGAGGACATCCCGGTATACCTCAGCAGTGATTTTCAGGCGACAGCCGCCAAGCACAGTGACAACAAACCGCCTGGAAATATCCCCAACACCAGCACTGCCAGGGCATTGATGCTCAGCGTGACCTGTAAATCGGCAGGTGCCGCCAGCGGAACCGTATCTGTGGGTGGATCAAAGTACATCAGCTTGACCACGCGCAGGTAATAGAACACGCCGATGATCGAGAAGAACACCGCGACCAGGGCCAGCCAGACCATTTCAACATTGATGACCGCTTCCAGCACCACCAGTTTGGCGTAGAAGCCAACCGTGGGCGGCACACCGGCCATGGAGAACATCAGCAGCAACATCATGCCAGCGAACCAGGGATTGCGCTCGTTGAGGCCCTTGAAGTCGTCCAGCTCCTCGGCCTCGAAACCGGCCCGGCTCAACAGCACGATCATGCCGAAGCCGCCCAGGGCCATGATCGCATAGGTCACTGTGTAGAACATGGCCGCGGCATAGCCGTCCGACGTGCCCGCCAGCAGGCCCAGCAGCAGGAAGCCCACGTGCGAAATGGTCGAATACGCCAACATGCGCTTGAGATTGGTCTGGGCAATGGCGACCACGTTGCCGAGCGCCAGCGACAGCACGGCCAGGATCGCAAGCATGCCGCCCCAATCCGCCTGCAGACCGCCCAGTGCCTCGGCCAGCAGACGCAGGGTCATCGCGAACGCGGCGATCTTCGGCGCGCTGCCCAGGTACAACGTCACCGCCGTCGGCGCGCCCTGATAGACATCCGGCAACCACATGTGAAACGGCACCGCACCGAGCTTGAAGGCCAGACCGAGGATGATGAAGACCAGCGCGAATATCAGCACGATATCCTGCAGACCACGTTCGGCGATGGCGGCGCCGATCTCGGCGATATCCAGGCTGCCGGTCAGGCCGTAGACCATGGACATGCCGTACAGCAGCATGCCGGAGGCCAGCGCACCGAGTACGAAATACTTCATCGCCGCCTCGGTGGCGCGCGCATCGTCGCGACTGAATGCCACCAGTGCGTACAGCGACAATGACAGCAGTTCCAGACCCAGATAGATGGTCAACAGGCTGTGTGCCGAAACCATCACCATCATGCCGAGCATGCCGAACAGGCCAAGCACGTAATACTCACCCTTGAACAGATCGCGCACACGCAGATAGTCGCGTGCATAGACGAAGGCGCCGAAGGTCACGACGTAGATGAAGCTCTTGAGCAGTGTCGCCATGGGATCGGCGACGAAGGTGCCGTTGAGCACGGTCTGGGTC
>JBHEOS010000113.1:0-4473 GCA_046260695.1 Gammaproteobacteria bacterium
GTGATATGCTGGTCCGCGATATGTATCGGGATGCAGGGCGCGAGCTCATTCCGGTCGGCTTCGTGGACGATATGGCGCGCAAGGTGGGCATGGACATCCAGGGCGTGCGTGTACTCGGCATCAGCGCACAAATACCCGAACTGGTCGAAAAGCATGACATCGATCTGATCATCCTTGCATTGCCTTCGGCACACAGCAAGCAGATGCAGCGTATCGTTGAAATCTGTGAACAGACCGACGTGCCCGTCCGCACATTGCCACGCTTCCAGGATCTCGTCGAAGGTCGGGTCGCGGTGAATGCGCTGCGCGACGTCGGCATCGACGATCTGCTCGGCCGCGAGGCAGTCACGCTCGACTGGGCCGGCATCAATGCCGAGCTGAAGGACAAGCGCGTGCTGGTCAGCGGCGCCGGCGGCTCGATCGGTGCAGAGCTGTGCCGTCAGGTAGCGAAGATCGGCCCCGAGTGTCTGGTTCTGTTCGAGCAGGGCGAATTCAACCTGTTCGAGATCGAGCGCGAACTGCGCCGGGACTATCCGAAATTGTCCCTGGAGGTCTGCCTGGGTGACGTTACCGATACTATCCTGGTCGATCGGGTCCTGGCGACATTCCGACCGCAGGTGATCTTCCATGCCGCCGCCTACAAGCACGTCCCGATGCTGGAGCATCAGGTCCGCCAGGCCGCGCGCAACAACGTGCTGGGCACGCGCACCGTTGCCCTGGCCGCCGACCGTCACGGCGTCGAGGCCTTCGTGATGATCTCCACCGACAAGGCGGTCAATCCCGCCAATGTCATGGGTGCCAGCAAGCGTGTCGCGGAGATTTTCTGCCAGAACCTGGACCGGCGCTCGGAGACGCGCTTCATCACGGTGCGTTTCGGCAATGTGTTGGGTTCGGCCGGCAGCGTGGTGCCGCTGTTCCGCGAGCAGCTGCGCGCCGGCGGTCCGCTGACCGTGACCCACCCGGAGATGATCCGCTATTTCATGACCATCCCCGAGGCCTGCCTGTTGATCCTGCAGGCCGGGGCGATGGGCAAGGGCGGCGAGATCTTCGTCCTGGACATGGGCGAGCCGGTCAAGATCACCTATCTGGCCGAGCAGATGATCCGCCTGTCGGGCCGGGAGCCGGGCACGGACATCGAGATCGTGTATACCGGTCTGCGGCCCGGCGAGAAGCTGTTCGAGGAGCTGTTTCACGAAAAGGAACTCTCCGGCACGGCGCACGAGAAGATCCTGCTGGCGCAGGGCCGTCCGGTGGACTGGGATCATCTGAACCAGCGAATGCAGCGTCTGGAGCACGCTTGCCAGGCTTATGACGAACCTGCGATTATGCAGCTCATTCGCGAGCTGGTGCCGGAAATGCAGGCACCGGCAATGGCAAACACCGACAACGTCATTCCCTTTGAGGCCAAGGCGCAAAAATAAAAAAATTGGGCGATAGCTTTACAGATTGAGACTTATACTTTCAATTTGTAAGATGCGCCGATGCTACCTCGACAGGCACAGATCACGGCACTCCAGCTGGCGGAGGGTTTTCCCATCCTTGCATCACTGGGCCGCGTCAGTCCGGTAAGACGACCCTCGCCAGGGCGCTGTTTCCCGATCGCGATTACGTCACGCTCGAAGATCCTGAGCAGAGGACGTTCGCGCTGCGCGATCCGCGTGGCTTCATAGACCGCTTCTCCGACGGCGCGATCATCGATGAAGCACAGCGGTGCCCGGAGTTATTACCATATCTGCAGGGCGTGGTGGATGCGCCGCGCGTACGGGCCAGTTGCTGAATCTCTCGTCGCTGGCAGCAGACTGCGGAATTTCGCATGTTACCGCGCGCGAGTGGCTGAGCGTGCTCGAGGCCAGTTATGTCGTGATGCGCCTGCCGCCGTATTACCGCAATTTCGGCAAACGGCTGGTGAAGACACCGAAGCTGTATTTTCTCGACGCGGGGCTCGCCGCCTGGCTGCTGGGCATCCGCGATACCCGGAGCATGAATACCGATGCGCTGCGCGGCGCGCTTTTCGAAACGCTCGTCGTTTCCGAGTTCGTCAAGCAGCGCTATAACGCTGCCCAGCCTGCAGATCTCTACTTCTGGCGCGACAACGTCGGCCATGAGGTTGATCTCCTGTTCGAGGATGGCCAGGGACTGCAGGCCATCGAAATCAAATCGGGCGCCACGTTCGTTGACGAGTGGCTCGATGCGGCGAGAAAATGGCGTAAATTCACCGGCGATAGCGCGCATGCGCCCATGATCGTCTACGGCGGCGACGCGGGCTATTCTCGTGAAGGGCTGAGGTTGTTAGCATGGAGGGCTCTCGCAAAGGAAGCGGGAGAGCGACCGTGATGCCTTGCCAAGCCCGTGACGAACCTGCGATTATGCAGCTCATTCGCGAGCTGGTGCCGGAAATGCAGGCACCGGTCAACACTATCGCCGACAACGTCATTCCCTTCGAGGCCAAGAGCAAGGTATGAAATACAAGATCAAGAAGGCCGTGTTTCCGGTCGCCGGCATGGGCACGCGCTTCCTGCCGGCCACCAAGGCCAATCCCAAGGAGATGCTGCCCATCGTTGACAAGCCGCTGATCCAGTATGCGGCTGAGGAGGCCATCGCCGCGGGCTGTAACGAGCTGATCTTCGTCACCAGCAGCAGCAAGCGCGCCATCGAGGATCATTTCGACAAGAACTACGAAATGGAGACCGAACTGGAGAAGCGCGGCAAGAAGGCGCTGCTGAAGATCGTCCGCGAGGTGGTGCCGGCGGGTGTGTCCTGCGTCTATGTGCGCCAGCCCGAGGCCCTGGGTCTGGGTCATGCGGTACTGTGTGCCAAGCCGGTGGTGGGCGACGAGCCGTTCGCGGTAATTTTGGCCGACGACCTGATCGACGGCACGCACAAGAACTGCCTGCAGCAGATGATTGCGATATACAAGCATCACCGCACCAGTGTGCTCGGTGTCGAGGAAATCCCGCATGCCGATACCGACAAGTATGGCATCGTGAAGGCGGAGACCTTCGGTGACAGGATCAGCCGGGTGAAGGCCATCGTCGAGAAACCCAGTCCCAAAGATGCGCCATCGAATCTCGCCGTGGTGGGACGTTACATTCTCACGCCACGCATCTTCGAACTGCTGGAGACCACCGAGCGCGGCGCCGGCGGCGAGATTCAGTTGACCGATGCGATCGCGCGGTTGCTGGAAGATGAGCAGGTCATCGCCTATCAGTTCGAGGGCACCCGCTACGACTGTGGCAGCAAGCTGGGCTACCTGATGGCGACGGTGGATTATGCGCTCAAGCACAAGGAGGTAAAGGATGATTTCCAGGCGTACCTCAACAGCCGCTTGGGTGGAACACCAACCCGCAAGAAGGCGTAACCGCCGAATGCAGTCATCCCATCCGGCGCATCCGGCCTGATCTGCCC
The DNA here is from genome assembly GCA_046260695.1 of Gammaproteobacteria bacterium. Classification (GTDB taxonomy): domain Bacteria; phylum Pseudomonadota; class Gammaproteobacteria; order Thiohalobacterales; family Thiohalobacteraceae; genus JAHJQQ01. The sequence continues at coordinate 3,406 of JBHEOS010000113.1, forward strand.
TACGTCGATTCGCCACCCCGTAGGGCGGAATGCGCGTAGCGCCGGATGGGGTGATTCAACACGCTGGGTATTGCTGGGAGAGGGTATTTGGCTCCCCGAGCGCTCCGTGCTGGGAACCAGACGCCTGGCCGTAGTGCTGCCGGACCGGTTCTGCGCGGCCGCCTGATTACTGGGGGTTGACTAACTACGATTTGCGTAGTAATGTCGTACCCACGGTGAGGCGCTCACCGTACCCACCCGGGGGATTCCGGGATCTCATAGGAGATTGCACTATGCAGACCGACAACATCAGCATCGACACCTCCAACCTCCGCGGCGAAATCGCCCCGCTGTACAACCGTTACCCCGGGCAGACAGAGCCCCAGCCCTCCTACGTCGAGATGGACGAGGACGGCTTCGTATCCACCAATTACTCCGGCGAGATTGGCAACGGCGTGCCGTCGTACGTGTGGCACGGCCGTACCCTGCGGTTTTCGGTGCCGAGCGACGTGCGCGGCGATGCCCTGGCCGACCTGCTGGAGGGCGCCGAGGTGGTTGCGCTCCTGGAGCGGATACACGCTGGGCACGAGGTGGAGTGGGATGGGAACAATCATCGTGGCTACCTCGACGACGATGCCCAGGAGGCCCAGGGCGAGCTGGAGCATATCCTCGGCGAGTTATCGGGCGGCGCCGATGAGGGCGGCGGGGTATGGGAGGCCAGTGATTGGATGGACGCCGCGGGCCTGCTGGGCTGGTGGAGCGGATGCCCGCTGGATGAGGCTGTTTTTGAGGTTGGATTGGCAGCTGAGTCCGAAAACGTCCACCTCGACGGCGATATTGAGGCGGTGCTGCTGGATTGGGCTGAGCAGGCGGTCGATCGCGATGAGCCGCGCCTCGATGCGCACCACCTGGCGGCCCTGGTCGAATCCGGGCGGATCAACACCGAGACGGCGGCCGAATACGCCGAGGTGCGCGATGGCGCGGTCGAGCTCGGCATCAAGCGCCGTGAGCCGCGCCAGATCATCGGCTTCTGCGCGCGTCGTCGCGCGGATGGTCAGGCACGGGTCAAGCCATTGGCGCGCCATGATC
>JBHEOS010000114.1:0-4436 GCA_046260695.1 Gammaproteobacteria bacterium
GCCGAGATCGCGCAGGCCGTGCATGATCTCGATGGCCAGCTTGCTGTCTCTCATCACCATGGACTCGGTGATCTCGAAACCCAGGCGGCGGGGCTCCACGCCGGAATCGCGCACATGCCGTTTGATGCGCGTGAGCAGATCCTTGGAGTAGAACTGGCGCGCCGACAGGTTCACGCTGATGCCCTCGATGCCGACGGTGCGCAAGGCGGCAGCCTGTTCCTGCAACAGCCGACACGTCTGTTGCAGGACCCATTCGCCGATATCGCTGATGAGTCCGATCGCCTCGGCCAGTTGGATCAGGCGCTCGGTGCTGACCATGCCCTCCTCGGGGTCGTTCCAGCGCAACAGGCTCTCCGCCCAGACGATGCAGTTCTCCGCCGTGGCGTACAGCGGCTGTACATACAGCAGTAAATGCTCGTCGACCAGCGCACGCCTGAGGCGCTGCTCGAGACGCACGGTTTCCTTGATCTGCAGATCCAGATTTTTGGAGAAAAAATGCACCTGGTTGCGCCCCGAACTTTTGGCATTGTAGAGGGCCAGGTCGGCGCGTCTGACCAGTGCCTCGACACTGTTGCCATCGTGCGGAAGCAGCGCGATACCGAGGGAGGCCGATATCTGTACTTCGTGGCCCGCGATGTTCGCCGGTGTGCTGACCGCGGTCAGAATGCGCCCGCCGATCGCGGTGATCTGGTCGATGTCCGAGACGGTGGTGATCAGGATCAGAAACTCGTCCCCGCCCATGCGCGAGACGATGTCCTGGGCGAATACGGCGTCCTGAATGCGTTTGGCCACATGGACCAACAACTGGTCGCCGGTATCATGCCCCAGCGTATCGTTGACCTTCTTGAAGTCGTCGAGATCCAGGAGGCACACCGCCGCGTGGCGGCCGTGCTTGCGGCCCTCGGCGATTACATAGCCCAGGTGCTCGCGGAAAAACCGCCGATTCGGCAGCTGTGTCAGCGGGTCGAAAAAGGCCAGTTGTTCCAGCTCCATCTGGGCATTCTTGAGTTCCGAGATGTCGGTGAGGCTGGAGATGATACTTTGTAGATCACCCGTCGCGTCGCGCAGCGGCGCGTGATATTCGAGCAGGAAGATTTCCCGCCCGTCGCGGGCGTCCCGGTAACGGTATTCGATGATCACGACATCGCGCGCCTCCGCCACCCGCTCACAGGCCGCCCGGTAAGCCTCCAGATCGCTGGGGATGATGCGCCGCTCGTACTGTTCGCGGCCGATGGCCTCCTCGGTCAGCCCGGTGATCTGGTGCCAACGCGGGTTTCCGTAGACGATGTTGCAGTGCGCATCGCGTTCGCTCAGGCCGATCGGGGAGCTCGCGGCCAGGGTGCGGAAGCGCTGTTCGGAGACACTCAGCGAACGGTGTTTCTGCGCAACGGCATCCAGCATATGGTTGAAGACGTCGACCAGTTCGCCGATCTCATCGTCGCTGCGGCGCCGCGCGCGCAGGTCATCGAGCGGGTTTTCGGCGATGCTGATCGCGGTCGTGTAGAGCTCCTCCAGAGGCGAGAGCAGCGCGGTCAGGCGTCGACGGGTTACCCGCGTGACGGCCAGGGTGGTCAGCGACACGATCAGTGCGAACAGGATCAGGAAAGTACCCACCGAGGTGATCAGCTGTGTCCGCCCCGCGCGCAACAGCACATGGCCGAGCACATTCCCCTTGTCGACGATCCGGGCGGTGATCAACAGATTCAGAGGCGAGCCCTCCGTGGCCTGCGACCAGCGGCCCTGGCTGTTCCAGCGCGCCGGGCAGGGTGTGTCCTGGCCCTGGGCGTGGAATTCATCGAACAGCGCCAAGTCGCTGTTGTACAGGCAGATGAAGTCGATCGCTGGGTTGTGGCGCACCGTTTCGAGATTCTGCCGGGCGGCCGGGGCGTCGTTGAACACCAGGGCCGCTGCGGAGCGGTTGCCGAGGATATCGGCCAAGGCCTGCATATCGGTGCGCAGGCGTGTGTCGGCCAGGCCGACCAGCAACACCACGGCGGTCAGTGAACTGAGCGCGATGCCGCCGATCACCCCGCGGTTCAGGATGGCGAACAGCCGGTAACGGATGGAGGTATGTCCGTCGGCGCGGCGCGCCGGGGCCATCATGGCCTGACCCTCACCGCCAGTTCCAGCAGGTCCGAGCTGAACTGCAGCCCGTTGGTCTGGGCGATCTGAGTGTCGATCTCGAAGCCGATCCGGCCTTCGTGGCGGGTTAGCGTGACCATGCTGTATTCCGCGTGGTGGCCACAGCCATCACAGATGGTCAGCACGCCCTGATGATTGGCCTCTTGCAGCGTCACTTTCGCACTGGCCGCGTCCTGGCCCGGACCCATCACGACGATATCGCACTCGGACATACGCGCAGCCCGCGCGTCCACTGCCCGGGTGTGCAGGGCCTGGGTGCCGATGCGTGTGTCCTCGGGGAGACTCAACAGGGCAGGCGCGCTGACCGGCAAGCCGAGGATGCACAGGCGGAGGTCCCCGGCCGTGGGGGGTTGCCAGGCGGTGAAGCGCAGGATGCCGATGATGATGGCCGCGCGCAGCTCCGGCTCATTGGCCACGAGTGTTTCTGCTGCCTGGGCGTGAAAGGGGCCTGCGCCTAGCAGCAGGGACAGGGCGATGACCCAGCCGCGCCCTGTGCGGCCGCGTACCGGCACTAGAGGGAACTTCGGGGCTGTGCTGCTGGAATTGGCGATATGCATGAGATCTCCGCTCGATGCCTGATCCTTGCCCGTCAAGGCCCCGTAACTATGGTCAACGTTGGGGGTATCCGCAAGCCAGCCCGGTGCGAAGGTCGGTTCAGTCGCCCAGGCGCTCTAGGCCGACCAGCTTGTGGTCGGCGTCGAAATGCACCTCGAAACGTCCCTGGATGCCCTGATGGGTCACGAAGGGCTGCAAGGCCCCGGCGGGGAAACGCACGCGCCGGCCGTCCTCGGCGCGCACCAGCACCGCGCGGGCCACGCCCTGGTAGTAGGCCAGGTAGTCGTCGGCGGGGATGTCCAGGCGAAAGCGGATGACGTGCGCAGGCATGGGCCGATCACTCCTGAGCGGGGCTCATTCCAGCGCGTCCACCTTCAACCACAAGGTCTGTTGAGTATCGTCCCGGCCGCGGGTGCTGCGCAGCAGGCCACCGTCTTGGTGGCGCTGTTGCCGGTCGGTGCCGCCGAGTTCCAGCCATTCACCGAGGCGTCCGCGCACCCGGGTCACCAGGGAGGTGCTCTGGATGTGTCCGCTGCCGTGCGGGTCGAGGACCTCGCGTTGCGGACTGACGTCCACGATCACCTCGTCGTCCCGGGTGCGCGCCAGGGCGTAGAAGCCGGAGGCGAGTGACTGGTATTCGATGCCCTGGGTGACGACCGGTCGGCCGTTAATGATCTGCACGCTTTGGTTGGGCAGGGGGAAGGCCTCGCCGGTGTGGATGAAGGCCGGCGTGCCTTCGAGGGTGGTGACCTGATAGTGGTTGCGTTCGCCGCCCTGATCGCGGGTGCTGCGGACGATCGCGCGGCCGCGCGCCTCGACGCCCTGGCCATCGGTGCCGATCACGAGGCGGGCCTGCGTGCGTTCGCGCTCGATCTCCTCCCAGGCGGCGCGGCGCACGCTGATGCGCAGCTGCCTGACGGCGGCGTCCAGTTGCGCGACCAGGCGGCGGAGCTCCTCATGGCGTGCCGGGGTGGCACGCACGATCAGCTGAAAGCCGGTGCCGCTCAGGGCCTCATTGGGGTCCAGCAGCGGACGCAGCAGCGGCATGATCTCCTCGGCGCTGCGGTGCTTCAGCGGGATGATCTCGATACGGTCGGCGGCGACCGCCGGCAGGGACACGGCGCCCAGCAGCAGGATGGCGAACGCGACCCAGCGGCGCAGGGCGGTCACAGGTGCAGGCGCCTGAGTTCGGTGGCCGGCTCGCTGCGATCCCAGATCTCGTCGAACACGGCGCGCAGGCGGCGCACCTCCAGCGGTGTCTTGCAACTGAAGCTGCCGTCGAAGCGCGGCGCGTGACGCCGGTGCAGCAGGCCATGATCGTCGGCGATCAGAAAGCTCTCGTTGTTTTCCTGATAGTCGGGATGCACCCGGCGCAATTCTATGTAGCTGCTCAGGCGCCGGGCGAGCTCGACCAGACGGTGGCCGTCCTTGAGCGCACGCTCGAAATCCTTGGCCAGCACCCGCACCCGGGCACGCGGGCTGTTCAGGCAGAGTTGGACGAGGCCGTCCAGAAACGCGGTCTGATCGTAGAGCGCCGGTTCGAGGTCCGGCGTGAACAGGTCGATGCGTCGGCGCGCCTGGGCCGCCAGCAGGGCGGCGGCGCGGCGGTTGTCATCGCGGCCTTCGAGCGCATAGTCGCCGGCGTGTTCGCCGAGGAGGCAGTCGGTGTCGGGCAGTGCGCTGAGGGGCGGCAGTGACATAGGGGCTCGTCTTAAGTCCAGGTCAGGGGTCGGTGGTGA
>JBHEOS010000115.1:0-4027 GCA_046260695.1 Gammaproteobacteria bacterium
GCATCGTGCCCCTGCATCACATGCCGCATCACCAACGCCGAGGTGTCGGTGAGCATCTTGTTCTTGTCGAGCATCGGGTAGGTCCGGGCGAGGCGCTTGACGGCCTTGACCACGGACTCCTGTGGCGGGCGCGGGATCGGTGTGGGCTCGGGGATCGGCGCGGGCGCGGCGACGGGGCGCGCGACCGGCGCCCGCCCGGCGCGGCCCTGCAGGAATTCCGCGAACGCCAGTACGCTGGCCTGGTCGCCGGCGGGCAAGGCCCGAAACAGGTTCAGCAAGTGTTCATCCAGCTCAGACATGGCGCCCATTATTGCAGAAGTCACTACGGGTGATCGACGCAGTATTTCTGCGCGAAGGCCAGCAGCTCGTCCATCACGCGGTGGCGGAATTTCTGCTTCTGATGCACGAAGGAGAACGGCCGTTCCAGGTTGGGATCGAGGGTCAGCGCGACCAGGGTGCCGAGCTTCAACTCCTTGTGGATGGTCGCGCGCGAGACGATGGACACGCCCATGCCGGCCTCCACCGCGCCTTTGACCGCCTCGGGACTGCCGAGCTCCATGCAGATGGACATGGCGTTGATATCGATGGCGCAGGCGTTGAGATAATCCGAGATCACCTCGCGGGTGCCCGAGCCCTCCTCGCGGGAGATGTACGGAAAGTCCAGCAGTTCGGCGATCTTGACCTTCTTCTGCCCGGCCAGCGGGTGGTTCTTCGGCACGATCGCCACCAGTTGATCCATGCGGCACATCTCGACCACCAGGTTCTTGTTCAGAACCGGCGCCTCGACCACGCCCAGGTCGATCACATTGTTCTCGACCATGGAGACGATGCCCTCGGTGTTGGAGACCTTGAGGTGCACGTTGACCTCCGGGTGCTTCTGGCGGAAATCCCCCAGCAGCACGGGCAGCATGTATTCGGCGATGGTGGTGCTGGCGCCGATGATGACCGCGCCGCTGATCTCGCCGGTCATCTCGCGCACCGCGTTCTCCATGTCCGCGTAGAGGTCGAAGATGCGGTCGGCGAATTCGAACACGCGGCGCCCGGCCTCGGTCAGGCTGATGCGATTGTGGGTGCGGTCGAACAGGCGGGTGTTGAAATGTTCTTCGAGCTGGCGGACCTGGAAGGTCACCGCCGGCTGGGTCATGTGCAGGGACTCAGCCGCCTTGGTGAAGCTCAGCAGTCGGGCGACGGTATGAAACACCTGGAGTCTGCGATCGGCCATACGCGCCTCAATGCCTCTAGGGTGTGATAGCGGCGGGGCCGGTGCCCGAGCCGCCGCTCATGCTACCAGTTCGGGGGATGGCCGAGAAATAGACCGGTCCGCCTGGCCCGGCGTTGGGCCGCTGCCAGGCGTTATTGGGCGCTATTGGACGCTATGGGCGGGCCGGAAAAAGGCGTAGTACAGGACCGGGATCACCACCAGGGTCAGCAGGGTCGAGACCAGGATGCCGAAGATCAGCGAAATGGCCAGGCCGCTGAAGATCGGGTCGTCGAGGATGAACAGGGCGCCGAGCATCGCCGCCAGACCGGTCAGCACGATCGGCTTGGCACGCACCGCGCCGGCGCGCACCACCGCCTGTTCGAAGGGCAGGCCGCGGCGCACCTCGTGGTGGATGAAATCCACCAGCAGGATAGAGTTGCGCACGATGATGCCGGCCAGCGCGATCATCCCGATCATCGAGGTGGCGGTGAACGGCGCGCCGAGCAGGGCGTGTCCGGGCATCACGCCGATCAGCGTCAGCGGGATCGGGGCCATGATGATCAGCGGCACGCCGTAGGAACGGAACTGGGCCACCACCAGCAGGTAGATCAGGATCAGCCCGACCGAATAGGCGATGCCCATGTCGCGGAAGGTTTCGTAGGTCAGCTGCCACTCGCCGTCCCATTTCACGGCGTACTGATAGGGGTTGTCCGGCTGGCGCACGAAGAACTGTTCCAGCGGCTGGCCGGCGACCAGCCCCCGCTCGCGCAGGTCCGCGACCAGATCGAGCATGCCGTACAGCGGGCTGTCGAGGCGGCCGGCCATGTCACCGGTCACCCGCACCACCGGCAGCAGATCCTTGTGGTGGATCGCCTGCTCGCGCCGACCGGTCTCCACGCTCACCAGATCGGCCAGCGCGACCTGACGGCCGTCGCTGCCGGTCAGGCGCAGCGCGAACAGGCGCTCGACGCTATCCTTGTCCTCGGCCGGGAAGCTCAGCCGCAAGGGCACCGGATACTTTGCGCCGGGGCTGTGCAGATAGGTGACATCGCTGCCGCCCAGCGCGGTGGCGACGGCATCGACCACCGTGGCCTGGCTGATGCCCAACTGGCTGGCGCGCGCGCGGTCGACATGCAGGTGCAACTGCGGCGCGTCCGCCTCGATGCTGTCATCGATATCGACGATGTCGGGCGTGGCCTCGAACACCGCGCGCAGCTGCCGCGCCAGGGCGATCTGGCCGGGATAATCCAGGCCGTAGATCTCCGCCACCAGCGGCGCCAGCACCGGTGGCCCGGGCGGGACCTCGACGATCTTCACGGTGGCGTCGAAGCGCCGGCCGATCGCCTGCAAGGGCGCGCGCACCGCGCGGGCGATCTCATGGCTCTTGCGCGCGCGGGCGTGCCGGTCGACCAGATTGACCTGGATGTCGCCCTGGTAGGCCTCGGTGCGCAGCGCGTACTGACGCACCAGGCCGTTGAAATTGATCGGCGCGGCGGTACCCGCGTAGACCTGATAATCGCGCACCTCGGGGACCTGTTGCAGATGCCGGCCGAGCTCGCCCAGCGTCTGCGCGGTGCGCTCCAGCGCGCTGCCCTCCGGCAGATCGACCACGATCTGGAATTCCGATTTGTTGTCGAAGGGCAGCATCTTCAACACCACCAGCTTCGCCGCCACCAGCCCCAGCGACAGCAGGATCAGCACCAGCAGCACCCCGGCCAGGCCGCGCCGGCGCGGCCTGCCGGCCGCACCGAGAAACGCCCCGACGTACCGTTCGAAGAACGCCAGCAGGCCCGGCGAGACGCCCTCGTGCGCGGCGCCGCCGGCCGGGGCCGCGTGCGGCCTGATCAGCTTCAGGCTCAGCCAGGGTGTGACCACGAAGGCCACCGCGAGCGAGATCAGCATGCCGATGCTGGCGTTGATCGGGATCGGGCTCATGTACGGGCCCATCAGACCGCTGACGAAGGCCATCGGCAACAGCGCGGCGATCACCGTGAAGGTCGCCAGGATGGTCGGCCCGCCGACCTCGTCGACCGCCGCCGGGATCGCCTCGGCCAGGCTGCGCCCGCCCATCCGCAGGTGGCGGTGGATGTTCTCGACCACCACGATGGCGTCATCGACCAGGATGCCGATGGAGAAGATCAGCGCGAACAGCGACACGCGGTTCAGCGTGAAGCCCCAGGCCCAGGAGGCGAACAGGGTGATCGCCAGGGTTACGATCACCGCTACCCCGACGATCAGCGCCTCGCGCCAGCCCAGGGCGAACAGCACCAGCAGCACCACCAGCGCGGTGGCGAAGCCGAGTTTGGTGATCAGCGTGCGGGCCTTGTCGTTGGCGGTGGCACCGTAGTCGCGGGTGATGGCGATCTCCACGCCCTCGGGGATGAAGGTGCCGTGCAATTGTTCCAGCCGCTCGCGCACCTGGGCGGCGATGCGCACCGCGTTGGTCCCGGGCTTCTTGCCCACCGCGACGGTCACGGCCGGGAACTCGCCGCGCGGCGCCGTCTCCAGGGCCGGCCCGGTGCCGTACCAGACATAGCGTTCCGGTACGGCGGCCCCGGGGCGGATCTCGGCGATATCCCGCAGATACACCGGCAGGCCGCCGCGTACGGCGACCACCAGTCCGCCGAGCTCCTCGGGGCGGCTCAGGAAATCCCCGGCGCGCACCAGGATCTCCTGATTGTCGGCCACCAGCGCGCCGGCCTCGCGCACCTGATTGTGTCCGATCAGCGCCGCCCGCAACGCGTCGAGGGTGACCCCGGCGCCGGCCATGCGCGGGGCGTCCAACAGCACCTGCACCACCCGGTCCGGGCCGCCGAGGGTGTAGAT
>JBHEOS010000115.1:4037-4335 GCA_046260695.1 Gammaproteobacteria bacterium
CGGGTGCCGGGGATGCGCTTGAGCTCCGCCTCGATGGCGTGGGCGACCGCCTGCAGCTCGAAGGCGCCGCGCGTCGGGTCCTGTGTCCACAGGGTCGCGGCGACGATCGGCACATCGTCGATGCCCTTGGGCTTGATGATCGGCGCCAGGGTGCCGAGGTTCGGCGGCAGCCAGTCCTGCTTGGAGAAGAGGGCGTTGTACAGGCGCACGATGGCTTGGGTGCGCGCCTCGCCGACGGCGTACTCGACCGTCAGCAGCGCCATGCCCGGCCGGGACACGGAATAGATGTGCTTGACGC
>JBHEOS010000116.1:0-606 GCA_046260695.1 Gammaproteobacteria bacterium
GTCTGGGTCGTACTGCCGGCAGGGATCGTCCTAAGCGTCTTCGCCAAGGCAGCCAGGCTCGGGTTTGTATAGACGCTAAGCACGGCGCTCAACAGGCGGTTTGCCTGGGTAATCATGGCCTGCGGGATACGGACACTGCCAGTCAGCGCCTTGCTTGGCGTCTTCGGCAGGGTCTGTGTGATTGAGCTATTCATGGCCGGCACGGCAAGCGTGCCATTCACATGCAGCCGATTCTGGAACTGCTCAACCAGGATCTGGCTGGCGGCGACGCTGGCCACGGCGGAGAGGCGCGCATCGGTCCCGGCGGCGCCACGGCCATCAAGGCGGCCGTCGGTGAGATCTTTCGACAACGCCAAGACAATGTCATTGTGCGTGCGGATGTGACCGGCCCTGGCCATGCTCGTCCGGGTACGGCGAATCAACTCGCCCAGGGCCTCGGAGGCGCGCACGATGTTGGCAATGTTCGTTTCGTCGATGCGGGTGTACATCGGATTTGGCACCGTGGCGGTATCCAGGCCGAAGTTCATCTCCCGGACGACGATGTTGGTCGCTGCGGCGAGGTTGGCAGGGCTGAGTCCCCCGGGCATGGCCCGGGCCATTTCGACG
>JBHEOS010000116.1:616-4327 GCA_046260695.1 Gammaproteobacteria bacterium
GCGTCGTGTAGGGATTCAGGTTTACCTGTCTGTGGCCGGCCGACGGGGCGACGGCCTGGAGGGTGAAATCAAGGCGCATGCCGGTGACGAGGTCAATGCCGCGGACGGCCTTGATGGTGATTGGGAAGGCGCTGTTCTTGACCTTGATGTCCAGCGCATAGTTTGCAAAGGCATTGCTCTTGTATCCCGTGATCAACTCGTCTTTGGCCGTGAAAAAAAACATATCTGCGTTGATGACCGGACCGTCACCGACACTGCCGGCGACACTGAAGGTCTCCATAGCCTCGCTACGCCCTCCGGCGATGGCGGTTGATCCCGTCCCGTTATCGATCGCCGCGTGCTCGTTGTCACCGTCACAGGCCACCAGCAGGGCGGCAAACGCGCCGTAGGCGAAGCACTTCAAGAGGGTGCCGAAAGTCGTCTGAAGTCGCTGCATCATGGGAGTCCTAAGCATTGTTGGTTTGCCAATCAGGTGCGCGTCAGTCGTGTCGCACATGACCTCTTGTGCGTGAGTCCGCATGGAACTCGCCGGATCAAACGCTGTACCGAGTGGGCACGTCGCGGTGTAGCGGCCGCCGCTGGCGTCAGGACGACGCACGTGCTGCTTTCCGCCGCAAGGCGGTGGGGTGGCAATAGATGAATAAGACAAAATATTGACGCCTGATGATCTGGTTAGCGTTATAAGTGCCCGCAAATAATAACGAGGTCCGTATGACATCCATCGAGCGCGCGTATTGTTGAGCGGTGTGTCCGATCATGCAAAGCGTGTTGCCCTGAACTGTGATCGGATTGGCACATTCTTTTGGCCGATGGCAACGGGTCAGGTCATGCGGTTGTCTCTGGCGCGCCCAATACCCGGATCGACTCGGCATCGAGCATGCTCACCAACCGGATCAGTGGCAGACCCACGAGGGCGGTCGGGTCGTTACCCTCCTGTGCGGCGAACAGCGCAATGCCCAAGCCCTCGGACTTGAAGCTTCCGGCGCAGTTGTAAGGGGCCTCACGACGGACATAGTCCTCGATCTGTGCTCTCGACAAGTTTCGAAACACCACCGTGTACGGAACCACGTCTAGTTGCAGGCGTTCGCTGACGCTGTTGTAGAGACACAAGCCGGTCAGAAAGGACACCCGGCGGCCGGACAGGCGCGCGAGTTGTGCGCAGGCACGCTCGAAATCGCCCGGTTTCCCCAGCACTTCGTCATCGACCACGGCGACCTGGTCAGAGCCGATGATCAGACCGGCGCCGCAGTGCGCCGCCCCGGCACGCGCCTTGGCCTCTGCCAGACGTTTCACCAGTGCGGCAGGCGCCTCACCTGGCAGGCGGCGCTCGTCCACCTCGGGCGAACAGACGCTGAACGGGAGACGCAGACGCCCGAGAAGTTCGCGCCGGTAGGGGGAGGTCGAGGCCAGGATCAGGGGTAGGGACATGGCGGGACTCTATGGCTTGCGCGAATCTGTCGCCAACATCGCCTGCAAGGCGCGCAGTTCTGCACGCACCGCGCGCAATTCCGCTTCGATCTGCAATCCCTCGGCATGCACGGTCTTGGTGATTGCCGCTTCTTCCTGCTGATGCGCCGTGTCATGCAAGGTCTGCATGGTGTTGACGATGATCGCGATGAACAGATTCAGCACGGTGAAGGTGGCGACCAGGATGAACGGGATGAAGAACAGCCAGGCATAGGGGTGGGTTTCCATCACAGGTCGCGCGATGCCCATCGACCAACTCTCCAGGGTCATGACCTGGAACAGGGTATACATGGAACGGCCGATCGTACCGAACCAGTCCGGATGCGTGCCGCCAAACAGCCCGGTCGCCATCACCGCGGCCACGTAGTAGACGACCACCATCAGGCCGGCGATCGCACCAATGCCCGGCAGCGAATGCAGCAGGGCCTCGACCACGAAACGCAGCCGCGGCAGCATGGACAACAGGCGCAAGACGCGCAGTATTCGCAGCGCACGTAGGATAGCCAGCGGCCCGCTGGCAGGCACCAGGGCGATGCCGACCACCACGAAATCGAAGATGTTCCAGCCGCGCCGAAAGAAGCCGACGCCCTGGGCCGCGAGCTTGATGCCGATCTCCACCACGAACACCGCGAGGATCGCCTGATCCAGCAGGGTCAACGGACCGGCGACTTTTGCCATCACGGCCGGTGAGGTCTCCAGGCCGAGAACAATCGCATTCAGGATGATCAGGCCGATGATGACGTTCTGAACCGGCGCGGATTCCACCCAGCGTCCCAAGGCCTCGCGGATCGAGGGGGAGGGCTGACCGGGTTCCAACTGCTGCACTGTCTGTCTCCCTCACAACACCCGAAGTCCGGGGCGGCGCCAATATCGCCAAAAGTGCCAGGGGATGCAATCCCGCGGGAGACGGTGAAACGCTGGGCCGCGTGTCACCGCGGTCAGCTGATCTCCATCAGGGTCTCGTCTGGATTCACAGTGTCGCCCTTGACGACATGGATCGCCGTAACGGTACCCGAGATGGGTGCCTGGAGCTCGGTTTCCATCTTCATGGCCTCGGCGACCAGCAGCGGGTCGCCGGCCTTGACCACCGCGCCGAGCGCGACCAGCACCTCGATGACCGTGCCGGGCATCGAGGTCGTCACATGACCAGGCTGGCTGGCGCGCGGGCGCCTGCTGCCCTTGTGCAAGGGCGCCGCAGTACCCCCGTTCGCGGCGGATGCCGCCGGCAGTTCCTCCAGGGATTCGACCAGGATCTCCTCCGGTACGCCATCCACGGTCAGGTAGAACGGCCGCTGATCCTGATGCGGGTGCCCGGAGCCGGTCACGCGGATGTGATAGGTCTCGCCGTGCAGGGTGATATTGAACTCGGTCGGCCGACCCTGGTCGCCCGCCTGCGTCGGCGTGAGGGGTTCCAATGGCTCCGGCTCCAGGGCATCCGCGGCCCGCTTTTCCAGAAACTCTCGACCGATCTCCGGGAACATCGCGAAACTCAGCACATCCTCTTCGCTCTTGGCCAACGGGCCGATGTCCTCGCGCAGGTTCTCCATCTCCGGATCGAGCAGGTCGGCGGGGCGGATGTCGATGATGTCCGCATTGCCGATGGCCTGCTGGCGTACCAGGGAATTCACCGTGCCGGGCGCGCGCCCGTAGCGGCCTTGCAGGTACAGCTTCACCTCGTTGGTGATGGTCTTGTACCGCTGACCGGTGAGCACGTTGAGCACCGCCTGCGTGCCTACGATCTGCGAGGTCGGGGTGACCAGCGGCGGATAGCCGAGATCCTCGCGTACGCGGGGGATTTCCAGGAGCACCTCGTTCATGCGACCAAGCGCGCCTTGTTCGCGCAGCTGGGTATAGAGATTGGAGATCATCCCGCCGGGCACCTGATAGATCTGCACCCGCGTATCCAGTCCGGTGAACTCGCTCTCGAACTGGTGATATTTCTTGCGCACCTCGCGGAAGTAGAAACCGATCTCCTGCAGGGCGTTCAGGTCCAGCCCGGTGGCAAAATCGGTGTCCGCCAGTGCCGCGACCATGCTCTCGGTGGGGGGATGACTGGCCCCGCCGGCAAAGGCGGAGATGGCGGTGTCGATGTGCAGACAGCCGTTTTCGATGGCCTTCAACTGACACATCTCGGCGACCCCGGCGGTGGCGTGCATGTGCAGGTGGATCGGCAACTCGACCGTCGCGGACAACCGCGCGACCAACTCGCCGGCAAGCCGAGGCGTCAGCAGGCCGGCCATGTCC
>JBHEOS010000117.1:0-3952 GCA_046260695.1 Gammaproteobacteria bacterium
GCAGCAGGTAGACCGCGGCAACGATGCACAGCAGCGCGGCCGCGCGCAGCAGACCCTGATATAGACCTTCCTGTACCGGCGACCAGCCCCCGAGCGCCGGCAGCCACGCCGTACCCGGCGTGAACCAGCCATACAGGACCAGGATGGCCAGCAGTAACCAACGGATCCGATACAGCATGCCCAACAGGGCGCGCCAGTCGAAACCCATCCGCTGGCGGTGAATCAGGAGCACACCCAACACCAGGATGACGCCCCCACACGCAAGCACCCACGGCTGTCCGCTGGCCAGCGCAGCGGCCAGGATCAGCAGGGACAGAATGCGTACGGGCGGGCGCATGGGCGGGGCTATCCAGGAACCTGAAGACATCACGCACGATACCGCCGGTTCTTAAAAAAGAAACCCCGCACAGCGGGGTTTCTGCAAGCACGGAGGCGTCGCGGAGGTCGCGACGCGCGCGTCAGCCGATCTGTTTCAACAATGCCCCGGCCTCGGACTGCTGGGACGCGTTGCCTTCATGCAGGACCTCGTCGAGGATGCTGCGCGCGCCCTCCGGGTCACCCATTTCGATATAGGCGCGTGCCAGATCGAGCTTGGTGGCGACCTCATCGGCGCTGGACAGGACACCCTCACCGTCATCCGCCTCGGTGTCTTCGGCATCCGTCAGATCGAAGCCCAGGTCTTCCTCCGCGGGTAATTCCGCTGCGGCCGGTTCCGCCTGGGGCGAGAAGGTCTCCAATTCGCCCAGGTCGAAGTCGAGGCTGTTGTCTGCTTCGCCAGGCGTAGCGGTCTCCGGTTCGGCCGCCAGATCCTCGGGGGCCTGGGTGAAGTCCACGGCCTCGGATGATTCGTCAGGCAGCACGCTATCGGGGAACTCGGCGGTCTCGCCTGCGGCGCCGTAGAGCGCATTGCCGGGACTGAGTTCCTGCCCCATATCCCTCACCCGCTGCCAGAGCGGGTCGTCCTGACCGTCCAACTTGGCCAGCAGGGCCTCGGCCTCGACATCAAAGGCAGTGGCATTGCGGGCCGCATACAGGACCTCCAGGAGTTTGACCCGCAGCTCATTGCGCTGGGGCGCATTCCCCAGGGCGGCACGAATCAACTCCTCGGCCTGTTGATAACGGCCGTAGGCGAGATACACGTCCGCCTCTGCGAGCGGGTCGGCCTCGGCATCGCTCTGTATTGCGCCCATGTCGCTGACGGCAAAATCGGTGAACAACGACGAATCGCTCTGCGCCGTGTCCTTGGCCGGCGCGGCTGGTTTGGCCACGGACTCCTGGGTGGCGACACCCGCAGCCACCGCCGCCGTCGTGGCCTCGGCGTGCGCTGCGCCCGACTCGCCCGATTGCCGCTCGGCAAGGATGCTCTCTTGAAAGTCGGCCCCTTCAGCACGTCGGCGACGCACGTTCAGCAAGGCCAGCAGGGCCAGCAACAATCCGGCGCCCGCAGCGATCCAGGCAAACAGTGGCATGCCCAGCACGCCACTGTCTTCCTCTGCCGGGGTCGGCAGGGGTGTGACGGGTCGCGGTGCGGGCGCCACGATCGGCGGCAGCTCGGCGACGGGTGGCTCCGGGGCAAGCTCCGCCGGCGGGGCTGTGTCCGGTTGCGCCGGCATCTCCGCGGGCAGTTCAGGGGGCATCTCCGGGGGCATCTCGATGCCCGGTTCCGCCGGCGCCGTGGCCTGCGGGGGCTCGGCCTCGGCGGGCTCCGGCGCTGCGGGCGCGGACTCGGCAGGCGTCGCGGCACCGCTGAGCTGGGCCAGCTCGCTGTCCTTGAGTTCGATCATCCGGTGCAGGTTGGCGATCTGTTCCTCCAACTGCATCACCCGGGAGCCGAGCTCCTGGTTTTCCTGGCGGTGCGCCTCGACGGCCTCGACCGCCAGGGTCAATTCCTTGCGCAGTTCGGCGGTGTCGGCGGCCCCGGGCTCGCCGGTCTCGGGGACCACCAGTTTGAGCTGCGCATCCGGCTTGAGCTGCGCATCCGGTTCGAGCTGCGCAGCCGGCGCGGCGGCTGCGGTCTCACCCGCGCCCGCCGCCGTCGCGTCACTGGCCACCGGTGCGGCCTGCACCGCCGCCCGCGCCTGCACGCGGCCTTCACGCCACACGCGATGCTGGCGACGCACCTCGGCGAGGGCCTCGTCCTGGCCAACCGCGGTCAATTCCTCGCTATTGGGCACCCTCAGGACATAACCGGCCTTGAGGTTGTTGATGTTCTGGTCGTAAAAGGCCGTGGGGTTGGCCTCCAGCAGACCGAGCATGGTCTGTTCCATACTCACGCCCTCGTCGGGGCGCACCTGCTCGGCGATCTTCCATAAGGTGTCGTTGCGGCTGGTGCGATATTCGCCGCCCCGCAATCCGGCCGGCCGGGGCGCGATGGCCACCGGCGTCGACGGCGTGACCGCGGCGCGCGGGGCCGGAGTGGCCGGTGTAACCGGGGCCCGGGTTGCCGGGCGGGGTGCCGGCATCAGCGCGGGCGGGTCCACCAACAGGGTGTATTCACGCAATACCTGCCCGGAACCCCAGGTCGCCTCCAGCAGGAAATTCAGATACGGCTCGCGCACCGGTTCACGACTGGTCACCCGGACCAACGCCGTGCCATCCGGCCGTTTGATGACCTCGAAACGCAGCTTGGTATGGAAGAAGACCCGCTCGACCCCCGCCCGGGCATAGGCCTCGCTCGATGCCAGTCCCACGCGCAACGCGGCAAGCTCCGCCGCCGTCGGCGACAGCAGATCGATCTCCGCATTCAGGGGTTGATTCAGCACGGTGTTGAGACGGACGTCACCGAGTCCCATGGCAAAGGACTGGCTCGCGAACACGCCCAACATGGCCATCACCAGGGCCGTTTTCCTAACCATAATGCGTCCTCTCCTGGTTGTACGCGGCGCCTTGCGGTGGCACGCGCCCAGCTACCGAAGGTATGTGAGATGCGTATCGCAACAAGTCGTTCTTTCTATGAATTTCCCAAAAAGGCCGGGAGAACTATAGTCTACAAGCAGTCCCTGACCAAGAGCTCGGCGATCTGGATGCTGTTCAGGGCAGCACCCTTGCGCACATTATCGGCGACCACCCACAAATCTAAACCGCGCGGGTGCGAGATATCCTCGCGGATGCGCCCGACATAGACCGGGTCGTGATTGGCCGCCTCGCTGACCGCCGTGGGATAACCGCCGTCCTTGTGCTCATCGACCACCACGACCCCCGGCGCTTTCTGTAGCAATTCGCGTGCCTGTTCTGCCGTGATCTTGTCGCGGGTCTCGATATGCACCGCCTCGGAGTGCCCATAGAACACCGGTACCCGCACCGCGGTCGGGTTCACCTGGATCGCGTCGTCGCCCATGATCTTGCGGGTCTCCCAGACCATCTTCATCTCTTCCTTGGTGTAACCGTTGTCCATGAACACGTCGATCTGGGGCAGCACGTTGAAGGCGATCTGGCGCGGATAGACCTTGGCCTCGATCGGCGTGGCATTGAGCAGGGCCGCCGTCTGCATCGCCAGTTCCTCAAGGGCCTCCTTGCCGGTACCGGACACGGCCTGGTAGGTGCAGACGTTGATGCGGGTGATGCCCACGGCGTCGTAGATAGGTTTTAGCGCGACCAGCATTTGGATGGTCGAACAGTTGGGGTTGGCGATGATGCCGCGCTTCTTGTACTGGGCGATGGCCTGCGGATTGACTTCCGGCACGACCAGCGGGATGTCGGCGTCGTAGCGGAACTGCGAGGTGTTGTCGATCACCACACAACCGGCCGCCGCGGCCTTGGGCGCGTACACCGCCGACACCGAGGCGCCCGGCGAGAACAGGCCGATCTGGACCTTGGAAAAATCGAATTCGGCGAGGTCCTGAACCACCAGCATGCGGTCGCCGAACTTCACCCGGCTACCGGCCGAGCGGCTGCTGGCCACGGCATACACCTTGCCGACCGGAAATTTACGCTCGGCCAGGATCTCTAGCAT
>JBHEOS010000117.1:3962-4224 GCA_046260695.1 Gammaproteobacteria bacterium
ACCGCCCCCGTCGCACCCACCACTGCCACATCGAACTGCTTGCTCATATCTGCCAGAACCTCGAAGTTAGAAAAACGGAAGCGGAAGCGTGTCGTCCTTCCGGTTCAACCCAGCGCCGCGACCACCGCGTCGCCCATCGCGGCGGTGCCGACCTGACGCATGCCCGGCGACAGGATGTCGGCGGTGCGCAGGCCCTGGTCGAGCACACTGCCGACCGCCGCCTCGATACGCGCCGCCAGGTCCGCGCGCCCCAGGCTGTAGC
>JBHEOS010000118.1:0-4218 GCA_046260695.1 Gammaproteobacteria bacterium
ATCTGGACCTCGTCCAGAAGAGCTTGCTGAATCACCTGCAAGGCGCCCTCGTTCACTGCTGGCGCCAGTAGCGGCATTGTGGGTGGGACAACCCGGATCTTATCCGTCCACCCAGCGACCGCGTTCGTCTTGGACAACTGTTCCAACTTGCGCTCAGCCGCTTCGAAACGCGGCGCCAGCACCGACAGTAGCGACGCCGGCAGCAGCGGCTTGAGGTACTCCTCAATCAATCGCAGCGACAAGGCGTCGGCCACGTCGAGGCCGGGCATGTCGAGCCCCGCGCCTCGCATCCAGTACCAGCCGTGCGGCGTACCCTTGTCGTTACAGATCAGCGGAAAGAGTTCGGACAGCTTTGCCAGGTCACGGGTCACGGTCCGCTTGTCGACCTCAAAACCCAGATCGGCTAGTTCGCTGGTCAGTTCCCTGGCTGAGATGCCCGGCCCCTTACCCGGTAGCAGCTTCAGCATCTGCCACTGGCGCATCATCGCATCCCCTGCTTTGGCCTTCGGCATCCTCAGCGCCCCTCGAAGAACCGCGACAGGCGCACCAGCGCCAGGGTGTCCTGCCCGCAATATTCCAGCAGCGCGGCGCGCAGCTCTTCACGCTGGACCGCGCTTGTACCGGGGTCGATCATTTCCGAGTAGGCCTCCTGGGCCATGCCGCCGTCACCGACGGCGAGATCGTCGTAGCTCAGATCGGGTGCGACGGTCGGCAGCACCTTCTTGATCGACCAGGAGCCGCGCATGTCAGGGTGGTAGTAGTGCTCGCGGGCGATCGGCAGCAGATCGACGATGCGGGCATGGACCTGATCCAGGCTCGACTTCAGATCCGGGAATGCCGCTGCCAGCTCGGCGATCCGGCCCCGCTCGAACTGCGCGTTGTAGGTGAAGATCGGCCCTTTCGTGCCGAGTGCCTTCAGCAGCGACTCTGCACAGGCGCGGCGCGGATCGCCGGCATCCGTGGACAGGAAAGCCTCGGCCTTCAGCGCGCCGTTCTTGTCCTCGCGGTGGCAGGACCACTGGAACGGGATCTGCTGATAGGGCCGGGTGCCCGCCCAGATCGGCACGGCGTACTGGATGGTCTCGAAGTCGAAGAAGTAGCGCGGATAGGGATACGCCTGCAGCACCGCTTTGACCTGCGGATTGAGGAAGGCCTTGCCGGTCACGCTGGCCTGCCAGATGCGCTGATGGAGCGGCTTGTCGAGACGATCCCGCGGCACGTGGCGCAAGTCGTCATAGCCTTCTTCACGCAGCTTCCCTGGAAGCTTGCCACCGTAGGGTAGGATTTCCGGCGGATAACCGTCCGCCGCCTCCAAGGTCTCGGGCGCGCAGTGGCCGATGAAGGGGCAGTCGTAGGGATCGCTGCACTGCTCACCCGGTTCGATGTTGGGCTCGTTTTTCTGCCGCAGCGTCTTGCGCGCGGCGGCCACCCAGGCGGGAACCTCCGCGGAGAGTTCGTCCGTCTCAGGCGTCACATCCACGTACGTGAGCAGGCCGTTGTAGTCGCCGTTGCCGGGATATTCGAACGAGGTGTTGATATGCGCGACCTCGACGCGCGCGAGCTTCAGCCCGGTGCCGCGCAGCACCCAGGCCTGCACGGCCGCATCGGGATAGTGAACACCCTTCACCCGGGTACTCGATTTGACCTCCACCAAGCGATACCCTCGGGCCGCAGGCAGAAGCAGATCCGCGCGAACCAGCACCTTGTCGTGTTCGAGGGTGGCCTCGAACAGGGGCCGCCGTGGTTTTTGCTGGAGCGCCTGTCGCGTCAGCGCAAGCACGTCTCTGAGGGTCTCCCCCTCGATGAGCAGCCCACCGGCATGGAGGTCGCGTGCGATCCCGCCGACGTCCTCGCCGACGGCAAACCGTGCCGCGGTGCCGGCATCCACCTCGGCCAGCTCGGGCCGGTAAGTCTCCAGCCACAGGCGCTTGGGGCACTGGCGATGCGCCAGCAGCTTGGATTTGGAAAGTCCCGTCATTGTTGTTGTCCTGGGTCCTTGGTTGACTATCTTAGGGGTCTAGGCCGATCAGATAAACCCGATCGGACGGCGGGTCCCCTCCGGTTTGGCCGCACACTCGGCGGCCAGCGTCTCGACCAGCGCGGATGCGTCCCGGATTGGCAGGAATCGGGCCTGCCGGGCGACGGTCGCGAAGTCCCCCGGGGTGAGCACCGTCAGAACGTCCAAGGTAGGTTTTAGGGACTCCTCGGGCGACTGCAACCCCAGCGCCTGCGCGTAGTGACACAAAAGCTGCCAGGCCTGCGACGGCTGCAGATAATCGAAGGTCAGCTTCAGATCGAAGCGACGCAGTGCCGCCGGGTCCAGCCGCTCCATGCGGTTGGTCGTCGCGATGAACACGCCTTCGAAGGTCTCCATCTGGGTCAGCATCTCGTTGACCAGGGTGACCTCCCAGCTGCGCTGCGCCTCCTGGCGGTCCTGCAGGAAGCTGTCGACCTCGTCCAGAAGCAGAACCGCCCGTTCCTGGGCGGCCCGCCGGAAGGCATCCGCAAGCCGGCGTTCGCTCTCGCCCACGTACGGGCCAATCAGGTCGGACACGCGCTGCACCAGCAGCGGCCGGTCCAACTGCTGCGCGAGCCAGCGGGCAAACGCGGTCTTGCCGGTGCCCGGCGGGCCGAACAGACAGACACGGGCACCGGGCGCGCTCGCGATCCCCTCCGCCAACTGCACCAGGTCGGTGTCGGGCGGCGCGCACAACGGATCGTAGTCATCCAGTGATGCCGCATTGCTCGGCGGCAGCGGCGGGTGTCCCTGGGCGATCAGAGTCTGATCGACCAGCTGCGCGATCACTGACGGCATGTTCGCTGCGGGTACGTCCTCGCGGATCGCGCGGGCGACCGCCACGGCACGGGCCACGACCGCTGGCGCGAGCGTCTCGGCGCTGGCGAGACGGCGCACCGCGGCCGGGCTGACCAGATCGTCACAGATCGATCCGATCACACGGGCCCGCTGCCGCTGCGGCGAGATGGGCAGCTCATAGACCACGTCGAAACGCCGGATGAAGGCTGGGTCCATGTCATCGATGGAGTTGGTCAGCCACAGGCACGGGATTGCGTTGCCTTCGAGCGTGCGGTTGACCCAGGCCTTGTTGCGCTGGGCCACGCTCGGCGGGCTGAACAGGCCGCGCCCGCCGGAGAACACGTCCTCGGACTCATCGAACACCAACAGGGCCTGACCGCGACCGACCACGCTGAGCGCCAGACGGTAGACGCGCAGGCGGCGATCACCTCCGATGGGATCTCCGTCCTCATCCTCACTGGAAACCTGGTACAGCGGCCTGCCCAGTGCCTTGGCCAGGGCATAGACAAATTGACTCTTGCCGGTACCCGGCTGACCGTAGAGCAGCACGTTCACGCCGGATCGTCTCTCTGCCAGCGCCTTGCGCAGCAGCGGGAACACGATGTCGATGAATCCCTGCGCGTGCTCGAAATCGGCGAGGGACAGTTCCGCGGCTGGTGCGGGAAGCAGCGTGTCACGGAACAGCTCCAGCGGATCGTCGACCTTGGAGGTCATGCGCTCGGAAAAGCGATTATTGATGAGATCAAGCTTCAGGCGCAGAAAGTGTTCGCCACTATGGTCGACCTTCACCAATCCACTTTGGGCCAGGACGCCAGACGGTGCCAGCGCCTGACGGATGACGTCCTTCGGCATTCCCAGCAAAACCGACAGGATCCCGTACAGCCTCATGGTCGAGATGGTGCCCAGAAGGTCGGCGGCCTCCTGAAGCATTTCATCCAGTTGCAGCAGGACGACGAAGGCAAGGATGCGCGCCGAGACGCTGTCCAGACCGACCAGATCAGCGATGCGAGCGCAATTGACGGACAGCGGTCTGGGCAGGCGCGCCTTGGACGCCTCCTTCTCCGCCAGCACATGGAGTTCACGCAAGTGTTTGAGCATCGCCGCTTCCCGAATCCGCCCGTGCCTGCGCGGACAGGTTTCGAGGGCACCCAGCGCGTCGACAATGGACCCATAGGGACTGCACAGATCCTCCAGATCGTGCCCGCGCGTGTGGCCCTTGAGCGGTACCAGGATGCGAAGAATCCAGAGGTACAGAAGCGGCGACAGCGTCGTCACGGGCCGGGATGGCTGGCCCGAATCGCTTGCCGTTAGGTGGCGTGAAACCTTGCGCATGATGACCTCCTTGCTTGTTGTGGAGGTCATTATTTATCGTTTGCGCGACAGGATATGTCGCAGTCAGAATC
>JBHEOS010000119.1:0-4161 GCA_046260695.1 Gammaproteobacteria bacterium
GGCTGCGCCAGATCCACACCTACAACCATCTGTATGTGAACCCGCTGACCGCGCGCGCGCAGGGCATCGCCGACGGCGGCTGGCTGTGGGTGGAGTCGCAGTGGGGCCGCGTGCGCGGCCTGTGCCGCTATTCCGAGGCCGTTGAGCCCGGCACGGTATGGACCTGGAACGCCATCGGCAAGGCCGCCGGGGCCTGGGGCCTGGAAGGCAACGCCAACGAATCCCGGCAGGGCTTCCTGCTCAATCACCTGATCAGCGAAGAGCTGCCGCCGAGCGAGGCCGGCGCGCACCTGTCCAACTCCGACCCGGTCACCGGCCAGGCTGGCTGGTACGACGTGCGCGTGCGCATCTACAAGGCCGGCGACGACGAGGAGAAAATATCCTTCCCGCAGTTCGACCCGCTGGCTGCGGTGCCTGGGCAGGACACCCCGAAAAAATCCTGGCTGACCTATTTCGCCGGCGGCAAGAAGGGCCGCTGACAGACGCCAGGGAAGGATTCTATCGAGCCGTCATTGCGCGCGCCGCGAAGCCATCTCTTAAACCTGCAGCGCCCCGCCAAACAAGCAAAGGTTACAAAATGGCACAACTGGCATTGGTGATCGATCTGAACGTCTGCGTGGGCTGCCACGCCTGCGTGACCTCGTGCAAGGAATGGAACACCTCGGGCGCGGCCGGCTACCTTGCCGACTTCCAGCCCTACGGCGAAGACCCGACCGGGACCTTCTTCAACCGCGTGCAGACCTTCGAGATCGGCACCTACCCGAACACCGAAACGGTGCACTTCCCCAAGAGTTGCCTGCACTGCGAAGACCCGCCGTGCGTGCCGGTCTGCCCCACCGGGGCAAGCTACAAGCGCGCTGAGGACGGAATCGTCCTGGTGAACGAAAGCGATTGCATCGGCTGCGGCCTCTGCGCCTGGGCCTGTCCCTATGGCGCGCGCGAGATCGACGAAAACCTCAAGGTGATGAAGAAGTGCACCCTGTGCGTGGACCGTATCTATGACAAATCCCTGCCCGAGCCCGAGCGCAAACCGGCCTGCGTGCTGGCCTGTCCGACCAGCGCGCGCCTGTTCGGCGACGTGCACGATCCCGAATCACAGGTCTCGGTGGCGATCCGCGAGAACGGTGGCTATCAGCTGATGCCCGAGTGGGGCACCAAGCCGGCCAACCACTATCTGCCACGCCGCAAGACCCGCATCGCCATCCATGCGGACGAACTCGAGCGCGTCGACAATCCGCTCAAGAAGGAACGCCAGCAGCCGTTGCCGCGCTTCGACGAGCCGACCCTGGACGATGTGACCAGCTGGTAAACACGCCACCCTGTAGGAGCGGCCTCCGCCCGCGAACGGTCCGGAGGCGTGCCGGTTCGCGGCCGGAGGCCGCTCCTACAAGGTGCAGACAGACATTGATTGGAGCACCCATGCACCCGGCCTTTTCTGTGATCTTCCTGACCACACTGATCGGCGTCGGCCAGGGCCTGTTCCTGGCGCTGTTCACCGGACACTTGTATGCGGTGATCAAGGTCGTGCCCATGCAGGCCGACCCGCAGGCCTTCTACGGCCTGGGCAGCCTGCTCGCGCTGGCCTTCATGGCGGGCGGCCTGGCGGCCTCGTTCTTTCACCTGGGTCGCCCGGCGCGCGGCTGGCGCGCCGTGGCCATGTGGCGCACCTCCTGGCTGTCGCGTGAGGTGATCGTGCTGCCGGCGTTCATGGGCCTGCTGGCCTTGTACGGACTGATCCGCTACCTCGACTGGAACCCGGCGCTGTTCACGCTCGGACCGATTCAGGTCGATCTGGCGTTGGTCGTCGGTACGCTGGCCAGCGCGCTCGCGTTTGTGCTGTTCATCTGCACCGGCATGATCTACGCCTGCATCAAGTTCCTACAGGAATGGGCCTCGCCGCTGACGGTGGTCAATTACACCCTGCTGGGATCGGCCAGCGGCTTCACCCTGGCAACGGCGTTTTCGGCCCTCTATGCCCCGGAGCTGGTGCGCTTCTACGGCGTCTGGGCGGTCATCATCACCGCTGCGGCGCTGGTCACGCGGGCCGGCTCATTACGGCGCAACGCCCGCATCACCCACAAGTCCAACCTGCAAACGGCGATCGGCGTGCGTCACGGCCAGATTGTGCAGAAGGCCCAGGGCGCGATGGGCGGCTCGGTCAACACCCGGGATTTCTTCCATAGCAAGAGCCCGCAGTTCATGCGCGCCATCCAATGGGGCTTCCTGGTGCTGGTATTCCCGGTGCCGCTGCTGCTGCTCGCGGCCGGCATGGGCAGCTCCGCCGTGGCGGTGCTGGCCGCCGCCTTCCTGGTGCAGTATGCCGGCCTGATCGCCGAGCGCTGGTTCTTCTTCGCCCAGGCCAACCACCCGCAGAACCTGTATTACCAGACGGTCTGAGCGTGAGGCCCGTGCGGCGATTACCCCACACTTCGCGTCTTGTCTGACCTGGGACGGCTGCTATAGTGCCCGCCATGAACCGCGCCCTCGTCGACCGCTTCGGCCGCACCATCGAATATCTGCGACTGTCGGTCACCGACCGCTGCGACCTGCGCTGTTTCTACTGCCTGCCGAAGGGCTTCAAGGATTTCGAGGAGCCGGAACACTGGCTCAGCTTCGCGGAGATCGAACGCGTGATCGCCGCCTTCGCGCGCCTGGGCACCCGCCGCGTGCGCATCACCGGCGGCGAACCGCTGGTGCGCCGCGACCTGCCCGCGCTGGCCGCACGCCTGGCCGCGCTGCCCGGCGTCGAAGACCTCTCGCTGTCGACCAATGCGACCCGGCTGGCCAGGCAGGCCCGCGCGCTGCACGCGGCCGGCATCCGCCGCATCAATGTCAGTCTGGATTCGCTCGATGCCGCGCGCTTCAAGTCCATCACCGGCGGCAAGCTGGAAAAGGTGCTCGATGGCCTGATGGCCGCCAAGGCCGCGGGCTTCACACCGATCAAGATCAACATGGTGGTGATGAAGGGCGTGAACGAAGACGAGGTCGAGGCCATGGTCGACTTCTGCATCGCCCACGGCTTCACCCTGCGCTTCATCGAGACCATGCCCATGGGCGATACCGGCCGCGCGGCCGCGGATCATTACGTGGATCTGCAAACGGTGAAGGCACGGCTGGCGCGGCGCTTCGAACTGCTGCCGGGGGTCATGCCGGGCGGCGGGCCGGCGCGCTACGTGCGGGTCGCCGGCACCGATCTGCGCATCGGCTTCATCACCCCGATCTCGCAACACTTCTGCGCGACCTGCAACCGCGTGCGGCTGTCCGTGGATGGCACGCTATACCTGTGCCTCGGCCAGGAACACCGTCTGGAGCTGCGCCCGCTGCTGCGGGCCGGCGCGTCCGACGCGGACCTGGAGGCGGCGATCCGCCAGGCCATCGATCTGAAGCCGGAACGTCACGAATTCAGCGAGAGTCCCGAGAAGGTGCTGCGCTTCATGTCGATGACCGGCGGCTGACACCGGCCGGGTTCCGGCGACGGGGCCAGGCCTCGTGGGCCCGCCTACACCGCGCGCGGATCGAACAGCGCGATGGCCTCCGCCGGGCAACTGGCATAACAGGCACCGCAGCCGTTGCAGCGTTGACCATCGATGCTCGGCGGTCCGCCCGCGGCGGGCTGGATGGCCTGCGTGGAGCAATCGTCGACACAACGGCGGCAGGCAACGCCCCGGGCCTCAAGACATTCGCCGGTCAGGCTCGCCTGGATCTGCCACGGCCCCCAGCTCACGCCCTGGTAACGGCGGGTTATCGCGCCACGCGCGCAGGCATCGACGCACTCGCCGCACAGATTGCAGGCACCGAGTGCAAAATCAATGAACGGCAGGCCGCCCGCGCCCTTCTGCAACAACCCGCGTGGGCACTCCTCACGGCACGCGCCGCAACCGCTGCACAGCGTCTTGAACAGTTCTTCGGGCAGCGACCAGGGCGGACGGATCGACTCCGTGCGCGCATGGCGGCGAATGATCTCTGGACAGCGGATGGATGAAGACATGGGTGTCCCGTAGCGACTGCGCGCACACTATGCAACAGCACCGTACGCCAGACAATCTCCCATGACAGTTACAGTGGATCGGCCTGAAGCCCGACAGGCTAGTGGTCCATGCGTGAAGTTCGGTGACTAAGAAGCACAGCCGGAGCGTGCAGATCAAGGCGCGAGAGCGCAGG
>JBHEOS010000012.1:0-37437 GCA_046260695.1 Gammaproteobacteria bacterium
GAATAATCCAGGTACGCCTTTTCGGTGAAGACGCGCAGCGGCAGGCGCTCGACGCCTTCGAGGTTCGGCTCGATGTCTTGCATGGTGGGTCCGGCGTTCCAATGGGCCTCGTGACGGAGGCAGATGATACACGGGATCGGGTCCTTATCGCTGCGCCAGTTCCCGGCCGTGGCGGTACTGCGCGCTGATGTCGATGATCTCGCCGTAGCCGACCTTCTCCCGGTACAGCATCAGCAGAAACTCGCCTTGGCCACGCAGCTGCGCCAGGCGTGCCGGCAGGCAGCGCGGAGAAAAATCAAAGTTATCGACATCGTTGCGGAACAAATGCGGCGCGTCGGGACTCAGCCGAATCCAAACGGTGGCAGGCCGGAGAACGGGTCGAAATCCGGTTCAGGAATCCGGTAGACATTCAGCCATTGCTTGAGCTGGTGCGGGTCCTGGAACCGCCGCAGCTCGTTCTTGTACTCCAGGGTGCGGATGTCGTCCTTGAGCATCCGAGCGACGCGCTTGGGCGTCAGTGACCCGTAGGGGGCGACCTGCAACTGTTCGCGGACCTGCACCTCCATCAAAAGGACTTCGTCGCGCAATTCGACGTATTGATTCTGAAGCACCTTGTTGTAGTGCTTCAGCCGGTCCTCGGCGAGGTTGTTGAGCCTGTTCTGGTCGATCTGCTCGATGGCCAGTTGCAGCTCCAGCAGCCTCAACAGATCGCGGTCCCCGTAGGCGACGGTCACTGCCTGCATCAGCTCGGTCTTGCGCGCGCGCTGATCCGGGTCCGGCTCACGGTCGGGGTGCAGGGCGGCCACCAGTTGCCGATAGACCGCCTGGATGGACTTGCTGACCTGGGCGGCCTCCTCGCGTTCACGCGCCTCCTTGGCCAGTTGCTTGGCGGTCTTCTTGCGCGAGGGCCGGTGCGCCGCCCCGGCCTGCGCCTGACGGTCCTTGAATTTTTCGCCCAGCCACGCCGCGCTGGCCTGCGGATCGCGCGGGTCAAATTCGAAATCTTCATCGCCCGGATCGATACCGAGGCCTTCCATCAGGTCTTTGAACAGCTCCGAGGCCAGCGCCTGGCTGTCCTGCTCTTGGGTGTCGAAATCCTCGGCGCTGTAGCGGTTGTACAGGGGCTTCAGGTCATCACGCCCGTGCTGGGTGATGAGTTCGTCACAGGTCTCACAGATCAGATACGTGAGCTTTTCCTGCTCCTTGCGGGTGAACTTGTGGCTGTTGAATTGCCGATCCAGCAGTTGCGCGCGCTCTGCCTGGTGTTCGCCCAGGGTCTTCCTCAAGGGCTCCAGCCGCGTCAGGGCCTCCTGCTGACAGCGGGACAAGGTGTCCTGCCACTCGCTGAGGCGTTTTCTCTGGGTATCGATCTGCTTGATCAGGCTGTTGAACTTCTTCTGCGCCGGTGTAAGTTTCGCCTGCACCTGTTCGGCCGTGATCCGGATGGCTTGGCTGGGGGACGACATCGGACACCTGTGGGGGGACGTGAGGGGGGGGGTATTCTACAAAATCCGACGCCGCCCGTTCAGACCTCGGCCAGATCGCCGCGCCGCTCCAGCCAGGCGCGCCGCTCAGCGGCGCGCTTCTTGGCCAGCAGCATGTCCATGATCTGATGGGTGTCGTCGCTGGCGTCCAGGGTCAGTTGCACCAGGCGCCGGGTATCGGGGTTGATGGTGGTCTCGCGCAGTTGCAGCGGGTTCATCTCGCCCAGGCCCTTGAAGCGCTGCACGCCGACCTTGCCCTTGATCTTCTCAGCGGCGATGCGGTCGAGCACGCCCTGGCGTTCGGCGTCGTCGAGCGCATAGAACACCTGCTTGCCGACATCGATGCGGTACAGCGGCGGCATGGCGACGTAGACATGGCCGGCATCCACCAGCGGCTGGAAATGGCGCAGGAACAGCGCGCACAGCAAGGTGGCGATGTGCGCGCCATCGGAGTCCGCATCGGCGAGGATGCAAACCTTGCCGTAGCGCAGGCCCTTCAGCTCGGCCGAGCCGGGATCGACGCCGATGGCCACCGAGATGTCATGCACCTCCTGCGAGGCCAGCACCTCGGCGGAATCCACCTCCCAGGTGTTCTGGATCTTGCCGCGCAGCGGCATGATCGCCTGGAACTCGCGGTCGCGCGCCTGCTTGGCGGAACCGCCGGCGGAATCACCCTCGACCAGGAACAGCTCGGTGCGCCCCGTGTCACCGGAGGTGCAGTCGGCCAGCTTGCCGGGCAGCGCCGGGCCGCTGGTGACCTTCTTGCGCACCACCTTCTTGCCGGCGCGCAGGCGGGTCTGGGCGTTGCTGATGGCCAGCTGGGCGATGCGCTCGCCGGCCTCGGTGTGCTGATTCAACCACAGGCTGAAGGCGTCCTTGACCACGCCGGAGACGAACGCCGCGCATTCGCGCGAGGACAGTCGCTCCTTGGTCTGGCCGGAGAACTGCGGGTCGGCGAGTTTCACGGACAGGATGTAGCTACAGCGCTCCCACACGTCCTCGGGGGTGATGCGCACCCCGCGCGGCAGCAGGTTGCGGAATTCGCAAAACTCGCGGATCGCCTCGGTCAGCCCGGTGCGCAGGCCGTTGACGTGGGTGCCGCCCTGCGTGGTCGGGATCAGGTTCACATAGCTCTCAGCAACCGGCTCGCCGCCCTCCGGCAGCCATACCAGTGCCCATTCGGCCGCCTCGCGGTTACCGGCCAGGTTGCCGACGAAGGGGAGTTCCGGCAGACGTTCGGCGTTGCCGAGTGCCTCGACCAGGTAGTCGCGCAGGCCGTCCTCGAAGTACCACGCCTCGCGCTCGCCGCTGGCCTCGTCGAAGAAACTCATGCGCAGACCGGGACACAGCACGGCCTTGGCGCGCAGCACATGCTTGAGGCGCGGGAGTGAAAACTTGGACGAGTCGAAATATTTTGGATCGGGCCAGAAGCGCAGCGTGGTGCCGGTGTTCTGCCGGCCGACGCTGCCGATCGCCTTGAGCTCGGAGGACTTGTCACCGCCGGCAAAGCCCATCTCGTATTCCTTGCCGCCGCGCCGCACGCGGACGTCCAGGCGTTTCGACAGCGCGTTAACCACCGACACGCCGACACCGTGCAGGCCGCCGGAGAACTGGTAGTTCTTGTTGGAGAATTTGCCGCCGGCATGCAGGCGCGTGAGGATCACCTCGACGCCGGACACGCCCTCGTCCGGGTGAATGTCCACCGGCATGCCGCGGCCGTCGTCGCTCACTTCCAGCGAGCCGTCCTGGTAGACATTCACCTCGATGCGTTTGGCATGGCCGGCGACCGCCTCGTCGACGCTGTTGTCGATGACTTCCTGAGCCAGATGATTCGGTCGCGAGGTGTCGGTATACATGCCCGGCCGCTTGCGCACCGGGTCTAGACCGCTCAGGACTTCAATGGCGGAGGCGTCGTAGTGGCTGCTCATGGTTTTCGCTGCTCGGGATTTGGAGACAAGGCGGACGGAGGCCTCACTCGTCGCCGGGCGGGCCATGGCGCAGGCGCCGGAGGATTTCCGTACGGCTCAGGTTGCCCATGGCGGGATCACAGAGGTAATAGCGGTACAGGCGTTCGCGGTAACGGTCCACGCCAAGATCGCGGAGCGGGGCCCAGGCCCGGTCCTCGACCAAGCGCCAGTCCCCGGCGTTGCCGCCGTAGGCATAGGTCCGCCACGCCCGCGCCGAACAGCGGATGCCCTCGTAGAAGAGGTTCTCACTGCCGCTGGGCGCGCGCAGCAGCAGCACATAGCGCACCACGCCGTCGCGGCCGACCGTGAGTGAGGTCGGCTCGATGAACAGCTCCAGACGGGAACCGGCGACCCGCACCGGCACGGCCAGATACGACGTGCCATCGGGATACGGCGGGAGCACCAGCGCCTGTTCCTGCCAGGGCCCGCGTTCCACGAACGGCCGGCTCGGGCCGACGTCCTCGGCCAGCGCGCCCAGCGGCAGCAGGAGCGCGAGCGCCACGCCGATCAGACGACTGGCCGATGCAAACTGGTAGCTGTAAATTGCCGTATCCCCCCGCAAGGCAGCCGGCATTCTAGCCTGGATTATTCCTGAAAGACGACAACCCGCGGGCAAAATCCTCAAGCCAGGTCCGCGACCAGCGCGGTGCACACCGGCGCGGTGACCGCCTTAACCTGATGGCGGTACTCGGGGTGATCGATCCCCATACTGATCACGGCGCCCTGCTTGGCGGCCGCAACCATGGCCGGGGTGAGCTCGAAGCGCAGGAAGTGCACCGCGGAGGTCTTCGTCTCGGTCTCGCGGGCCATATCTTCGTCGGCGATGGCAAACACCGGATCGGCGTCCCCGACCCGCACCCAGACCCGGTCCTCGATGCCGACCAACCGGCCCAGCACGCGCCGGCGTTCGGCCTCATCGGGCACCTCGATCATGAAGGTAGCCTTCCAGTTGTTGCCGTCCGGGATCAGCGGATTGTAGGCATCCAGCTCATCCTGGATGCCGGCCGCCTCGAAGATCCGTTCCACGCGCATCATCTCCTGGATCTGATACTGCAGGGTCAGACGATCCTCGAAGTACAGCGTCGCCAGCGGCCCGATGCCCACTTGGCGGTGCTGCTTGTGGGCAAGCACCCGGGCGCGGAACGCCGCGCGCGTCTCGGCGTACTGCTCCAGGGAATAGAGATCCTCGCGGCTCAGCTTCGCGGTACTCATGACGACCTCCTGCGGTCTGGCCTGAATCAATAATCAGGCGCTGTGCGTGTGTTCCAGATCGACAATCGGCTTATCGGTGAACAGGTATTCGCGCAGCTCCTTGTCGAAGCGGGGATCATGGCGACGAATCCATTCCAACACCATCGCCGCATGCTCCTTCTCCTCGTCGCGGTTGTGCGCCAGGATCGCCCTCAGCTCCGGATCCTTGCAGGCATCGACGCGCTGCTGATACCAGTCGACCGCCTCCAGCTCCTCCATCAGTGAAACGATGGCGCGGTGCAGGTCGCGGGTCTTCTCGGTCAGTTCCGTGATCGGTTCGTGATAGCCTTCGTTGGACATGTACGTTCTCCTTCGATCAAATTTTTTCTTCTGTAGAACATTTATCAAATGCCGTAGGCACGTCGCAGCAGCGTGAACGGATGCGTCGGCGCCCGGCCGTTGGCCAGTCCGTTCTCAATCTGATGCCCGGCCATAGGGCAGTCGCTGCTGTAGTGATCGGCACTGGCCTGGACCACGCGGTTGACCACCGGACGACAGATCTTCATCGACGTCTCGTGGAACTCGCTCTTGACCGCATAGGTGCCATCGTGACCCGAGCAACGCTCGATGGTCTGCACCTGGGTCTCCGGGATCAGCTCCAGCAGGTCACGGGTTTTGAGGCCGATATTCTGCACCCGCAGATGACACGGCACATGATAGGCAACGGTGCCAAGCGGGCTCTTGAAATCCGTCTTCAGCTTGCCATGCTTGTGCCGCAGCATCAGGTATTCGAACGGGTCGTAGATATGCTCGCGCACCTGGGCGACCGCGTCATCATCCGGGAACATCAACGGCAGCTCCTGTTTGAACATCAGCACACAGGACGGTACCGGCGCGACGATATCCCAACCCGCCTCGATCATCGCCAGCAACTGCGGAATATTGGCGTCCTTGGCGGCGGCCACGGCGTCCAGATCGCCGAGCTCCAGCTTGGGCATGCCGCAGCAGCGCTCCTTCTCCACCAACCGCACCGGGATGCCATTGTGTTCGAACACGGCGACCAGGTCGGCGCCGATCTGCGGCTCGTTGTAATTGCCGTAGCAGGTCGTAAACAGCGCGACCTTGCCGCGCGTCGGCCCGGCCGCCTCCACCCGTGCGTCGCGCGGTTGGTGAGCACGCAGGCGCTTGCGCAGCGTGGTGCTGTGATATTCGGGCAGGATCGCGTCGGGATGCACGCCGAGGGCCTTGTCGAGCAGCTGGCGCAGCGGTTTGAGTTTGTTGGCGGCGTTCACCGCCTGCGCCACCACCGGGATGCTGGCCAGCGAGCCGACCCGATCGGTCGAGGTCAGCAGCTTGTCACGGCCGCGCACCTCGCCCTTGCGGAACTTGACCGCCTTGGCGCGCAGCATCAGGTGCGGAAAATCGATATTCCATTCGTGCGGCGGCACGTAGGGACACTTGGTCATGAAACACATGTCGCACAGGTAGCAGTGGTCGACCACCTCCCAATAGACCTTTTTGGGCACGCCGTCGAGTTCCAGGGTGTCGGAGGCATCGATGGCATCGAACAGGGTCGGGAAGGCATTGCAGAGGTTGAAGCAGCGCCGGCACCCGTGACAGATGTCGAACACCCGTTCCAGTTCCGTGAACAGGCTGTCTTCTGCGTAGAAGTCAGGGTTACGCCAATCGAGCGCGTGGCGTAGCGGTGCCCCCAGACTGCCCTCTCGGCTGCTTTTGCTTTCTGATGACATGGCGAGCGGACTCCAGGGCTGGGTGAAAGACGGTGCGCCGACCGCGGGACGCCGTGGCAGGAGCGGGCTTGCCCGCTCCTGCCGGCGCCTTGCGTACCTTACTTGTCGAGCTGATCCAGCGCCTTCTGAAAACGGTTGGCGTGGGAACGCTCAGCCTTGGCCAGAGTCTCGAACCAATCGGCGATTTCGTCAAAACCCTCATCGCGGGCACTGCGGGCCATACCCGGGTACATGTCGGTGTATTCGTGCGTCTCGCCGGCGACGGCGGCCTTCAGATTGTCCGCGGTGGCGCCGATCGGCAGGCCAGTGGCCGGGTCGCCGACCGCTTCCAGGTATTCCAGGTGGCCGTGGGCGTGGCCGGTCTCACCCTCCGCAGTGGAGCGGAACACGCTGGCGACGTCGTTGTAGCCCTCGACATCCGCCTTGCCTGCGAAATACAGATAACGGCGGTTCGCCTGGGACTCGCCGGCGAACGCGGCCTTGAGATTGTCTTCCGTTTTGCTGCCTTTCAATGCTGCCATGGTCAGATCCTCCGAAGTGGGCAGGGACGGCGGGCGTTCTCCGACCGCCGCGTCGATTTAGACTTTGTCTAAACTGCCTAGAGACTCTAAACAACCCCACTGGGACTGTCAACCAGGTCAGTCCCGAAGGGCGTGTAGCGCGCCCTGCGCGACCGCCTGCGGAGCGGGTGTTTATCCCCCCTCGCCGGAGGCCCAGACCCGGCGCAGATACAGGCGTGAGTCGGCCCTGCGCGCCCGTCAAAAGGTGATACACTGCCGCGCGTCGGGCCCGGCCCCTTTCCCCTCCCACGCATTCCCCCGAGCCACCATGAGCGCACCAAAACAAAATTTTCTGGTCATCTCCGCCCTCGGCCTGGACCGCCCAGGCCTGGTCAATGAGCTCGCACGCTGCGTGCATGAGGCCGGTTGCAACCTGGCCGACAGCCGCATGACCGTACTGGGCGGCGAGTTCGCGGTGATCCTGCTGGTGACCGGCAACTGGAGCGCCATCGCCAAGTTGGAGGACCAGCTGCCGCAACTGGCCGAGCGCCTGGAGATGACCCTCAGCAGCCGACGCACCGAGCAGCGCGAACCGGGCCGTGACCTGATGCCCTATGCCGTGGACGTGGTGGCGCTGGACAATCCCGGCATCGTGCACAGCCTGGCGGGTTTCTTCTCCAGCCGGAACATCAACATCCAGGATCTGACCACCACCTGCTACGCCGCCGCGCACACCGGCACGCCGATGTTCTCGGTGCACATGAACGTGCAGATCCCGGCCCAGCAGCACATCGCCACCCTGCGCGATGAGTTCATGGATTTTTGCGACCAGCTCAACCTCGATGCCATCATCGAACCGGTCAAGGGCTGACGCGCGCATCGGCGCGGCCCGCATGAGCGAGATCACACTCGGTAAAAAGGTTCCCGATTTCCGGGCGCCGGCCACCGGCGACCGGGAGATCCATCTGGCCGCCCTCAAAGGTTCCAATGTCGTGCTGTATTTCTACCCCAAGGACAGCACCCCGGGCTGCACGCTGGAAGGGCAGGACTTCCGCGACCAACACGCCAAATTCAAACGCCACAACACGGTCATCCTCGGCGTGTCGCGCGACAGCCTCGCCGCGCACGCGCGGTTCAAGGAAAAGCAGGGCTTCCCCTTCGAACTGATCTCGGACGGCGACGAGACCCTGTGCCAGTTGTTCGATGTCATCAAACAGAAGAACATGTACGGCAAGCAGGTACTGGGCATCGAGCGCAGCACCTTTCTGATCGACGCGGCCGGTGTGCTGCGCGCGCAGTGGCGCAAGGTCAAGGTACCCGGGCATGTCGACGCGGTACTTGCGGCCGTGCAGGCCTTGAACAAGACATAATCCACGGCGCCGCGCCCCGCGAATCGGGGCCCGGCGGCAACACCCACACGCTTCTTCAGAGGTCCCCTTGAGCAGAAAAGAGTTCGCCGGCAAACGGCTGTTCGTGCTGGATACCAACGTCCTGATGCACGACCCCACCGCCCTGTTCCACTTTCAGGAACACGATGTCTTCCTACCGATGGCAGTCCTGGAGGAACTGGACAACGCCAAGGTCGGCATGACCGAGGTGGCGCGCAACGTGCGCCAGACCAACCGCTTCCTCGATGAACTGACCTGCCAGGCCAATCACCGCGACATCGAGGCCGGCCTGCCGCTGACCAGCCGCGCCGCGCCCGGCAACGGGCATGCCGCCGGCAAGCTGTACATCCAGACCCGCATCCTCAGCGCCGAGCTGCCCGCCGGCATGCCCGGCAGCAAGAAGGACAACAGCATCCTGAGCACGGCGCTGGCCCTGCAGAAGGCGCGCACCGACGCCTTGATCACCTTGGTGTCGAAGGACATCAACCTGCGCATCAAGGCCGCGGTGCTGGGCATCCATGGGGAAGACTATTACAACGACCAGGTACTCGACGACGTCAACCTGCTGTATCCGGGCCGCGCCGAGCTGGGCGAGGATTTCTGGGGAACCCACGGCGACGGCCTGGACGCCTGGCAGGACGCGGGCCGCAGCTTCTATCGCGTGCACGGTCCGCAGGTCGCGGGTTGGCACCCCAATCAGTGCCTGTCCCTGGTCGGCAGCCGGGCGATGGAGGCCCTGGTGCGCAGCCGCGAAGGCGACAGCGCGGTGCTGGAGGTGGCCATCGACTACCGCAAGACCAGTCATGCCGTGTGGGGCATCAACGCGCGCAATATCGATCAGAACTTCGCACTGAACCTGTTGATGGACCCGGACGTCGATTTCGTCAGCCTGGTCGGCCAGGCCGGCACCGGCAAGACCTTGCTGGCGCTGGCGGCGGGCCTGGCGCAGGTGCTCGATGACAAGCGCTACAGCGAGATCATCATGACCCGCGTGACCATCCCGGTCGGCGAGGACATCGGCTTTCTGCCGGGCACCGAAGAGGAAAAGATGACGCCGTGGATGGGCGCGCTGATGGACAACCTGGAGGTGCTGACCAAGTCCGACCAGGGCGGCGACTGGGGCCGCGCCGCGACCAACGACCTGCTCGCCAGCCGCATCCGTATCCGCTCGCTGAACTTCATGCGCGGCCGCACCTTCCTGAGCAAATACCTGATCCTCGACGAGGCGCAGAACCTGACCTCCAAGCAGATGAAGACCCTGGTTACCCGCGCCGGCCCCGGCACCAAGGTGATCTGCCTGGGCAACATCGCGCAGATCGATACGCCCTATCTGACCGAGACCAGCTCCGGCCTCACCTACGTGGTTGATCGCTTCAAGGACTGGGAACACAGCGGCCACATCATGCTGCGCCAGGGCGAACGCTCGCGGCTGGCCGATTTCGCCTCGGGGAATCTTTAAACGCCGGAATCTTTAAACGCCGGATTCGTTTCCCGCCGCCCCGACAGCACGGTCTCGCCGCTGTCCGGGCACCGTCTCTGCGGCGGTGCTGCTGCTGCGGGGACGCCAGTCGCGACCGATCGCCTGTGCGGCATCAGAGACCGGTGGAATATTTCTGCCGGCTCGGGATCACCCCGCGCACCCCGCCCTTCGGATTCTCCACATCGCCGGCATAACGCGGGATCAGATGCACGTGCAGATGCGGGACGCTCTGGCCGGCGATCGGCCCGACGTTCACGCCGATGTTGTAGCCGCCGGGCTGGAACTGCTCGTCCACCAGCGCGCGCGCCTCATCGATGATCGAAAAGATCGCCGCGCGTTCCTCGGGTGTGACCTCGAAGAAGCTGGCGAAGTGCCGGAACGGGATGATCAGGCAGTGGCCGGGAAGTCATCGAAGCGCACATAGGCGTGCGCATTGCGCAGCCGTGCGGCACTGGCATCGCAGAACAGGCAGGACGGTGTCGGGTCGTTCGCCGGATCGATCGCCAGATCAATCATGGACGGCTCACGGAAACACGCCGGTGGACAGATAGCGATCACCCCGGTCGCAGATGATGGCGACGATCACCGCGTCCTCCACCTGCGCGGAGAGTCGGAGCGCGGCGGCGACCGCGCCGCCGGAGGAGATGCCGCAGAAGAGGCCCTCGCGGGCGGCCAGGGCGCGGGTGGTGTCCTCGGCGCTCGGCTGGTCGATCTCGATGACCTGATCGACCCGCGCGGCCTCGAAGATGCTCGGCAGGTACTCCGGGGTCCAGCGGCGGATGCCGGGGATGGCCGCGCCCTCGCTCGGCTGCACGCCGACGATGCGCACCGCCGGGTTCTGTTCCTTCAGATAACGCGAGGTGCCCATGATGGTGCCGGTGGTGCCCATGGCGCTGACGAAATGGGTCACGCGTCCGCCGGTGTCGCGCCAGATCTCGGGGCCGGTGCCCTCATAGTGGGCCTGCGGGTTGTCCGGGTTGGCGAACTGATCGAGGACCCGGCCCTTGCCCTCGGCCGCCATCTGCTGGGCCAGGTCGCGGGCCCCCTCCATGCTCTGCGCGCGGCTCACCAGCACGATCTCGGCGCCGAAGGCGCGCATCACCTGGACCCGCTCCACGCTCATATTCTCCGGCATGATCAGCACCATCCGGTAGCCCTTGATGGCCGCGGCCATGGCCAGGGCGATGCCGGTATTGCCGCTGGTGGCCTCGATCAGGGTGTCGCCGGGCCGGATCTCGCCGCGCCGCTCGGCGTGCTGAATCATGGACAGGGCGGGCCGGTCCTTGACCGAGCCGGCCGGGTTGTTGCCCTCCAGCTTGACCAGGATGCGGTTGGAAGTCGTGCCCGGCAGGCGCTGCAAGCGCACCAGCGGGGTGTTGCCGATGAAGTCTTCGAGGGTGGGAAAGTCCATGGCCGGGAAGTGTACTGCAAGGCGCCGCACCGGCAGAAGCCGCGTTTTGACGCCGACCCGGTAAAAACGGCACCATACGCCGGCGGTCGCAGCCGACGGCCGCACGCCCAAACGCCCACAAAAACATAGGAAGGCTCATGAACCTGCACGATTCCCTCGCCGTGCGCCTCACGCTCGCGGCCTCGCTGTGCCTTGCGCTCAGCCCCCTGCTCGCGGCCCCCGACGACACCCTGTTAAGCGAACTGGCCGGCGAGGACTATTTCCTGGCCCAAGTGCCGGTGGTGTTGTCGGCCACCCGCCTGGCCCAACCGCAATACGCGACCCCGGTCGCGGTCAGCGTGATCGACCGGGCCATGATCGAGGCCAGCGGCGCGCTGGACATCCCCGACCTGCTGCGGCTGGTGCCCGGCTTCCAGGTCGCGCACGCCAAGGGCCACACGGTCTCGGCCACCTATCACGGCCTGGCCGACGAGCACGCCCGGCGCATGCAGGTGCTGGTCGACGGCCGCCCGGTGTACGGCCCGGCGCTCGGCGGTGTGCGCTGGACCGATCTGCCGCTGGACATCAAGGATGTGGAGCGCATCGAGGTGGTGCGTGGCCCGAATGCGGCGGCCTACGGCGCCAACGCCTTCCTCGGCGCCATCAACATCATCACCCAGCACCCCGCGCAGGTGACCGGCAGCGAGCTGACCCTGCTCGGCGGCAACAAGGAGATCTACAAGGGCCTGCTGCGCCACGGCGCCCAACACGGCGACCTGGGCTACCGCATGACGCTGGGCTACCGGCATTTCGAGGGCTTCCAGACGCGCACCGACCTGGGCCCGGCCGACACCTACACCGGCAACCGATTCCCGCGCAAGCCCCTTGATGACGGCATGCGGGTTTCGCTGTTCAACCTGCGCGGCGACTACCGGCTGTCGGATCAGGGCACGCTGGAATTCCAGGCCGGCTACAACGGCGGGCCGCGCCGCGAGGGCAATTTCGACGACCTCGTCGATGCCCCGCGCGAGCGCGAGGTGAGCAGCCATTTCCAGCAGCTGGTCTGGCGCCACACCCGCGCGGCCGAGGAGGAGCTGCGGGTGCAGGTCTATCACACCTATATGCGCCATCGGTCGCAGACCGAGGCACTGCTGTCGGATATTGCGGAGGTACCGCCGGCCATGATCGGCCTGGCGTTCCCCGGCTACACCGACGAGCTGATCGTCACTGACTTCGGCACCGTCGAGCAGCGTTTCGAGATCGAGGCGCAGCACAGCCTGCGCCTGTCGCCGACGACGCGCGCCGTGTGGGGCGGCAGCGCCCGGCTCGACCGGGTCAGCGGCCCGGACTGGTTCGGCCGCGACGACTGGATCGAGAACCAGCTCTACCGGCTGTTCGGCAACCTCGAATGGCAGGCCTATGCGCAGGGCACCGTCAACCTCGGCGGCATGCTGGAAGACAGCCACCAAGTCGGCCGCCAGTTCTCGCCGCGGCTGGCACTCAATCACCAGCTGTCCACCCATCACGGTCTGCGCGCGGCCGTATCGCGCGCACTGCGCCTGCCGACCCTCTACGAGGATCGGGTCGATGCGGCGGTGCGCTTCGCCGACGGCACCGTGATCGACAACTACTACCTCGGCAACCCCGAGCTCAAACCGGAATCCATGCTGTCCTACGAGCTCGGCTATCTCGGGCGGTTTCCGGCCCAGTCCCTGACCGTGGATATCAAGGCCTTCCACGACACGCTCGAAAACCGGATCACCGGCGCCAAGCGCTACCCGTATCCGGACTTCAACGAGGTCACCATCTTCCATTCGAACGACGGCCGACTGATGGTCAACGGCATCGAGGCGGCGCTGACCTACCGTCCCGACCGGCGCCGCATGCTCGGCGTGAACTGGGCCTATGCGCGCGGCAAGGGGCTGGCCCTGGACGACTACTGTTCTCCCGATTTCAACCCCATCGGCTGTGATCCTCCCCTCGGCGGGATCTGGGAATACGAGGACCTCGCCGAGAACGTGCCCACGCATACCTTCAGCGTGTTCGCCATGCAGCGGTTTCCCGGCCAGATGGATATCAGCGGGACCTATTACCGCGTCAGCCAGATGAACTGGCTGGGCGACGGCGACCGCCTGGCTGACCAGGACCGGCTCGATCTGCGCGTCGCCAAGCACTTCCCGGCCGGCGCGACGCGCAACACCCTGGCCCTGGTGATGCAGAACGTCCTGGGCGAGTACCAGGAATTCCGCGCCGAGAACGTATTCGACACCCGCGTCTATGTCGAACTGACCCTGGCCCTGCCTTAACCTGGACGCTTCATGAACGACCTACTGCGGCCGTCGAACTGCCTGCCAAGACAGCGCGTGCTCCCTCCAGGTGCTCGACATACTGTCGAGTATGCCTGCGCGCCTTACGGTCCGCGCCACGCTGTCTTGGCAGGCAGTTCGACGCCCTCGCGACGGCAGTTCATGAAACGTCCAGGTTTAAGGTCGCCGCGCCACTAAAGACCATGCCCACCCCGCCCCGCCTCCCGCACTGCACCGTGGCGATCGTCTGGCTGCTGTGCCTGCTGAGCGGGCTGCCGGCCATCGCCCGGACGGCCGAACCGGCCGAGCCACCTTGGGTGCTGGTGTTGCAGAGCGAGACCGGCGGCGCCTACGGCGAGCTGGTCGACGCCCTGCGCGCGCAGACCGATCCGGCGCGGCTGAATGTGCGATCCCAGCTGATCCCCGACGGCGCGCAGGCGCTCGCCCAACTGCTGGATGGGCGCCCGGACCTGATCGTGCCGGTGGGCATCCGCGCGACCGCCCTGGTGCTGCGCCAGGCCGGCGATCTACCGGTGCTGAGCGTGTTGGTACCGGCGCACAGTTACCAAACCCTGCTTGCCGATACCGACAGCGGAAACACTGCAAAACGCCGCAGCGCCCTGTACCTGGACCAACCGCTGGCGCGTCAGCTCGACCTGTTGCGGCTGATACTGCCGGAGGTCACCCGCCTGGGCGTCTTGGCCGGGGCGCACGCCGACCCGCAGCTCCCGGCACTGCAACGGCTGTCCGACCTGCACGGCCTGACGCTGATCACTGAGGCGGTCGCCGCCGGGACCAATCCCGTGCCGGCCCTGGGACGCCTGCTCGACCACGCCCAGGTGCTGTTGGCCCTGCCCGATCCGGCGGTCTTCAACCGCGCCAGCCTGCGGGCGATCCTGCTGACCACCTACCGCAGCAACGTGCCCGTGCTGGGCTTCTCACGCGCCTATGTGGACGCCGGTGCCCTCGCGGCTGTGTATTCCAGCGCGCGCCAACTCGGCACCCAGGCCGGGGAATGGATCGCCGAGCTGGCCACGCACCCAGACTGGCGCCCCGGCCCCCCCCG
The DNA here is from genome assembly GCA_046260695.1 of Gammaproteobacteria bacterium. Classification (GTDB taxonomy): domain Bacteria; phylum Pseudomonadota; class Gammaproteobacteria; order Thiohalobacterales; family Thiohalobacteraceae; genus JAHJQQ01. Next base: position 14,524 of record JBHEOS010000012.1, read on the forward strand.
CCATCCGGCGTATTTCTCGGTTTCCGTCAATACCCAGGTCGCGCGCTCGCTGGGACTCAGCGTCCCGGACGAGCACCGCCTGCTGATTGATCTACGCGCACTGGAGGAACACTCGCCATGAAGGACCACGGCATCCATAGCCGCATCCTGCTCGTCACCCTGCTGCCGACCATCGTGATCGCCCTGGTGCTGGGCGCGTACTTCATCAACACGCGCCTCCAGGACCTCGACGGGGCCTTGAGCGAGCGCGGCGGCGCCATCGCCAACCAGTTGGCGCCGGCCAGCGAATACGGGGTCTTTTCCGGCAACCACGAGATCCTGCAGATGCTGGCCGAGGCGGCCCTGCATGAGGATGACGTGATCCGCGTGACCATCCTGGACCACAACCATCAGGCCCTGATGCAGGTCCCCGCCGCCGGGGACGGGGTCGAGGGCCCCGACCCCGGCGACTTGCTGCGGTTCGAGGCGCCCATCCACGGCAGCGAGCTCCGAGTCAGCGACTTCGAGGGCCGCCGCGGGGGGCCCGCCGCCCGCCCCCTCGGCTGGGTGCGGGTCGAGCTCTCGCGCACCGCCACCCGGGCGCGCCAGCAGGAGGTGGCGCTGACCAGCGGCCTGATCACGCTGGTCGTGCTGGGCTTCAGCCTCGTCTTCGCGTTGCGGGTGGGCCGCAGCGTGTCCCGCCCCATCCAGGAGCTGACCACGGTGGTGCAAGACCTCGGCAGCGGCGACCTGCAGGTGCGCGCCCTGGCGCATTCGCCGGGCGAACTGGGCCGGCTGGAACGCGGCATCAATCAGATGGCCGCGACCCTGCAGGACGCCCAGGCCGAGTTACAGAACAAGGTCGCTCAGGCCACCGTCGAGCTGCGCGAGACGCTGGAGTCTGTGGAGATCCAGAACGTGGAACTCGACCTGGCCCGCAAGCGGGCACTGGCCGCCAGCCGCGATAAGTCGGAATTTCTCGCCAATATGAGCCATGAGATCCGCACCCCCATGAACGGCTTGCTCGGCTTCATCGAGCTGCTGCTGCGCACGCCGCTGAATGCCGAACAGCGCGACTACACCAGCACCATCCGCAAATCCGCCAGCAACCTGCTGGTGATCGTCAACGACATCCTGGACTTTTCCAAGATCGAATCCGGCAAGCTGAACATCGAGAAGGTGCCGTTCGACCTGCGCGAGGCGCTTGAGGATTCGCTCGACCTGATGGCCCCGCTCGCGCACGAGAAGGGGCTGGAGTTGATCCTGATTCTCTACACCGATGTCCCGCTGGCGCTCTACGGCGACTCCCAGCGCATCCGCCAGGTGCTGCTGAATCTGCTCGGCAACGCCCTGAAATTCACCAGCCGGGGGAGCGTAGTGGTCCGCGCGATGCTGGAGGAGGACACGACCGACGACGACCTCGCGGCCATTCGCATCAGCGTCACCGACACCGGGATCGGACTGAGCGAGGAACAGATGAGCCGGATGTTCCTGGCCTTCAGCCAGGTGGACAGCTCCGCGACCCGGCGCTTCGGCGGCACCGGGCTCGGCCTGTTCATCAGCCGCAAACTCGTCGAGCTGATGGGCGGGCGGATCGGTGTCGAGAGCAGCCCCGAGGCGGGTTCGACGTTCTGGTTCAGCCTGCGCTGTCCGCGTCAGGCGCCCGAGGCCGAGGCCGACAGCCCGGCGATACCGCTGCTGCACCGCCATGTGCTGCTCTATGACGCCCACCCGCTGACCCGCTTGGCCTGCCGCCATGCCCTGGAATCCTGGGGCATGCGCGTCGGCGAGGCGGAGGACCGCGAGGCGTTGCTGGCCGCCGCCGAGGGCAACGACTTCGACCTGCTGGTGGTGGGCGTGGACACCCCCGTGGAGCACGAGGCGGACTTGCGCACGCTGCTGCGGCAGCTGCACCGCCCCGGCCGTCCCCTGCTGGTCCTGCTCAACAGCATGGCGCGCGAACGCATCGACCGGGTCATGGGCATGGGCGCCGATGCCTGTCTGTCCAAACCGCCGCGGCGCGAATCGCTGCGCCACACCGTCTTCGAGCTGCTCGATGCCGAGTGCGATGCCGGGCAGCAACTCGCCGAACGGCGCAAGACCCCACGCCCGGAGATGCCAGACCTGCGCGGCGCGCACATCCTGCTGGCCGACGACAACGAGATCAACCGCAAGCTGGTCTGCGTGCAACTGGAAAGCCTGGGGGTCGAGGTCAGCAATGCCGAGGATGGCCGGCAGGCGCTGGAACTGGCCGAGCAGCAGCGCTTCGATCTGATTCTGATGGACATGCACATGCCGGAGATGAGCGGCGAGGTGTCCGCCCAGCGGATCCGCGCCGGCAGCGGACCCAACCGCGACACCCCGATCATCGCGCTCACCGCCAATGCCTTCACCTGCACCCCCGAGCGGCTGGCCAGCCACGGCATCAACGAGTGCCTGATCAAGCCGATCTCGGAATACCGCCTGTGGGAGACCATCAGGCACTGGACCGGCCTCCGGTCGGCGGCGCCCGCGCCCCACGCCGACGCGCGGCGCCAGGCGCTGGCGCGGGAGTTGTTCGCGATGCTGCTCGCAGAGCTGCCGCAGCAGCGCACCCAGATGCTGCGGTTCTGCCAGGCCGGGGACTGGGCGGCGTTGCAGGCGCTGGCGCACAAGCTGCGCGGTTCCGCGGCCTACTGCCAGGTCGAAGCGCTGGAACGGGCCGCCGCCGGTCTGGAGCACGCCGCGCAGGGTGGCCAGCAGGCGGCCATCGAGACCGCTCAGTGCCGCTGCCTCGAGGCCATCGACGGCCTGTTGCAGGCGGCGGACGCCGCGGACTGAGGCGTCGCCCGGCCGATCCCCGGACACCGGCGCCGCGGCGGCCTCAGGGCGCCAACCCGCGCGCGCGCAACATCAACGTCTTCATCTCCCGCACCGCCGCCTGCAGCCCGGTGAACAGCGCGCGCGCGACGATGGCATGGCCGATGTTCAGTTCGCGGATCGGCGCGAGCGCGGCGATCGGCAGGACATTCTGGTAGTTCAGCCCATGCCCGGCGTGGACGCGCAGATCGGCGGCCACGGCGCACGCCAACGCACCCTCGATGCGCCGGTACTCTGCCTCGCGGCGCGGACCGGGCGGGAGATCGGCATAGTGCCCGGTATGGATCTCCACGCACGGCGCGCCGCAGGCGGCAGCGGCCTCGATCTGCGCCGGATCGGCATCGATGAACAGGGACACCCGGATGCCGGCCGCCGCCAGCCGCGCGCAGGCCTCGCGGATGCGCGGCTGCTGTCCGGCCACGTCCAGGCCCCCCTCTGTGGTCAGCTCCTCGCGGCGCTCCGGCACCAGGCAGCAGTCGGCCGGGCGCAGACGTTCGGCGATCGCCAGCATCTCGTCGGTGACCGCCATTTCCAGATTCATGCGCGTGAGCAGCACGGCCTTGAGCAATTCCACGTCGCGTTCCTGGATGTGACGGCGGTCCTCGCGCAGGTGCAGGGTCACGCTGTCGGCGCCGGCCTGCTCCACCTCGATCGCCGCCTGCACGGGGTCGGGATAGCGGGTCCCGCGCGCCTGACGCAGCGTCGCGACATGGTCGATGTTCACGCCCAGTTGGAGTTCGTTGTGCATAGGTCGGTCCTGGCCGTCGGAATATTCTTCAGCGTGCGCCGCTCAACGCCCTAGGCGCCTGTCGGATGTGGGCGATCGTAGCGAGCAAGGTGGGAGCGCGAGGCCATCTTTCCGATTGACGAAAAGGATCGGAACAATGGACCGCTCTCCCACCGGCGCAGCAGATCAGCCCCACATCCGACAGGCGCCTAGGCTGGCGGCGAACACCTCGCGCGTCTTCAAGGCGCGGTCACCCAGGTACAGGCCCAGCGCGGCACGCATCAGCCGCTTGGCATCGGCCAGGCTCTGGGTATCGGATAGATCGTCGGCGGCCAACGACAACAGGCTGCGGCCGGACAGAATCAGCCCGCCCGCGCCCGCCGCGTCCACCGGCAGCGGCCCGGACTCCAGGGCATAGGCGTACTGCGACTCGGCCCGCACCGGCGCGCCGCTGTGGGCCTCGTGATCGAGCAGCAGCCCGTAGCCGAGAGACTCCAGCAGGCGCTTCTCGAAGCGGCGCAGCGGCCGTTGCGGCTCCGTGCCCAGACCGGCGAGCGCCTCGGCATAGGCGGTGTAGACCTCGGGGTGCGGGTCCAGCCGCGGCACCAGGCGCAGCAGCAGTTCATTCAGATAGAAACCCGCATACAGCGCCTGGCCCGGCAGCCGCGCGGCGCAGCCGGCGGCCTCGACGCCGTGCAGGTTGGCGAGTTCGCCACGCCCGGACCAGGACAACAGCAGCGGCTGGAACGGCTGTAGCAAGCCGCGGTTGCGCGCACGCGGGCCACGCGCGCCGCGCGCCACCAGGCCGAGGCGCCCGTGATCCCGGCAGAACACCTCCAGCAACAGGCTGGTATCGCGGTACGGCCGCGCATGCAGGATATGGCCGGTTTGCAGTTGCGTGTCCTGGCGCATCTTCGCTCCCGAGCGGGCGCACGGCCCGCAGGGCTCAGTCCCCGTTGCCGTAACCCAGGCTGTGCAGGGCGCGTTCATCGTCGGCCCAGCCGGCCTTGACCTTGACCCACAGTTGCAGAAAGACCTTGCCGTCGAACAGCCGTTCCATGTCGCGGCGCGCCTCGACGCCGACCGCCTTGAGCACAGCCCCGCCCTTGCCGATCACGATGGCCTTGTGGGTATCGCGCGCCACCCAGATCAGGGCGTGAATGCGCCGCAACCCGCCCTCCTGCTTGAACTGCTCGATCTCCACCGTCAGCCCGTAGGGCACCTCCTGCCCCAGCTTGCGGAACAGTTTTTCGCGCACCAGCTCGGCGGCCAGAAAACGCTCGCTGCGATCGGTGATCTGGTCTTCCGGGTACAGCGGCGGCGCCTCGGGCAGGTGCCGCACCACGCAGTCCTCGAAGCGCTCCAGGTTGTCGCGCTTGAGCGCCGACAGCGGCACCATCTCGGCAAACGGGTACAGCCCGCTGAGGTGCTGGATGTGCGGCAGCAGCCGGGCCTTGTCCTCCAGAATGTCGACCTTGTTGACCACCAGGATCACCGGTACCCGGGCGGCCTTGATCTTGTCGAGCACCCACTGGTCCTCGGCATCCCAGCGCGTGCCTTCGACCAGGAAGGCCACGACATCGACCGCGTGCAGGGCGTCGGCGGCGGTCTGGTTGATCACGCGGTTGAGCGCCTTGCCCGTGGCCTGATGCAGGCCGGGGGTGTCCACATAGATGATCTGCGCCTGTTCCAGCGTCTTGATGCCGAGGAGGCGGTGCCGGGTGGTCTGGGGGCGGTGCGAGGTGATGCTGAGCTTCTGCCCGAGCAGGGCGTTGAGCAGGGTCGACTTGCCGACGTTGGGACGGCCCGCCAGGGCCACATGTCCGCAACGGAACGGGGTGGTTGTGTGGGTATCAGCGGGGCTGTCTGCGCGGGTCATGGACCGACGCCCGCGCCGAGGGCCTCCAGCATCCGCTGCGCGGCCTCCTGTTCGGCGTAGCGGCGGCTGCTGCCCTGACCGCGCACGCTCCGCGCGTGCCCGGGGACGCGGCACTCGACCTCGAAGACCTGGGCATGGTCGTCGCCGCTGATCTGCACCACCGCGTATTCCGGGCGTTCCAACCGCTGGCCCTGCAGATGTTCCTGCAGGCGGGTCTTGGGGTCTTTGACGGCGACCGCCTTGGCCGGCAGCTGGGCCAGGCGCTCGGCGTACAGCGCGCGGATCATCGCGCCGCCGGCGTCGAAGCCGCTGTCCAGATAGGCGGCGCCGAACAGCGCCTCCAGGGCATCGGCGAGGATGGAATCGCGACTGTGACCGCCCGTCTTGAGTTCGCCCGGGCCCAGGTGCAGGTAGTCGCCCAGGTCCAGGTCACGCGCCAGTTCGGCCAGGGTCTGCTTGCGCACCAGGCTGGCACGCAGGCGGCTGAGCTCACCCTCGCTGGCCTCAGGGTAGCGCCGGTAGAGCACCTCGGCGATCACCAGACCGAGCAGCGCGTCGCCGAGAAATTCCAGTCGCTCGTTGTTCGCGCCGCCGGCACTGCGGTGGGTCAGCGCGCTGGCCAGCAGCGCCGGGTCTTGGAAGCGGTAATCCAGTCTGCGCAACAGGGCCTGTTCGGAACCGCTCAATTGCGCACCATCTCCACTTCATCCGTGAAGGTGGTGACGGCATCCACATTGCCGAGCACCGGCACCCGCACCTCGTAGTCCACCCAGATGCGCAGGCGTCCGCCCTGGCTCTCGATCATGACGTCCTTGCTGCCGATAGTCTTCACGTCGTTGACGTCGAAGCGCTTGCCCAGCATGGCGCGGATCTCGGCGGGGGTCTTCTGGGTGATGCCGGGCTCGTCGCGCAGGGATTGCAGCGAGCCCTTGACGGTCATGAATTCCAGATAGCCCGGCGTCAAGCGCAAGGCGAGCAAGACAAAGAAGGCGATCAGGGCGAGCACGATCAACCAACCGATGGCGGTCATACCGCGCTGCGATTTCAAGGTCTGCATACTGTTCCCCTCGTGGTAGCTATCAGTGAATGGACTGTCCGAGCCGGCCCCAATCCACACCCCCGGCGGCACGGTCCCAATTCATCCAGATCATAAAGGCCTTGCCGACCAGGTTGCCTTCCGGCACCGGACCGAAATAACGGCTGTCCTTACTGTTGTCGCGGTTGTCGCCCATCATGAAGTAATAGCCGGGCGGGATCTCCACCTCGCCTTCCAGGGTATTGGCGCCCGGCCGTACCAGGATCTGGTGCGCCACCCCGCTCAGCTGTTCCTCGCGCAGTTCGGCGCCGCTGCTGGCGACCCCGGAACCGACCCCGATGTAGCTGCCGACGAGGGTCTGCGGCATTTCCACACCGTTGATATAGAGGATTTTGTTGTGATAGGCAATACGGTCGCCGGCCACCCCGACCACGCGCTTGATGTAGTCGATCGAGGGATCTTCCGGATAGCGGAACACCACCACGTCGCCGCGTTGCGGTTCGCCGAGATCGAAGACCTTGCTGTGGAGCACCGGCAGGCGCAGTCCGTAGGCGAATTTATTGACCAGGATGAAGTCGCCGACCAGCAGCGTGGGCATCATGGACCCGGACGGGATGCGGAACGGCTCGGCTACAAACGAGCGCAGGATCAGCACCGCGAAGATCACCGGGAAGAAGGCCTTGGAATACTCGACCAGGGTCGGCTCCTTGGCCGTCTCGGCGCGCCGGCGCGCCCACACCAGCGCATCCAGGGCCCAGACCGCGCCGGTGAAAGCGCTCGCCAGGACCAGAATCAGGGGGAAATCGAAGTTCATGGGCTGCCCTTGTGCTATTTTTTGCCGGTCTGCAGCACGGCCAGAAATGCCGACTGCGGGATCTCGATCTTACCGAACTGCTTCATGCGTTTCTTGCCTTCCTTCTGCTTCTCCAGCAGCTTGCGCTTGCGGCTGATATCGCCGCCGTAGCACTTGGCGGTGACATTCTTGCGCAGGGCCTTGACCGTGGTGCGGGCGATCACGTGCGCACCGATGGCCGCCTGGATGGCGACGTCGTACATCTGCCGCGGGATCAGTTCCTTCATCTTGTCGGCCACCTCGCGGCCGCGGTATTCGGCCTGATCGCGGTGCACGATGATCGCCAGCGCGTCGACCCGCTCGGCGTTGATCAGGATATCGAGCTTCACCAACGGGGCGGCCTGGAAGCGGAGGAAGTGGTACTCGAAGGAGGCGTAGCCGCGACTGACCGATTTGAGCCGGTCAAAAAAATCCAGCACCACCTCGGCGAGCGGCATCTCGAAACTCACCGACACCTGATTGCCCAGGTATTGCAGATTCTTCTGCATGCCGCGCTTGTCGACGCACAGGGTCATCACCGCGCCCAGATAATCCTGCGGCACCAGGATATTCGCGAGGATGATCGGCTCGCGGACCTCGCTGATGTAATTGACCGGCGGCAGACTCGACGGATTGTCGATGTCGAGCACCTCGTCCTTGGTGGTCAGCACCTGGTAGATCACCGTCGGCGCGGTGGTGATCAGGTCCATGCCGTATTCGCGCTCCAGCCGCTCCTGCACGATCTCCATGTGCAGCATGCCGAGGAAGCCACAGCGGAAACCAAAGCCAAGCGCCCCGGAGGTCTCCGGCTCGAAGTGCAGCGAGGCATCATTCAGGCGCAGCTTCTGCAGGGCCTCGCGCAAATCCTCATAGGCGTCGGAGACGACTGGGAACAGCCCGGCGAATACCCGCGGCTGGACCTTCTGAAAACCCGGCAGGGACGCGGCCGCCGGCCGCTCGACCAGGGTCAGCGTATCGCCAACCGGTACGCCGTCGATCTCCTTGATGCCGGCGATCACATAGCCGACATCGCCGGCCTCCAGCCGCGGCATGTTCTGACGCTTGGGCGTGAAGATACCGACGTGGTCGACCAGATAGGCGCGCCCCGAGGACATCACCTGCATCTTGCGCCCGGGCGTCAGCGTGCCCTGCATCACGCGGACCAGGGAAATCACGCCGACGTAATTGTCAAACCAGGAATCGATGATCAGCGCCTGCAAAGGCGCCGCGCGGTCGCCCGCCGGCGCCGGCACACGCGCGATCAGGGCCTCCAACACCTCGTCGATGCCGACGCCGGTCTTGGCGCTGGCGCGCACCGCGTCTTCGGCCTCGATGCCGATGATCTCCTCGATCTCGCGGATCACCCGTTCGGGATCGGCCGAAGGCAGGTCGATCTTGTTCAATACCGGCACCACCTCCAGCCCCTGCTCGATGGCGGTGTAGCAGTTGGCGACGCTCTGGGCCTCGACGCCCTGCGCGGCATCGACGATCAGCAGCGCGCCCTCGCAGGCGGCCAGCGAGCGCGAAACCTCGTAGGAGAAATCCACGTGACCGGGGGTGTCGATGAAGTTCAGCCGATAGGTCCGGCCGTCGCGCGCCGTGTAGTCCAGCGAGACACTCTGGGCCTTGATGGTGATGCCGCGCTCGCGCTCCAGGTCCATGCTGTCGAGCACCTGCTCGGACATCTCCCGCGCGCTGAGCCCCCCGCACAGTTGGATGAAGCGGTCGGCCATGGTCGACTTGCCATGGTCGATATGGGCAATGATGGAGAAATTGCGGATCTGAGCCAGATCAGTCACTGCGGGTACCCGTGCATAGGACAAGGCCCGGCGCGGCCGGTGTTGGGCCACCGGAGGGTGTGGAGGTCCGGAGTGGGCGCGGAGGCGCGGGAAATGCCGTCATAAAGGCGGCTGATTATACATACCCGCCGCCCCCCCAGATAGCGTCACACGGCTAGCGCCACGCGGCTAGCGGCGCGCCTCGGCCAACCGGGCGCGCAGCGTCTGCACATCGGGGAAATACCGGGCGATCACCGCGTCGCCGGCCAGCAGCAGGGGTACCTGATCGTTATAGGCCGCCCGCCATTCCGGGCGCGCGTCCACCTCGCGGATCTCGACCTCGAAGGGGATCTCATGCTGTAGCCGCCGCAGCTCCTGTTCGAAATCCTCGCACAGGTGGCAACCGCGACGGGTATAGAGGATCAGGCACATGGGCTCTGCCGGCACCGACGGGGCACGCCGAACAGCGCGCCCCGCCGGCCGTTACGCCGCTCAGCCCGGGATCTTGATCGCCAGGAAGGTCGGTGCGCCGCCGCGCTGGACCAGCACCGGCACGGTGGCGCCGGCCGGGGCCTTCTCCACCAGCGCGCTGAAGTGCTTGGCGTCCTTCACCCGCACCCCGTTGAACATCACGATCACGTCGCCTCTACGGATGCCAGCCTTGGAGGCCACCCCGTCATCCAGTTCACCGACCAGCACGCCGCCCTCATCAAGTTCCAGTTGGGCACGCAGTTCCTGGGGCACCTCGCCAACCCCCAGACCCAGCCGGTTGTTGGTGGTGGATGACTTCGCATCGGTCTTGGCGAGCACCTTCTGGTCCTCGTCCTGAAGCTCACCGAGGGTCAGCTTCAGGTTCCGGGGCTTACCGTTGCGCAGGACCTTTACGTTCACGCTCTGGCCGACCGGGGCCCGGCCGACGATCGGCGGGAGGCTGGCGGAGCTCACGACCTCGCGGCCGTCGAACTCCAGGATCACGTCGCCGACCTCGACGCCGCCCTTGCTCGCCGGGCTGTCCGGCATCACCTTGGAGACCAGTGCGCCGGTCGGCTGTTTCATGCCGAAAGATTCCGCCAGCTCGCGGGTCACGTCCTGGATCAACACGCCCAGCCAGCCGCGCGACACCCGGCCCTTGGACTTGAGCTGCCCGGCCACGTCCATCGCCACATCGATGGGGATGGCAAAAGACAGGCCCATGAAGCCGCCGGTGCGGCTGTAGATCTGCGAGTTCACGCCCACCACCTCGCCGTCGAGGTTGAACAGCGGGCCGCCGGAATTGCCGGGATTGATCGCCACGTCGGTCTGGATGAAGGGCACGTAGTTCTCACTCGGCAGTGACCGCCCGGTGGCGCTGACGATACCGACGGTCGCCGTGCGCTCGAAACCGAACGGCGAGCCGATGGCCAGCACCCATTCGCCGACCTTGAGCTGCGCCGACTTGCCCAGGCGCGCCACCGGCAGACCGGTGGACGCAATCTTCAGCAGCGCGACATCGCTGCGCTCGTCGGTGCCGACCACGGAGGCGACCAGCTCGCTGCGGTCATGCAGGCGCACGATGATCTCCTCGGCATCCTTGACCACGTGGAAGTTGGTCAGCACATAGCCGTCGGCGCTGATGATGAACCCGGAACCGAGCGATTTGGCATCGAATTCCTCGGGCATGCCCTTGCCGTTCTCGCCGAAGAAGTGCCGGAACAGGTCATTGAAGGGACTGCCTTCGGGCAGGTCGGGGATCCGCATCCCCGGGGGCAGGCCGCGGGCGGCCTGCCTGACCTTCTGGGTGGTGCTGATGTTCACCACCACCGGGCTGTTCTGCTCCACCAGCTCGGTGAAATCGGGCAGCGAACGCGCCGCCTGCGCCGTGAATGACAGACTCAACGCCAGGGCCAACCAGACCCCGCCCATCCAGCGGTTACACATGCTCTTCATGGTCTCTCCCGAAATGAACTCGAAACACAACTGTATGCCATCATCCGCCACTGCATCATCCACGGTTGACACCGCGTGACGCTTATCGCGGCCGGTCCTCACCCCGGCAGGCGCCGCAGCACCACCGGCTGGTAACGGCCGTCATCGCGGATCCGCACGGTAAAACCCTTCAACCAGATCAACCCGGCCAACAGACCGGCGATCCCCAGGCCGAGGGTCAGCGCCTCGCCGCCGACCAGCAGCCGCGCCGACAGCACCCCGCCCAACACGGCCCCCGCCAGCAACCCGAGCAGCGGCACGGCGTATACGGCCAATGAGCCGCGGATCAGCGCGGACTCGTCGATGCCGACCACGACCTCGTCGCCGACCTGCACCCCTTGGCGGTCGATGGCCCGCACCCGGGTGCGCCGCGTACCCAGCACCTTGGCCAGCGCCGCCGTCCCGCAGCCCGACTTGGCCGCACAGCCCCCGCAGGTGGATTGGCGGCGGGTCTCGACCCAGACGAATCCCGCTTCGGTGGCGATTACCCGCGCGGTTTCCTCGATCATGGCCTGCTGCCTCGCATCGTTCAGGGCCGCGGCCGCACGGCCTGACTGATCTGCTCGACGGTGATCCGGGGCACTTCACCGACCACGGTAATCTGCACATCCCCGCGCTGCGTCCCCAGGGCATTGACCGCGCCCCGGCTGGAATGCCCGGACAGGCCGTGGGCGCCGGCCTGCCGCGGCTCGACGTAGACCGAGACGGTGGCCAAGCCGTCGCTGAACACCAGGTGTTCGACCGGGGCCGCGGCAGACGGCATACGGACACGGTTGTAGTGGGTCAGCATGAACCCCGCCGGCAGTTCCGTCACCACCCAGCCGCGTTCATCCACCGCCATGTCCTCTCCGCCCTCCGCGTGCCGCACCGGTCCGCGCCGGGTGTACTCCTCGCCGCGCAGCATCGGCTGGAGGTCCTCCGCGGGCACCTCATCCAGGATCTCCAGCTCGGTGAACATCATCTGCTCGACGGGCTGGCCCTCGGCGTCGAGCAGGGCGGACCTCAGCGGCAGGCTGCTGTCGAGATCCAGCCACAGCCGGTGACCGTAGCGGAAACCGTCACGCGGCCGGATCACCACGATGCGGGTGGGCAGGCCCGACACCCGGTCCTCTCCGTCGATCAGGAATTCGTACTGGCCGCTCAGTGCGTCCAGATCGCGCGGCAGGGCCGCCGGGAAGGGCTTGCGCGGCAAGCTGCGGTCGACCATCACCGCCTTGTGCCTGGGCAAGATGCAGGTCACCTGCTGGTTGTCGCGGAGCACCTCGCGCGCCGCGCCGGTCAGGGCGAACAGGCGTTCCTGCTCGCCGTCGGCGTCGGCGCGGTGGATGATCCGCATCGCCTCCAGCCGGCCCTCGTGCAGGTAAACGAAGGTGCCGCGGTAATTGAGGCCCTGGCTGGCCTGCGACATTTGACGCAGCCAGTCGCGCGCGTCGGTATCGGCCTGGGCGGCGGCGGTCAGCAGCAGCGCCGCGAGCAACAGCACCGGGCGGCGGACCTCAGTCACGTTCATAACCGACGATGCGGACATGCGGCAGCATGCCCGGCATGCCGCCGCTGGCGGCATATTCGCTGTGATTGACCAGGTATTCGTTCAGACGCTCGGCCGACTGTGCCGACTGCGCGGCGGGCACCGGCGCCAGGCGTGCATAGCGTTCGGGCGGCGCGGGGCTGACCGCGACCTGCACGCCCGATGCGCCGGGCGCGCCGGGCGGGGCGACCGTCGACGGCTGCACGGCCAGCACCGCGATCACCGCCACCGTGGCCGCCACTGCCAGACCGGCCGCCGGCCGCAGGGCCCTGGCCCAGGACGGCGGGCGGGAAGCCTGGTGCGTCGGCTGGGCCTCCACCGCGGCCATCACCCGCTCGGCGAAACCGGGGTCGGTGAACGGCGGCAGGCTCTGGTGCAGGCTGTCGCGGATCAACTGGTAGCGGGTCCACTGCGCGCGCAGCGCCGGTTCGCGGGCCAGCCGCTCCAGCAGCAGACGCTGCTCAGCGACCGGCAACTCGTCATCGACGAGCGCGGATAACTGTTCTCGGATCTGCTCGCTGATCTGCTCGCTCATGGTCTGTACCTCCAGAAATCTACTTCAGTCCAGCAGCGGGGCCAGACGCGCCTCAATGGCCTCGCGGGCCCGGAAGATCCGCGAACGCACGGTACCGATGGGGCATTCCATCGCCTGGGCGATCTCCTCGTAACTCAGGCCTTCCAGTTCGCGCAGGGTGATGGCCGTGCGCAATTCCTCCGGCAGGGCCCCGATCGCATCGGCAATGGTCTGTGCGATCTCGTCGCGCATCAGCAGATGCTCGGGCGTGGCGTATTCCTTGAGACCGGTCTCCCCGCCGAATTGTTCCGCAGCCTGGGCCTCGATATCGTCGGTCGGCGGCCGCCGGCTCTGCGCCACCAGATAATTCTTGGCGGTGTTGATGGCGATCCGGTACAGCCAGGTATAGAAGGCGCTGTCTCCCCGAAAGGACGGCAGGGCGCGGTAGGCCTTGATGAAGGTCTCCTGGGCGACATCCAGCGCCTCGACGGGGTCATGCAGGTAGCGGGTGACCAAGTGCACGATCTTGTGCTGGTATTTCCGGACCAGGAGATCGAAGGCGCGCTTGTCGCCCTGCTGGACGCGCTCGACCAGGGCCTGATCCGTATTCGGTTCACTCATCCACATCCCCAGACATCGCCCGGCAGCATAGACATACGCCGCGTCAAACAGTTCGCCAGCACGCAGGCTTTAGAGTAAGTTACTGGAAACTCAAGGCCCGCTCCCCCGCGGAACGCGCCCGCGCCGGCGGGCAAACCTTAGCGGCATTCCCTGCCCCCCACAAGCCATGACCCAGCAGATCGACAGCGATGTCCTCGTGATCGGCAGCGGCGCCGCCGGCCTGCGGCTGGCCCTGGAGCTGGCCGACCACTGCCGGGTCGCGGTGCTGGCCAAGGGCCCGCTCACCGAGGGCAGCAGCCTGTATGCCCAGGGCGGCATCTCCGCGGTGCTCGACCCCGCCGACAGCATCGACTCGCACGTCGCCGACACCCTCGACGCCGGCGCCGGCCTGTGTCATGAGGACGCGGTGCGCTTCACTGTCGAGCGCGGCCCGGAGGCGGTGCGCTGGCTGATGGAACACGGGGTGCCCTTCACCCGCGAGTCCGCCCCCGAGGGCGAGCATTTCCACCTGACCCGCGAGGGCGGTCACAGCCACCGCCGGGTCGTGCATGCCGCCGACGCCACCGGCGCGGCCATCGAGACCTCACTGGTGGCCTGCGCCCGGGCCCACCCCGGCATCACACTCTACGAGCGCCACATCGCCGTCGACCTGATCACCGCCGCCAAACTCGGCCTGCCCGGCCCCAACCACTGTCTCGGCGCCTACGTGCTCGACCGCGGGCTGGGTCGGGTGGAGGTGTTCCGCGCGCGTTTCGTGGTGCTCGCCACCGGCGGGGCCAGCAAGGTGTACCTCTACACCAGCAATCCGGACACCGCCAGCGGCGACGGCATCGCCATGGCCTGGCGCGCCGGCTGTCGCATCGCCAACATGGAGTTCAACCAGTTCCACCCGACCTGCCTGTATCACCCCCACGCCAAGTCGTTCCTGATCACCGAGGCGGTCCGCGGCGAGGGCGGCATCCTCACGCTGCCCAACGGCGAACGCTTCATGCACAAATTCGATCCGCGCGCCGAACTCGCCCCGCGCGACATCGTCGCCCGGGCCATCGACCACGAGATGAAGCGTCTGGGCGCCGAGTGCGTGTACCTGGACATCAGCCACCGGCCGGCGGCGTTCATCCAGGAACACTTCCCGACCGTGTACGCGCGCTGCCTGGAATTCGGCTACGACATGACCCGCCAGCCGATCCCGGTGGTGCCGGCCGCGCACTACACCTGCGGCGGCGTGATGACCGACCTGCACGGCCACAGCGACATCGACGGCCTGTATGCGATCGGCGAGACCGCCCACACCGGCCTGCACGGCGCCAACCGGATGGCCAGCAATTCGCTGCTGGAGTGCCTGGTGTTCGCCCAGGCCGCCGGCCAGGACATCCTCGCCAAACTGGCCACGGTCGCCGCCCCGCCCGCGTTGCCGCCCTGGGATGAATCGCGGGTCACCGATTCGGACGAGGAGGTGGTGGTCAGCCACAACTGGGACGAGCTTAGGCGCTTCATGTGGGACTACGTCGGCATCGTGCGCAGCAACAAGCGCCTGGAGCGCGCCCTGCGCCGCGCCCTGCTCTTGCAGCACGAGATCCACGAGTACTACAGCAATTTCCGCGTGAGCAACGACCTGATCGAGCTGCGCAACCTGGTGCAGGTCGCCGAGCTGATCATCCGCTCGGCGCAGGCGCGCACGGAAAGCCGCGGCCTGCACTACACGCTGGATTATCCGCACAGCGACACGGCGCAGCCGCCGCAGGACACCGTACTGACCCCGCCGCCGCCCGAGACGCGCCGCCCCCTGGCCTGGGCCGGAAATCACTGAGCGCCTTCTGTTGGCTGGACTCTTCGCGGCCGATGGCCGCGCCCACGCCGGCATCAACCGGTCGTGAATTCGCCGTAGCCGACCGGCGGGACCGGCTGGCACGCGACGCTGGATACCCGCGCCGCCTCGGGGCCGTCCCAGAGCCAGTCGCACAGTGCGGCCAGCGCGCCGGCCTCGCCCTCGGCGTGTACCTCGACCCGGCCGTCGGGCAGGTTGCGGGCGTGACCGGCAAGCCCGAGCTCCAGCGCCCTGCGGCGGGTCGCGGCGCGGTAGCACACCCCCTGCACGCGGCCACTGACCCGGCAGAGGCGCGCGCCGATCACGGTAGGCTCAGGCTGGCGGGCTGGCCGGCGCGCAGGGCCGCCTCGGCCGGCGCCTCGAATTCCACCACCAGGGCATAGCCGGCCGGGCGTTCCGGCCCGAGCGGCTCCGCGCCGACCTCGACGATCCGCCCGGTAAAGCGCCGCTCGCCGACGCGCACGGCGACCGGCGCGGTCGCGTCCAGCGCCCCGGCCTGGGCCGCGTCCAGCGCCGCGC
This sequence comes from Gammaproteobacteria bacterium, assembly GCA_046260695.1. Classification (GTDB taxonomy): domain Bacteria; phylum Pseudomonadota; class Gammaproteobacteria; order Thiohalobacterales; family Thiohalobacteraceae; genus JAHJQQ01. The sequence goes on from JBHEOS010000012.1 coordinate 30,589, forward strand.
GGACCCGCATGTGCCCGTCGGCGGCCAGGGTCACCAGCGGCATGGCTTGCTGGGCATTGACCACGGCCTGCCCCGGGGCCACGTGCACCGCCAGTACCCGGGCGGCGAACGGCGCGACCAGATTCAAGTCTTCCAGTTCAACCTCGGCGGCGATCCGGGCCGCGCGCGCGGCCTGATAATCGGCCTCGGCGGCGTGGTAGCCGATCTCGGCGAGTTGCAGTTCGCGCACCGACAGTACCGTGCGCTCGAACAGCTCCTTGGCGCGGTCCCATTCGCGGCGCGCCTCGGCCCGTTGCAGACCCAGGCCTTCGACCGCGGCGCGTGCCTGGGCCGCGCGCGCCGCGGCGATGCGGGTGTCGAAACGGAGCAAAATCTGACCGGCCGCGACGCGCTCGCCCGGGCGCACCGAGACCTCCAGCATGCGCCCGGAGAACGGCACGCTCAGCACCACCTTGTCCGCCCAGGCCAACTCGCCGTTCAACTCCACCGCGACGCCGGCGGGGCTCAGGCACACCCCGCTCAGCAGCGCGGCGATGCGCATCCAATTCCTCATGGTGTTGCCTCCTCCTCACCCAGCCCGTCGGTCAGGGCCGCGTCGATTGGCCGTCCCAACAGCGCGTTCAGGCGCGCCCGATTCAACAGCAGACGATAGTCCAGTTGCGCCTGCCGGTAACGCGCCTCGGTGGACACCACCATCGCATCGCCGAGGTCGGCGTTGACCTCCATCTCGTAGAGCGCGCGGCTGCGGTCCAGATACAACTCACGGTAATCCAGGCGGGTGCGCGCCTCCTCGCGGCTTTCGCGCAGCACCTGGATCTCCTCCCAGAGTGCCTGCAGATCCTGGCGCAGGTGCAGTTCCGCCTGCGCCAGATAGGCCCCGCTGCGGTCGAGCTCGGCGCGCGCCTGGGCCCGTTCGGCCGCGCTGCGGCCGCCGGTGTACAACGGCACCTCCATCCGCACGCCCACCGACCAGGGATCACTCGCCCCGGTCTGACGCTGGTAGGCATCGGCGCGGGCCTCGGCGGTGATCACCGGACGGTCCAGCGCCCGCGTCGCGTGCAGACGCTCGCGCGCGGCCTCGCTGGCCGCGCGCAGGGCCTGCACGCGCGGATTGTCCCGCAGCGCCGCGGCGGTCAATGCCGCCAGCGGTGGCGGCTCGGCGGCGACCCCCTGGAGGTCCGGCTCCAGCAGGCTGCTCGACAGCTGCCCCGGCCGGTTCAGCGCCTCGGCCAGACGCACCCGCGTGGTGCGTTGGCGTGCCTGCGCGCGCAGGCGCATCGAACGGATCTCCTGATAGCGGGTCTCGGCCTCCAGGTATTCGACATCGGAGCGTTGCCCCAATGCCTGCTGGTCACGCACCCGGTCCAGACGCACGAAGGCGGTGGCCATGGCCTCGTCCTGGGTGCGGAAGTCCAGATCGGCCAGCAACACGTCCAGGTAGCGTTCCAGGATCTCCAGGCCGCGCCCCAGGCGGGCATCGGCAAATGCCAGATGCTGGCCACTCGACAGGGCGTCGGCGGCGGCGACCGCGGCGCGGGTCTGGCCGAAGTCGTAGAGGCGCCGGTTGATGTACAGGCTGGCCTGGGAATTGTTATAGGTTGGGTCGAAGGCCAGCTCGGCCGGCTCGGCCCAGCGCGCCACGGCGCTCAGGCCGGCACGGGTGCCGTAGGCCGCGGCCGCGCGGTCACGCTGGGCCTGCGCGAGCTCGGTCTCGGCCGCCGCCACCCGCAGATCCGGATGCGGTTCGTCCGCCAGGGCCAGCGCGGCGGCCAGGCTGAGCGGTTCGGGGAGCGGGCCGGCCGTTACCTCAGCCGCGGACGTCGGCCGCAAGGCCAGGCCCACAACGATCAGCAATGCGGCGCGGCAGCGCGGGCTCACGCGCATGCCTCAGCGGACCGCCGGCCGCTGCGCCCGTTTGTACCGGGCAAAGGACATGTCCGCGTGCGCGCCCTCGACCACGTAGCGCCCGAGCAGCAGGAATTCCTCCGCATCCGCGGTGGCCCCGGTGTAGCGCGTGACCGGCTGCCCGTGCAGATCGAAGAACATCAGCACCGGCGTGGCGCGGACCCGGTGCTCACGGAAGGCGAAGTCCTTTTCCTTGAGGCTGCGGCCCTGGAAATCCGTGATCAGCACGTCGCCCTCAATGTCGAGCCGGAAGATCAGGAAGTGAGTCTTGAAATACGCCTGGACCTCGGGCCGATTGAAGACGGTCTCCAGCATGCGGTGGCAAAACGGGCATTCATCCATCTCGAAGAAGATCAGGATGCCCTGCTTGCCCTCGGCCCGCGCCGTTTCCAGTTCGTCCTGGAAATCGCCGAGCGTCTGGTCGAAGAAATGTGGCTGCGCATCACGCAGCTCCGCCGCCGCGGTCCCGGCGCCGAGCAGGCAGAGCAGCAGCAGCCAGCGGGCGATCATGGCAGTGCGGGTGCCGGTGCGGGTGCCGGTGGCGCAGGCACATCCTCGGCCTGCGCTGCCGCCGCGCGCGCGTGCGTCTGCCGCTCGATGTAGCTCTCGATATCCTCGCTGGTGATAGTGCCGACCTGGCGCGCAACCGGCTCCCCCTCCGGGGAGATGATATAGGTGGTCGGCAGGCCGCCGACGGACAGGCGCTCGTGGGGCGGCCGGATGTCCCCGTTGCGCAGCACCGGATAAGAGATGAAATACTCGTCGACGAAGGCACGCAGGTGCGCCTCGGGGATGTTCTCGTAGTTGATCCCGAGCACCACGGCATCGGTATCCTGATGGCGTTCGTGGAAGGCGACCAGGTCCGGAATCTCCTCCAGGCAAGGCGGACACCAGGTCGCCCAGTAATTCACCACCACCCACTTACCACGGAATTCGGACAGGCTTCGTTGCACGCCCTGCACGTCGGGCAGTGTGAAATCGACCGGCTCGGCCTGCGCCAGGGGACTGCTCAACGCTGCCAACAACGCCAGTATCCGGAACAGGGTCACGACGATCTCCTCAGGGTCTGATGGCCTGCGCTACCCTGCCACCGGCCCGCCCGGCACGCAAGGACCCGGCCCCCGCGGACTTTCAGCGCGCGACCGACCCCGACTGGACCCGAGCGGAGCCGAATTGGTTCCATTTAACCCGGCGCCTGGGGCATGATTTGCCCCGACGAGCGGCGCTGCGTCAGTTGAAACCTCAAACTTTCCAACTTCCAGGCCGCCACATACCCGATCGCCATGAGAGATGAACCGTGCTGCTGAGCCTTCCGGAACAACAGGCCATACCGGGCGTGGACACCCGTCCCGGGCCGTTGCGGGACTGGCTCGACGCCCTGCCCTATGTCGATTGCGAGAAGACCACGGCCAAGGTCATCGAACGGCTGCGCGACATCAATCACCAGTTGATCCCGGCCGGGTTGCGCCTGGAACTGCTCGCGGGCTTCCGCCACGCGTATGAGCGCCTGCACGAGACGCTGCGCGACTGCGCCCGTCAGCAAGACATGACCCAGCCGCGCGCGCTGGAACTGCTCGCCGAACTCACCGAGACCCTGGCCTTCGGCCATAAATACGCCCTGCGCGACGCCCTCGACGAGCGCCAGCGCTGGGGCCGCGTGAAACAGCTCGCCGAGGCGGTCAACTACAGCGGGTATTTTCTGGCACAGCAGCTACTGTGCCGCTACCAGGCCTATCATCCGGTCTCGGATCAGCATTGGCGGGAACTCGGTGATCTGGTGCGTTTCGCCGAGGCCCAGAACCTGCCGCCGACCCGCGACAGCCGTCTGCCCTACAGCCCGGGCGAACTGCATGTGCCCAGCGGCTATGTCCAACTGGCCCTGCTGCGTCTGGCCGATCCCTACCGGCTCCCGAGCGGCCAGATCTGGGAGACCTACGGCTACCTGGCCGGCAAACTCGCGCAGGCCCCGCTGCTCAGTCACCTTGACGACGAGGCAGGCACCCCCAGCGGCATTTACCCCGTTTCGCTGGACCGGGAACCGCAGCAGGCCCTGCCGGCCCCGCGCAGCGGCGTCGAACGCAACAGCTGGCGCTGGATCGATGCCCGCGAGCTGCTGCGCGGCGTACAACTCGATCTGGAACGGATCGCGCCCGGCGGATCGCCACACCGGGCCGGCTTTTCCCGCCACCTGACGGCCGCGGAGGCCAGCCAATTGCTCGGCCGCCTGCTGTGGCAATGGACCCACTCCGCGGACCGTAAATCGCCGCGCTTCAACAGCACCCAGAGCGTCGAGGTCGCGCCGGGACTGGCCGCGGCCTATTACTTTCTGAACGGCTGCCAGCCCTTCGATCCGCGGGACTATGCCCCGCCGGAGGACGAAGACGGCCTCGACGATGCCCTCGGTCTGCGGCGCCGTACGGCCGGCCCGGCGGAGCAGTTCCGGCTGGTGTCGTGCCCGACGCGCAACCGCAGCGGCGGCGGCCTGGCCCTGCGCCTGGACGGCATTCACGATATGACCCTGCGGGTCGGCGACCTGCTCCTGCTCAACGCCCCCGGGGCGCAGCCGGACAAAACCGACTGGCTGCTCGGGGTAGTCCGCTGGTTGGTGCGCCAGGACGGCGCCGGCGCGGAACTGGGCGTGCAGTACGTGGCGCGCAATGCCACCCCGGCGGTGGTGCGCGCGACCAGCGGCACACACCAGGCACCAGCCCCCGCGCTGGCGAACACCTTGACCCTCGCCAACGGAGATTCTCTCCCGGTGCTGATCACCTCGCGGGGCGTGTACCGCGACCAGTCAATCCTGGAACTGCACCACGCCGACCAGACCCGCCAGATCCGCCAGATCCGCTGCGAGCGTCTGCTGGAAACGGCCAGCGGCTACGACCGGTTCAGCTACGACCCCCTCGACTGAGGCGGTCCTCCCGGCAGGCGCAGTTGCGGACGTGCTCGGCCGGGTCGGCGATTCTGCCAGTCAGATCCAGTCAGTGGCCCAAAAGACCCAGACCATCGTCGACGAGGTCCGCAACCTGGCCACCCGCACCCAGGCGTCCACTCGTGAGATCCAGGGCGTGGTCGAACGCCTGCAGGCCGCGGCCGAGGCGGCCGCTCAGGCCATGGAGCGCAACGAAAACGGCGCGTTGGCCACGGTCGATGCCGCCAACGGCGCCGGGCGCTCGCTGTCCTCGATCACCGACGCCATCGGCCGCATCTCGGACATGAGCACCCAGATCGCCACCGCCGCCGAGGAACAAAGCAGCGTGGCCGAGGAGATCAACCGCAACATCCTCAGCATCAACCAGATTTCGGAACAGACCGCGACCAGCTCACGCCAGACCCATGTCACCCGTCAGGCGCTGGGCAAGGTCGTCGAGCAGCTGCGGGTGATGCTGCGGCAGTTCGGCGGGGAGACCGCGGCCGGCGGTGGGCTGCACTGACCCGCCTGAGTGACACAAAAAACCCCCGGGCAGGGCCTGCCCGGGGGGTTTCGTTGATCCGGGCTCAGGATCTGCTCAGGAGTTGCTGAGGATCTCGTAGGCCTGTTTGCCCCGGGCCTTGGATAAGGCCGCGGCGGCCGCGTCCGCCTTGGCCTTCTCCCCGGCCGTGAGGCCGCGCTTGGTCTGGAGGGCGGCGAGCAGCGGCTTGGCCTTCTCGATGTAGTACTGATTCACCGCGGCCTCGGCCTCGAACTTGGCGTTGTTGGCCAGCTTCACGGCCTTGGCCTCGTCGCCGGCCTGGGCGGCCGCCTCCGCAGCCTTGAACTGTGCCTCGGTATCGCGCCAGATCCAGTCCAGGTTCTTGGCGGTCTTGATGGCCGCGCCGGCCTCGCTCAGCGCCTGGGTAACGGCCGCGCTGGGCGCAGGCGCGGCGGCGGGTGCCTCTGCGGCCTGTTCATAGGTGCCCGCGCAACCGGCGATGCCGCTGAGGACCAACACCGAGATGAACAGAAATTTCACGGGGTGTGCCATGTTCATACCTTACCTCGCCTGGGTTGCCAATGCGTGTTTGGGGTGAGGGCCGCAGGATCTGCTTACGTCTCCGCGCGCCGGCGAACGGGCCGACCCTAGCACCCGCCTCGCCGGGCTGTCAATCGCGCGGAATCGCCCGAAATACTGGCCCGCGCGGGCTACGTTCAACGCGCGGGGGGTGGTGTGTGCGCCACGTTATCCGCCGCCTCGCGGGCCTGGATGGCGGCCGCCTTGGCATCCTGGGCGCTGCGCCGCGCGCCCGCGTAATCCTGCACGGCGAGTTCGGCCTGCGCCTGATCGAGCAGCGCCCGCGCGTGATCCAGGGGGCGCGGCGCATAGGTCTCGGCGCCGGCCTTCTCGGCGGCCTGGATCGCCTGACGCGCATCACTCATCTCTTGGGCCGGCACCACAGCACAGCCCGCGGCCAACACACTCAGGAAAAGCAGAAGGGAGAAGAAGGGGCGCATGGTATCGGTGTCGTACCGGCCTCGGGGATCGAACGCGTCGTGCGCGTGCTGGCGGCAAACTAGCACCCGCCACGCAAAGTCGTCAAGCCAAGCGGCGTGACAACAGCCCTTTACGACGGACTTCCGCGCGAGAGTATTCTCTCGGTTTCACCGCCCGCAACAGCGCGCGAATGGCGCACTGCTGGGGCTGGAGAAGAAGACCGCAACTCGCCCAAGACGCCTGGAAACATCAACGGCGACGAGTAGCACACAGAGAGCTACGCGGTGGACAACACGGAAATGTGAAATCGCGCAAGGGCTTTATCAATCCGGTAGCATGCGCGAATATCCACGAGGCCCAGGTCGGATGTGGGCCGGCACCCCTTCCCAGGCGATGCTGACCGCCCGCATAGAGGCCGACCCGGTGAGATTCCTGAAGAGCATACGCAGCAGAATCGTTATATTCGCCATCCTGGCGACCCTGTTGCCGTCGCTGGGACTGGGCCTGATGACGTATCGGCACAACCAGGACG
>JBHEOS010000120.1:0-4143 GCA_046260695.1 Gammaproteobacteria bacterium
GTTCTTCACATAGTCCGCGTGCCCCGGGCAGTCCACGTGCGCGTAATGACGGTTCTCGCTCTCGTATTCAACGTGCGCCGTCGAAATCGTGATGCCGCGCGCCTTCTCCTCCGGCGCCGCGTCAATCTGGTCGTAGGCCTTCGCCTCACCACCAAACTTCTTCGACTGCACCACCGTCAGCGCCGCCGTCAGCGTCGTCTTACCATGGTCCACGTGACCAATCGTCCCCACGTTTACATGCGGCTTCGTACGTTCAAATTTTCCCTTGGACATAATAAAAGGATCTCCCAAGCGCAGAATTCAGTATGACCAGTGATACATCTACAAAAACCAAACCACCCGCACGGCAGGCGGTGCATTTGGAGCCCATAACCAGATTCGAACTGGTGACCTCTTCCTTACCAAGGAAGTGCTCTACCAACTGAGCTATATGGGCCGAATAAAACTGGAGCGGGTGATGGGAATCGAACCCACGCAATCAGCTTGGAAGGCTGAGGTTCTACCATTGAACTACACCCGCCTGAACCTAACCAATGGGGCCAGCCCCCGATTCTCCCGCAGCACCCAGGCCCGGGGCGCGTGAAAAATGGGGGAGCTGACCCCATCGATTCCCAACTGACTACTCAATCAAACTGGTGGAGGGGGGTGGATTCGAACCACCGAAGGCTGAGCCGTCAGATTTACAGTCTGATCCCTTTGGCCGCTCGGGAACCCCTCCGCGAACGAAGCGAGGTATTCTGGGTCAGGCACCCCGAGGTGTCAACAGCGCGCAGGGAATAAATCCCGCCGGCGCAGGCCCCTACCTGCACTGCGCCTGGTAGCTCTGGTAACATGCCGCGGGCAACGGCGGGCTCCACCCCGAGTTTTGCCGAACACACACGCTTCCCGCTATTTAACTAATGAAATTAGATAGCTATCACTAAAAAGGCGCCACAATTTCCATGAACATTACGATTTACGGTTCCGGGTACGTGGGCCTGGTCACCGGTGCCTGTCTGGCGCAGGTCGGCAACAATGTGCTGTGCGTGGATGTCGATCCGGGCAAGATCGAGATGCTCAATCGCGGCGAGGTGCCCATCCATGAACCGGGATTGGACAACCTGATCGCCGAGAATCGTGACGCCGGTCGACTGCGCTTCACCCTCGATGCCGCCGAGGGCGTGGCCCACGGGCTGTTTCAATTCATCGCGGTCGGCACCCCGCCCGACGAGGACGGCTCGGCGGATCTGCGCCACGTCCTGGCGGTGGCGCGCAGCATCGGTGAGCACCTGCGGGACTACCGTATCATCGTCAACAAGTCCACCGTGCCCGTGGGCACCGCCGACCGGGTGCGCGACACGGTGCGCGAGACGCTGACCGCGCGCGGTGCGGAGACCGAATTTGACGTGGTCTCCAACCCCGAATTTCTCAAGGAAGGCGCCGCCATCGACGATTTCATGCGCCCCGACCGCATCGTGGTAGGAACCGACAATCCGCGCACCACTGAACTGTTGCGGGCACTGTATGCCCCGTTCAACCGCAACCATGAGCGGGTCATCGCCATGGACATCCGCTCGGCGGAGCTGACCAAATACGCCGCCAATGCCATGCTAGCGACCAAGATCAGCTTCATGAACGAGCTCTCGCGCATCGCCGAGCGTCTGGGCGCGGACATCGAAAAGGTCCGCGTGGGCATCGGCTCGGACCCACGTATCGGCTATAGCTTCATCTACCCCGGCGCCGGCTATGGCGGTTCCTGCTTCCCCAAAGACGTGCAGGCGCTCGAACACGCCGCACACGAGGTCGGCTACAAGGCCGAGCTGCTCGGCGCCGTGGAAGCGGTCAATAACCGGCAGAAACAGGTCCTGTTCGAGAAGATTCAGGACTATTTCAACGGCGATATGCAGGGCCGCTGCATCGCCCTGTGGGGCCTGGCCTTCAAACCCAACACCGACGATATGCGCGCAGCCTCCAGCCGGGTGCTCATCGAACAATTGTGGGCAGCCGGCGCCCGCGTGCAGGCCCATGACCCCGTCGCGATGGATGAGGCCCGACGCATCTACGGCGAGCGGCCGGACCTGACACTCTGCGCGAACCCCGCGGCCACCCTGGATGGCGCGGATGCCCTGGTGGTCATCACCGAGTGGACCAGCTTCCGCAGCCCCGACTTCGAACAGATCCGCGACACGCTGAAACAGCCGGTCATCTTCGACGGCCGCAACCTCTACGACCCGGGCCTGCTGGCCAAGCTGGGCATCCACTACCACTCGATCGGTCGTCCGACACCCAAGGGCAACTGACCCGCCACCGATCAGATGTGATGACTGAAGCGGGCGGGCCCGGCGCCGGCCAGCAGGGCGGCAAAGGTTTCGGCGCTGACATGCACCAGTTGCTCATGATCACCGGACCGGCGCTGATCTACCCTAACCTGGATCGTTCATGAATGACGACTGCGAGTCCGTAAGCGCATGAATCTGCCGCAACGATTTGACCGTTCTTGTCCCTGCCGCAACGGCCGTTCATGACGCGTCCAGGCCACCGATCACGCACATGCATTGGCTGATCCTGGCATTGGTGATCGTCGGCGTACTGTTCGGTCCCCAGATCTGGGTGCGCTGGGTCATGCGCCGTTACAGCACGCCGCGCACGGACTTTCCCGGCACGGGCGGCGAACTGGCACGCCACCTGCTGAACCGATTCCAACTTCAACGGGTAACGGTCGAAGCCACCGACAAGGGCGATCACTACGACCCCGTCGCGCAAGCCGTGCGACTCAGCGCAGCGCATTTGCAGGGCCGCTCGCTCACCGCCATCGTAATCGCCGCCCATGAGGTCGGCCATGCGCTGCAAGATGCCAGCGACTACCCGCCACTGCGTTGGCGACATCGCCTGGTCGGGCTCGCCAACCTCGCGCAGCAGCTTGGCAATGCCCTGCTGGTCGCCACCCCGATCATCGCCGCGATCACGCGCGTACCGACCCTGGGCCTGTTGCTGCTGGCCGGCGGCATGGCCAGCATCGGCTCCGCCGCGCTGGTCCATCTGGCCACGCTGCCGGTCGAATGGGACGCCAGCTTCAAAAGGGCGCTACCGCTGCTCCAGGCCGGCGGTTATCTCTCCGCGCAGGATATGCCAGCGGCCCGCCGCATCCTGCGTGCCGCCGCCTTCACCTATGTCGCCGGATCACTGGCGAGCCTGTTGAACCTGTGGCGTTGGCTGCGCATCGGGCGGTGAGAGGCTACGGAGATTCAGACCTCATCCGCGGAGGACACAAGCTCAGCCCCACCCCGTGCGCGCAACCGATCACCCCACTGATGCGCCACCAGCCCAGCGAGGATCAATGCCGAGCCCGCCACGATCGGCGCGTCGATCGCCTCGCCGTTCACGGCATGCCCCAGCCATAGCGCCAACACCGGCGTCACCAGGGTGATCAGCGCGATCCGGCTCGCAGCCATGCGCTTGAGCACGTAATAAAACAGCACAAAGCCGACCACCGAACCCATCAGGCCCAGATAAACGATGGCCGCACCCGCGCGCGGCGTCAGCGCCGCAGGCGCCGCGCCATCGAGCAATAACCAGACGAGCAGATACAGCGGTGCCGCCACCAGCAGACCGCCGCCAGCGACCGCCATGGCCGACACGTCGGCACCGATGCGTTTGACCCACACGCTGCTGACCGCGTGTAGCACAACCGAGGCCAGCACACCGAGCACCCCGGGTACTGCGATCTCCTGCGCAATCAGCCCACGCCCGAAGATCACCGCCAGACCACCGAGGCCCAGCAACATGCCGAGGAGGCGCGCCGGGGAGAACGCCCGTTCCTGCAGCCACACTGCCGCCAGCAGACCGGTCACCATCGGCGTCAGGCCATACAGCACCGAGATCAGACCCGAAGGGATGAACTGCGCCCCCCAGTACACGCAGAACATAGCCCCAAAGATACCCAGCCCGGCAGCCAGGTAGGTCCGCAGCGCCGCACCATGGCGCGGCAGTGGCACGCCCAGCAGGCCCATCAGCGCAAGGCAGACCAACGCACCCAGCCACATGCGCGCGGCCACACCGAATAGAAACCCGCCGCCCTCGCTGCTCCACTGGATTGCGAGCGGCGTCGTCGACCAGATCAGAATCACCCCTATGAAGGCCATCGGTACAGACATCGTTGCATCC
>JBHEOS010000121.1:0-4007 GCA_046260695.1 Gammaproteobacteria bacterium
GGATAGCGTAGTGGCACCTCGGTGCCATTTCACCCGCCCAGTGTGTCCGACGTCTGCGAACAGGCCCGCCCTCGGGAAATCGTGTCCAATTCGCCACTGGGCGGATTGATGCCGAGACTATTCCAGCTTGTCGAGGTTGTTGCGAACGCTCTCGGCCGGCCGCTCTTGCGATAGTGCGTTAATGCAATCACGGACAAGCCGCCTCAGCCTCGGTTGTCCGCGATCGAGACGTTCGAGCAGTGATGTTTTCTGCGGAAGTTGCTGATGCCTGGCAAATGCCGGGTCGTGCGGAGCGATCGATCGAACGTTCAGAGACACGTCGGCGTACTTGATCGTCTGGGCGCGTGGCTCGCGTTGCTCGACGTGCGCATGGTCAATGGCCTTGCGGGTGGCCCGGTTGCCGTCTTCGGGCCGTGAGGGGTTCGTCAGGGACAGCACCATTCGCACGACCGAGGCCGGGAAGCGATCCGCCAGATCCTGCGCTGTCACCTCGGTGTCCTCGACCACGCCGTGGAGCAGGGCGGCAATCAATACCAGTGTGTCGCGTTCGCACTCAGAGTCCCAATGGGCGACGGCGACGAGGTGCAGGACGAAAGGCTCGTCGGTATATCGGCGCGCCTGGCCTGCATGTACCGCCACGGAGAGCTAAAAAGCCTCACGAACAACGCGTCACGGGTGGCGGGTGAAGTCGCCGAAGGGGTCGCGGGCAGGGCAGTGTCGGGGTGCATGGATCTGGGATCCAACGGGATACGAACCTGCCCCGCGCGGCTGACTTCCCATGTCGATCATGGCGCATCGCCGTCCTGACGAGGGAGGTCACTTGGAGAGTAGCACCGGCCGCGACGGATGGCGGCGGGCTCTATCGCCTGAAGATATGGGGTAGGATCGTGTCTCGGAGCGGGAGACAGTTGTAACCTACATTGTAACCTACAGGCGATTTGAGGGGGTTCAACAGGTTGGCCGAAAAGCGCCTAACCTGTTGATTTGAAACTGGTCGGAGTGGAGGGATTTGAACCCCCGACCACCTGCCCCCCAGGCAGGTGCGCTACCAGGCTGCGCTACACTCCGAAACAGGGCGCGCAGCATAGCGCATTTTTTCTTGCCGAGAAAGGCTGGGTGGGCGCTCACCACTCATATGTCGTGGACGGCAACGCGGTTGGTGTTCTTCAGCGGATGGATGATCTCCGGTCGGCCGAAGTGAAACCCCTGCCCCCAGTCGATACCCATGTCATGCAGCATGTCGGCGGTGCGCGCGTCGCCGATGAACTCGGCGACGGTGATCAGGCCCATGTCCTTCGCCATCGCCTGGATGTGCTGGACGATTTTCTGCGCACGCACGCTCTCGGTCATATTCTGTACCAGCGCGCCTTCGATCTTGAGAAAGGTGAACGGCATGTCGAGCAGGTATCGGTAGGAAGAATAGCCGCTGCCGAAGTCGTCCAGCGCCAGTCGCAGGCCGAAATCGATCAGCGGCTTTAGTGCGCTCAAGGCATCTGACGTGTCGTCGAGCACCTCGCGTTCGGTCATTTCCAGAACCAGTGGCTTGGTGTTCGCCCGGCCCGAGCCATCGATGCATTCGCAGGCGGTCTGGGCGTTGGTAATGACCTGCTCCATAAGTTCGGGATGCTGCAGGAAATCGCCCGAGATATTGACGAAATGCGCCATCGGCCGGTGGTCGATGGAAGCGATGCAATTGTGGATGGTCTGGTTGATGATCTCGAAGTCGATCCGGTGTGCCATCTGCAGCCGCGAAGCGGCATCGATGAACATGCCGGCCGGAATGACGTCCCCCTCGGGTGTGATCATGCGGGCCAGCGCCTCGTCGGCGACTACCTCGCCGCTTTTCAGGTCGACGATCGGTTGGCTGGCAGCCACGATGCGGCCTTCTTGGATGGCGCGATCGAGTGCGCCGCCGGTGGTGTAGACGGAGGGTTGCTGCAGCTGGTCGGCATCCACCACGCGGTCGCGGCCGGTGCGTTTTGCCACGTAGAGGGCCGCGTTCAGGGCGCTGAGCTGATCGCGGGGCTGAGTGCGGGAGGACTCCTCCGGGCCGAGGGCACCATGACCAACGCTCACGGTTACAGTACCCAGTTGTGGCATGTTTTCGCCGGCATTGAAGCGGACACTTGCAGCGGCCGTGCGAATGCGCTCGGCAATCTGCGGGCTGTTTTCCGCTTGCCGGGGAGGGACGAGCAGCATGAATTCGTGCCCGCTCCATCGCGCGGCCACGACGTCTTCCGGGGCGGCTGCCTGGATGGCGTCGGCCAGATCGCGGATCACCCGGTCCCCGATGTGGTAGCCGAGGTAGTCATTGACCGTCTTGAGTCGATCGATGTCGACCAGCATCAGCCGATGACCGCCTTCGCCCTCGGACTGGACGTTGCGGATGTGCTCGAGCATGGCGCTCCGGTCCGGCAAGCCGGTGAGTGAATCCAGGCTCGTGGACGGGCAGAGGCTGTCGAGCAACACGACCAGGCGCTGGTTTTCGCCTAGGGGCGTTATGCCGAGCGTGATTTCGCGGTTGTCCATCAAGCCGATCAGGGACGCTTCCTTGCCCTCGATCATCGTGGTGCCCAGAGAGGAGCTGGCGGGGTTGAAGCGCACGCGGTGTTCCAGGCGCTCGCGCAGGGTCTGCTCGCCATCGCCGGGAAACATCTCGTCCGCGCGGGGGCTGGCGCTGAGTACCCGTCCCGCGGCGGTGCAGAGGAACACCACCATGCTCGAATCCGTCCCCCCGTAAGTTGTCGCGGTGTCCAGTTGCATTGCTGCCGTTCCTTCCCTGAAAGTCGCTGCCGTCCTTGGTGAAGAGATTGACTCTTCCACGGCGGACAAGTTTCTTGTTTCTGCCCGGCTCAAGGAGCACAGAGCGGTATTACTGGTCGGGCAAAGTGCCCCCGGTAAACGGAAAGGTTAGCAGTGGAAGGGGATAAGCCGAATCAGCAAATTCTGATAAACCAATATCTTGACGTGATCATGCGTCGCCGGTTTCACACGTGGGAGTGGCCTGTATACGGTCGATGCATCGCAGCAGGGCGTCTATCCGGGGCGTGATGGAGTCGGTCGAGTCGCCGGCATTCAGGGCGTCCTCAAGTTCGCCTGCCAGCGTCTGCAATTCGGTTTCCCGACAGCAGGCGGCGGCACCCCGGAGCTTGTGGGCGGCATGGCGCAACGTGTCGCGGTCATCGCGCTGCTCGGTAAGGAGCCGACGGTAGCCCGGCAGTTCGTCGCAGAGGAGGTTGGTCAGGAATGGGTCGCGGCCGTATTCCTGGCTGCCCGTGGCCGGTGTCGAGGCATCAGCCTGGCTTCGGCCGTGTGTCTCGAGCGGGAAGAACTCGCCGATGGCACTCAACAGGTCGCCGGCGGTGACCGGCTTGGTCAGCACCCGTTCGATGCCGCTGTGAAGCAGGTCCTGATGGACGTTGCCCTGGCGGTTGGCGGTGATGGCGATGATCGGGGTCTCCAGATGGCGTGGCCGCTTTTTCAGTATGCGTGCCACACCGGCGCCGGTGATATCCGGCATGTGCATGTCGGTGAATACCACGTCGATGTCCTCATGGTCCGCCAGCGCCAGTGCCTGCTTGCCATTGGCGGCTTCGAGGACCTGAAAGCCCAGCTCACGCAGCGTCTGGCCCAGATGGGCGAGGTAGACGGGATCGTCGTCGATTACCAGAGCGGTGCGCCCGGCAAACGAATACAGGGCGTGCTGTCCTCGCTTGTCACGAGAGGCGGATGCTTTCCCTTCGCTGCGAGATGGCTCCTGCGGTTTGGGGGAGGGGCTCGGCCTGCCCGGTTGATGGCTTGGGCGGAGGCCGGGGCCTGGGGGCGGGGTGCCCAGCACGCGTTCGAGGGAGGCGGTCAGAGCCCGGGCACGAATGAACAATGGCAGCGTGAAGTCGGCCCAGTGCAACGGTGCCGACGGTCGGCCCCGGATCGTGAGCTGGCTCGACAGGCCGATGACCCGTCCGGCCAGCGAAATCCACTGGCCGAAGGCGGGGTCATCCTGATTC
>JBHEOS010000122.1:0-3242 GCA_046260695.1 Gammaproteobacteria bacterium
ATCATGATCACGGTGTTGTTGAGCCGCGCCTGGATCTCCATCAGCGAGTCCTGCATGTGGGTCCGGGTCAGGGAATCCAGCGCGCCGAACGGCTCGTCCATCAGCAGCACCTTGGGTTCCATCGCCAGGGCGCGGGCGATACCGACGCGCTGTTTCATGCCGCCGGAGATTTCATCCGGGCGCCGCTCCAGGGCGTGCGCCATGTGCACCAGCTCTAGATTGTGCAAGGTCCACGCGTGACGTTCCTGCTTGCTCTTGCTGCGCTTGAAGACCGTATCCACGGCCAGACGCACGTTGCCGTACACCGTGAGCCAGGGCAGCAGCGAATGGTTCTGGAACACCACGGCGCGATCCGGACCCGGTTCGTCCACCTCGCGGTTTTCCAGCAGCACGCCGCCGCGGCTGGCCCGGAGCAGACCGGCGACGATGTTCAATACCGTCGATTTTCCGCAGCCTGAATGGCCGATCAGGGAGACGAATTCGCCCTTGTCGACCTTCAGCGAGATCTCGTTGAGCACGTTCAGCGGCCCGTTGTCGGTGTCGAAGCTGATGCTGACGTGATCGATATTCAGGTAACTCATCGGTTGTCTCCTCTAAACCGCGACAGGGTCTTCAGCGCAGCACCGCGCCCTTGTCCCAGCTCACCTGACGTTGCAGCAGCAGCATGCCGCGGTCGAGGGCGAAGCCGACCAGGCCGATGGCGAACACCGCGACCATGATGCGGGCCAGTGAATTGGAGCTGCCGTTCTGGAACTCGTCCCAGACGAATTTCCCCAGACCCGGGTTCTGCGCCAGCATCTCCGCGGCGATCAGCACCATCCAGCCGATGCCGAGCGACAGACGCATGCCGGTGAACATCATCGGAATCGCCGACGGCAGCACGATCTTGACCGTCTTGGTGAACCAGGACAGCCGCAGCACGCGGCTGACGTTGAGCAGGTCCTTGCTGACCGAGGAGACCCCCACGGTGGTGTTGATAATCGTCGGCCACAGGCAACACAGGGTCACGGTGATCGCCGAGGTGACAAACGACTTGGCAAACAGCGGGTCCTCGCTGATATACAGCGCGCTGACCACCATGGTCACCAGCGGCAGCCAGGCCAGCGGCGACACCGGCTTGAAGATCTGTATCAGCGGGTTCAACGCGGAGTACACCGTGGTGCTCATGCCGCAGACGATGCCGATGGGAATCGCGATCAGCGAGGCCAGGATGAATCCGGTGGTCACCGTGATCAGGCTGGTGATGATCTGATCGAGAAAGGTCGGCTTGCCGGTATAGGGGCGCACCCGCACCTCGGCGGTCGGGTCTTCGGCCAGACGTGCGGCATTGCGCTCGGCCTGGCGGGCCATGAACTCGGCCGCCTTGGCACGCTCGGCGCTATGCTCGTTCAGCAGCGCGCCGGCCTGCTGCCAGACCGCGACCGGCCCCGGCAGTTCGCCGAGCGAGGTCTGTATGTGCCTGGCCGCCGCGCCCCACAGGCCGAGGAACAGCGCAATGGCCAGCAACGGGATCAGCAGCGCCTTGGCCGTGGTGGCCAGCCGCCGTGGCAGGCCCGTCATCGGGCTGGTGGTAATGGTGCTCATGGTTCCCACTCCTGACGGTGTTGCTGGGTGTGCTCCGGGACAAGCGTCCCGGAGCACGGCGGTCTTAGCGAATCTGAATAACGCCGTTCGTGGTTCGACAGGCTCACCACGAACGGCGTTATTCAGAGCGCTCTCAGATCTGTTCATCGCCCTTCAGACCGATCTTGAATTGCCCCAGATAGGCATTGGGCGTACGGCCGTCATAGGTGATCCCGTCGATGAACGCGGCGGACGGGGCCCGGATGCCATCCTCGCTGGCGAAGTCGGGGAAGTCCTCCGCGCGCAGCTTGCCCTCGGCGATCAGTTCCTTCGCGGCGGCGGCGTAGATGTCCGGGCGGAACACCCGCTTGGCCGTCTCCAGATACCAGCTGTCGGGCTTGGCCTCGCTGATCTGGCCCCAGCGGCGCATCTGGGTCAGATACCAGATCGCATCAGAGTAATAGGGATAAGTCGCGTGATAGCGGAAGAACACGTTGAAGTCGGGCGCGTCGCGCTTGTCGCCCTTCTCGAACTCGAACACCCCGGTCATGCTGTTGGCGATCACCGCGTAATCGGCCCCGACGTAGTGCGGTTGCGAGATGATCTTGGCCGCCTCGGCCCGGTTCTTGTTACCCGCATCGTCCAGCCACTTGCCGGCGCGGATCAGCGCCTTGACCACCGCCTTGTGGGTGTTGGGGTGCTTCTCGGCCCAGACATTGCTGACGCCGAAGACCTTCTCCGACATGTTCTTGCGGACCTCGTAGTCGGTGATCACCGGCACGCCGATGCCGCGAAACACCGCCTGCTGGTTCCACGGTTCGCCGACGCAGTAGCCATTGATGGTCCCGGCCTCCAGGGTCGCGGGCATCTGCGGCGGCGGGGTGACCGACAGCAGCACATCGGCACTCAGGTTGCCGGAGGTATCGCCCTTGTGCGGCGCATAGTAGCCGGGGTGCAGACCGCCGGCCGCCAGCCAGTAACGCAGCTCGTAATTGTGGGTGGAGACCGGGAACACCATGCCCATCTTGAAGGGCTTGCCCTCGCGCTTGAGCTTCTCCACCACCGGCTTGAGCGCCGCCGCGGAGTTCGGGTGTACCGGCTTGCCGTCGTCGCCTTTTTTAAGATGCGGCTTCATCTCCGCCCAGATGTTGTTGGCGACAGTGATGGCGTTGCCGTTCAGATCCATCACGAAGGCGGTGATGATGTGTGCCTCGGTGCCAAAACCGATGGTCGCGCCGAGCGGCTGGCCGGTGAGCATGTGCGCGCCGTCGAGTTCGCCGGTGATCACGCGGTCCAGCAACACCTTCCAGTTCGCCTGCGCCTCCAGCTCGACATACAGACCCTCGTCTTCGAAGAAGCCTTTCTCCTTGGCGATGGCCAGCGGCACCATGTCGGTGAGTTTGATGAAACCGAATTTGAGGTCTTCCTTTTCCAGCCCGGCCGCCTGGGCGTTGCCGCCCAGCAGCGCGATGGCGGCCAACGTCATCAGGGCCTTGCCGATGCGGCCGCGGCCTGTGCCGGTCGTGTGTCCTAAGGTTGCGGATCGTTTCTGCATTGCGTCACCCTCGAGGTTTGAGAAACAAAAAAGGCGTCCGCGCGCACGGGATGTTCTCCACGCGCAGGGACGCCTTTGTCCGATTACGCCGGGCAACGCCGTTTGTGGCGAGACCCGCTGTGTC
>JBHEOS010000122.1:3252-3926 GCA_046260695.1 Gammaproteobacteria bacterium
GGGCCCGCCGTTGGGCCTACTGATCGTGGCTGGTCGATTCCGGCTGTGATGCCGATGCTTGCTCAAGTCAATTGCAACCGCTGTGCCAGACCTCGATTTTTGGAATTATCTTCCAGCCCAGTAATGAGTTATTAAAAACCTCATGACGCTGGCGCCGACCGCGCAGGGCCGATTTCTGCACCAGCGCGGATCAGCCTGCCAGATCGTGGTGCGCCTTCAGCCCAGCAGTTCCATGATCGCGATGACATTGCGCGCCACCTCGGGCAGCCGCTTGCCTTGGTCCATCGCCAGTTTGCGCAACGCCTGATAGGCCTCAGCCTCGTTCATCTGCCGATGCTGCATCAGCAGGCCCTTGGCCTGTTCGATCAGCTTGCGTTCCTCCAGCGAATTCTTGGTGCGCGCCAGCTCCTCGCGCAGGGCCTGATATTCGCGAAAACGCGCAATCGCCACCTCCATCACCGGACGCACCCGGTGGCTGCTCAGACCGTCGACCACATAGGCGCTGACCCCGGCCTTGATGGCCTGGTTGATGGTGCCACTGTCATCATCCTCGGCGAACATCACGATCGGCCGCGGCTGCACCCGGCTGATGGTGCGCATCTGCTCCAGGGTGTCGCGGTCGGGCGAGTCGAGGTCGATGATGATCACATCGGGCTGGTGCCGGGTGACCTCGG
>JBHEOS010000123.1:0-3394 GCA_046260695.1 Gammaproteobacteria bacterium
GCTGGTGCCCGAGCCGCTGTGGTGGCTGTTGGGGGCAATCGTCAGTTTCTATTTCGGGGCGCGCTACCAGGTGAAGGGGCAGGAATTCCAACGCTCGGTCGCGACCACCCTCGCGCGGGTGCCGCAGGTTATGGAGAGCGTGACGCGCTTGCGCAGCTTGCGCGCGGGCAGCCCCGGATCGGCCGCCACCGACACCGATGCCGGGTTGACGCTGGCGGCAATGAGCCCCGAGGAGAACCCCGCGCTGCGCGACTGGCGGCGACAGGGCACCGCGACAATGTGAACGCGGCGCCGCGCTGTTTGGTATTGGCGCGCGCGGCATCCTGCGCTATTTCTATTGCATGATTACAGAGCTCGGTCACTTCGCCCTCATCCTCGCCTTCCTGACAGCCATCGCGCAGGCGGTGATCCCGCTGGTCGGCGCGCACAAGCGATGGCCTGGCTGGATGGCCGTGGCCGAGCCGGCGGCGACAGTGCAGTTCCTGCTGACCACCATCGCCTTTGCCGCGTTGACCTGGGCGTTCGTGACCTCGGATTTCTCGCTGCGCCTCGTGACGCTGAACAGCCATACCGACAAGCCGATGCTCTACAAGATCACCGGCGTGTGGGGAAATCACGAGGGCTCCATGCTGCTCTGGGTGCTGATCGTCACGCTGTTCGGCGGGGCGGTGGCATGGTTCGGGGCGAACCTGCCACCTTCGCTGCGCGCGCGCGTGCTGAGCGTGCAGGCGATGATCGGCGTCGCGTTCTTCGCCTTCATTCTTTTTACCTCCAACCCGTTCCTGCGCATGGAATCACCGCCCTTCAACGGTCAGGATCTTAACCCGCTGCTGCAGGATCCGGGCCTCGCCTTTCATCCGCCGTTTCTGTATCTTGGTTATGTCGGACTTTCGATGACCTTCTCCTTCGCGGTCGCCGCGCTGATCGAGGGGCGTGTCGATGCGGCCTGGGGTCGCTGGGTGCGGCCCTACACGCTTGCCGCCTGGATCTTCCTGACAATCGGGATCGGGCTTGGATCCTGGTGGGCCTATTACGAGCTCGGCTGGGGCGGGTTCTGGTTCTGGGACCCCGTAGAGAACGCGAGCTTCATGCCTTGGCTGATCGCCGCGGCGCTGCTGCATTCCGCCATCGTGGTCGAAAAGCGCGAATCGCTGAAAAGCTGGACCATCCTGCTGGCGATCATTGCCTTCGGGTTTTCCATGGTCGGCGCCTTCATCACCCGGTCAGGCGTTCTGACCAGCGTGCACGCCTTCGCCACCGACCCTGAGCGCGGTGTCTTTCTGCTGGCCATCCTGGCGGTCTTCATGATCGGCGCCCTAACACTGTTTGCTGTGCGCGCACCGGTCATGCAGGCGCGCGGTGCATTCGGCGTGGTTAGCCGGGAATCGGCGCTTGTGCTCAACAACATTCTTCTGGCCGTGTCGTGCTTTGTGGTCTTTATCGGCACCATGTGGCCGTTGCTGGCCGAGATGGTGTTCGACCGCAAGTTGACGGTCGGTGCGCCGTTCTTCAACGCGGCCTTCACGCCGTTCATGGTGTTGCTGGGACTTGCCCTGCCTATCGGCGCAATGATGCCGTGGAAACGGGCTAAGGTCGCGCCCATACTGCGCAAGCTGACGCCGGTCTTCGTACTGGCTGTCGCGGTCGGCGCGCTGGCTTGGGCGATGCAGACCGGGCGGTCGGCGCTTGGGCCGGTGGGGCTGTTCCTCGGCGCATGGCTGATCGGCGGGGCGATGGTCGATATCTGGTCGCGCACCGGGCGCGGATCGGGCCGCATCGGGCGGCTCGCGCGTCTACCGCGCGCCGACTGGGGCAAGGCCTTCGCACATGGCGGGCTGGGCATCACCATGGCCGGCATCGCCGCGATGATGGCTTGGGAAGAGGAAGACATTCGCGTGATGCAGACCGGCGAAACGATGGAGATCGCCGGATACGCGCTGCGCCTCGATGACGTGAGGCGCGAGGAGGGGCCGAATTACATCGCCACCGTTGCCGATTTCACGCTAAGCCAGAACGGGCGCGAGATTGCGACGATGCAGCCCGAAAAGCGCAACTATCCGGTCGCGCAGATGCCAACCACAGAGGCCGCGCTGAACAACGGGTTTCTGCGCGATATCTATGTCGTGATCGGCGATCCGCAGAATAACGGTGGTTGGGCGGTGCGTACGTATTACAAGCCGCTGGCGAACTGGATCTGGGGCGGGACGATCATCATGGCGCTTGGCGGGGCACTGTCCCTGAGTGACCGGCGCTACCGCGTGGCGGCAGGCGCGCGCAAGACGCCACAGACGTCGCAAGGTGCGCAAGAGATGCCGGCAGAATGAAACGCCTGATCCTCATGCTGTGCCTTTTGGGCACCCCGATGCTCGCGGTGCAACCCGATGAGATGCTCGACGACCCAAAGTTGGAAGAGCGTGCGCGCGACATCTCCGGCGGGCTACGCTGTCTGGTATGCCGCAATGAAAGCATCGACGAGTCGAACGCTGATCTGGCCCGTGACATGCGGCTTCTGGTGCGCGAGCGTCTGGTCGAGGGCGACACTGACGCCGAGGTCGTCGACTTCATCACTGATCGTTACGGTGAATACGTGCTTTTGAACCCGACCACCGGCGGCTCCAATCTGCTGTTATGGCTGGCCGGTCCGGTCATGCTCGGTGCCGGCCTGCTTATGGCGGGGATCTATCTGCGCGGGCGTTCCAAGACCACCGACGAGAATGTCGCCCGGCTGAGCGAGGCCGAGGAAGACAGGTTGCGCGACATCCTGAAGGAGTGACGCATCGTCGTCCCTGGCCACGGCGCACGTCTTCGTTTTGATGCGTGAAACTTGGAGGCCCCGTATTCCGTGACAGAGTATCAAACCATCACGCTCGACCTTGTCGATGACGTCGCCCTGCTTTGCCTCAACCGGCCCGACAAGCGGAACGCGCTGAACGGTCAGATGCGTGCGGAGATCACCGATGCGATCGCCCGAGCGGGGCGCGAGACGCGCGCGGTGGTGATCACCGGCCGGGGCGAGGCGTTCTGCTCGGGACAGGATCTCAGCGATGGCGGCGATGCCTCGACCCTCGATCTCGAGCGGGTGCTGCGCGAGGAATATGTGCCGATGCTGCGCGCGATCACCGACTGCCCGGTGCCGACGATCAGCGCGGTCAATGGCCCCGCGGCCGGGGCGGGGGCGAACCTTGCGCTGTCCGCCGATGTGGTGATCGCGACCGAGAGCTCCTATTTCCTGCAGGCCTTTGCACGGATCGGCCTGATCCCCGATGCCGGGGGCACATGGGCGCTGCCACGTCAGATGGGCATGGCCAAGGCGATGGGGGCGGCGCTCTTTGCCGAACCTATCAGCGCCCGGCAGGCCAGCGATTGGGGCATGATCTGGGAAGCCGTGAGCGAC
>JBHEOS010000123.1:3404-3826 GCA_046260695.1 Gammaproteobacteria bacterium
CGCATTGGCAGGCGTGTGTCGCGCAGCTTGCCAAGGGCCCGACGCAGACCTACCGCGCCGCGAAACAGGCGATCCGGGCCACATGGGACAACACGCTGGAGGCCCAGCTCGATCTCGAGGCCAAGCTGCAGGGGGCGTGCGGGCAAACCCGCGACTTCAAGGAAGGCGTGGTGGCGTTTCTGGAAAAGCGCCCGCCGCGCTTCGAGGGGCGATGAGGGCACATGAAAAAGGCCCGCCTGAGACGGGCCTTTCAAATCGTCTTTCGCGGCGTCAGCGATTCTCGATATCGACGTAATCGCGCAGGGTCACACCCTGATATAGCTGCCGCGGACGCCCGATCTTGAGTTGCGGATCGGTGATCATTTCTTTCCACTGCGAGATCCAGCCGATGGTGCGGCTGACCGCGAAGATCGGCGTGAACA
>JBHEOS010000124.1:0-3754 GCA_046260695.1 Gammaproteobacteria bacterium
GCGCCGCACCTCGCGATTGCGCCCCTCCCCCAGGACCACGTGATACCAGCGGTTGGCGCCGCCACCCCCGGCGTCACGCACGCTCCGGAAATGCGCCGGGCCGTCGTCGAGTTCGACGCCTTCCAGCAGGCGCTCCAGGATCAGGCCGTCGATCTCGCCAAACACCCGCACCGCATATTCGCGTTCGAGCTCCCGGCTCGGGTGCATCAGCCGGTTGGCCAGTTCACCGTCGTTGGTCAGCAGCAACAGCCCCGAGGTGCTGATGTCCAGCCGGCCGACGGCGATCCAACGCCCCTGTTGCAGGCGCGGCAGCTGATCGAACACTGTCGGGCGCCCCTCGGGATCACTGCGGGTGGTGATCTCACCGATCGGCTTGTGATAGGCGATCACCCGGGTCGCCTCAGGCGCGGCCAGGGTGATGGGCTTGCCGTCCACGGTAATGGCTGTCCCCGCGCTGACCTGAACGCCCAGCTCAGCGGTAACCCCATCGACCTGGATGCGGCCGGCCTGGATCCAGCCCTCGATCTCGCGGCGGGAGCCGAGTCCCGCGCGCGCCAGAACTTTCTGCAGGCGCTCGCTCATGGCCGTAACGGATCGCGGCAGGTCAATGCAGTGTCTCGGTCGCCTGGATGCGCTCCAGCTCGGCCTCGACAGGGAGGAAATCGGTATCGTCTGGCAGCAGCGTCATGTCGATATCCGTGGCGTCTCCGAACCCGGCGGAGGCCTGGAGACGTCCGCCCTCCAACGGGCCGAAATCGAGCTCGGCATTGATGCTGTCGATATCGCGCAGCTCTGCCAGGCTGGGCAGGCCCTCCAGCGACTTCAGATTGAAGTAGTCGAGAAACTCGCGGGTGGTGCCGTACATTGCCGGCCGTCCGGGCACGTCGCGGTGGGCGACCACGCGGACCCATTCACGCTCCTGCAAGGTTTTCATGATCGAGGTACTCACGGTCACGCCGCGGATGCTCTCGATCTCGCCACGGGTGATCGGCTGGCGGTAGGCGATCAACGCCAGGGTCTCCAGCAGGGCCCGGGAATACTTCGGCGGCTTTTCCTCCCACAGGCGCGAGACCCAGCGTTCCATGTCCTGGCGGATCTGGATGCGGAACCCGCTGGCCACCTCGATCAGCTCGATGCCGCGCCCCGCATACTCCGCGGCCAATTCATCCAGGGCGGCGCGCAACAGCGCGGCATCCGGCGCCTCGATCTCGGGAAACAGGCGGGCCAGGTCATCCAGTCGCAACGGCCGACTCGCGGCCAGCAGGGCGGCTTCGAGGATGTGCTTGAGGGTAATGTCGCTCATGGTCTGTTACCGTCGATGATTCACACGTTCAAGATGCCAGGCGCCTGTCGGATTTGGAACAGAATCTACTGCGCCGGTGGGGGCGCGGCCCGAATCCAATCCGACACAGGCGCCTAGGCCGGTTCCGTATCCTCGCTCGGCGCGACGGCCTCCGGCTGTTCGGCATGACCGCCGGCGGCCTTGACGTAGAGCGGGGCGAAGGCCTCGGCCTGGATGAGTTCCAGCAGGGATTCCTTGATCAGTTCCAGCACCGCGAGCAACGTCACCACCACCCCCATGCGCCCCTCTTCCACGGTGAACAGGCTGTGGAATTCGACGAAGCCACCGCCCTGCGCCGTCAAACGGCTGAGGATCCCGGACATGCGTTCGCGCACCGACAGCGGTTCCAGTCGGATGTGGTGGTGGGTGAACATCTCCGCGCGCTTCATGACCTCGCGGAAGGCCAGCAGGACCTCCTGGAGACTGACGTCCGGCGCCTGACCGCCGTGTCGCCGTTCCGGTGCCGGCGCCGCGGCCGGAAACACATCGCGACCGACCTGGGGCAGGGCATCGAGGTCCTCGGCGGCCTGTTTGTAGCGCTCGTATTCCTGCAACCGGCGCACCAGTTCGGCCCGCGGGTCATCTTCTTCGCCCTCGGCATCGGCCGGTCGCGGCAGCAGCATGCGCGACTTGATCTCGGCCAGCATCGCGGCCATGACCAGATACTCTGCCGCCAGCTCCAGGCGCATGACCTCCATCAGGTCGATGTAGGTCATGTACTGACGGGTGATTGCGGCGATGGGGATATCGAGGATATCCAGGTTCTGGCGCTTGATCAGGTACAGCAGCAGATCCAGCGGACCCTCGAAGGCCTCCAGGATCACCTCCAGGGCATCGGGCGGGATGTACAGATCCTGCGGCAGGCTGGTGACCGCCTGGCCCTGGACCAGGGCGAACGGCAGCTCGGCCTGATGAGGCGGGTCTCGAACCTCTGTGGGGGTGTCGGCGTCGCTCATGATTTGGCTGGCTGGCCATGCGGGTCGGGCCCGGAATGGGGCGATTCTACCGGAATCACGCGGACCCTGCCGGGCAAATTCAGGTCCAGGGTTTTTATATGTAACTCAAACCCATTGCAGACCTTACCTCTTTCAATGTCTCACGCGCGACAGCGCGCGCGGCCTCGCAGCCCTCCTCGACGATGGCGCGCACGCGGTCCGGGTTGGCGAGGTAGCCCTCGGCGCGGCTGCGGATCGGTTCCAGCTCCGCCTGCACCGCCTCGATCACCGGCTGCTTGCAATCCAGGCAGCCGATCCCCGCGCTGGTACAGCCTTCTCGCACCCAGTCACGGACCGCCGCGTCCGAATAGACCTGATGCAGCTGCCACACGGGGCATTTTTCCGGCGTACCCGGGTCGGTGCGACGCACCCGTGCCGGGTCGGTCGGCATGGTGCGCAGCTTCTGGGCCACCTGCTCGGGCGGCTCGCGCAGGCTGATGGTATTGCCGTAAGACTTGGACATCTTCTGACCATCCAGACCCGGCATCTTCGACGCCGGCGTGAGCATGGCCTGAGGTTCCGGCAGGATGACACGGCCGCCGCCTTCCAGATAGCCGAACAGGCGCTCGCGGTCGCCGAGGGTGATGTTCTGCTGATCCTCCAGCAGCGCGCGCGCGACCTTCAGGGCCTCGGCATCGCCCTGCTCCTGATAGCGTCTGCGCAGCTCCCGATACAGCTTGGCGCCCTTCTTGCCCAGCTTCTTGATCGCGGTCTCCGCCTTGTCTTCGAAATCCGCCTCGCGTCCGTAGAGGTGGTTGAAACGCCGCGCGACCTCGCGGGTCAGCTCCACATGCGCGACCTGATCCTCGCCGACCGGCACGCCGTGGGCCTTGTAGATCAGGATGTCGGCGCTCTGCAACAACGGATACCCCAGAAAGCCGTAGGTGGCGAGGTCTTTTTCCTTGAGCCGTTCCTGCTGATCCTTGTAGGTCGGCACCCGCTCCAGCCACCCGAGCGGGGTGACCATGGACAGCAACAGGTGCAACTCCGCGTGCTCCGGCACGCGCGATTGGATGAACAGCTGGGCCTTGCCCGGGTTCACACCCGCGGCCAACCAGTCGATGACCATGTCCCAGACACTCTGGCCGATGATGCCCGGGGATTCGTAGTGGGTGGTCAGGGCATGCCAGTCGGCCGCAAAGAAAAAGCAGTCGTATTCGTGCTGGAGCTTCAGCCAATTCTTCAACACGCCATGGTAATGACCCAGGTGCAACGCGCCCGTGGGGCGCATGCCCGACAGCACCCGCGAGCCTAGTGGAATGGTGGCATTCAAGTACGCATCCTCTATATCAGGGGGTGTTTTGCGGAACCCATGTCACTGTCCTAGGAGCCTGAATAAATCCGTTCGTGGTGAGCCCTTCGACGTGTGCTCAGGACAGGCCTGTCGAACCACGAACGGACGAATCGCCTTCACTAT